>CAMAYU010000011.1 GCA_945862235.1 Schlesneria paludicola DSM 18645
TCAGGTGGTTCAAAGTTCATTTTTCGCCGCGAAAAATGAACTTTGAACCACCTGACCCCGACCTTCCTCAGGCACAGTGGAGTCGGCGGAACCGGCTCGACCTTCCGCCCCTTCGCTCCGCTCCGTCGTCGCCGCGTTTTCTCGCGTGCTGACGGCCAAATTGCCTGACCGTTTCAGTCGCCGTTAGGTTGCCAAACCCTTGCAATCAGAGCAGTTGGAACCTGGCTGGTAAGCCTGTCGCGTTGTGCCGATTGCAATCTGGCCACAAAGAAATAGTGCAGTTTGACCAAGGTCAAAACCCGGCCTATATTCACTTTCGACAACGCGGCTGTCGTCGTCGGGCATCGCCTGATGACGACTTGCCACAGGGATTCGTGGCCACTTGTCACGCCAGCGTTCACTTCGAGGGGGAGTGAGCGGGATCGGCGTACTGGTTTGGCTCAACGAATCCGAGGGGGCTTTTATGTCTTTCTCTGCGCTCTTTCGACGGTCAGTTGTCGCGCTGACAACCACCGTCACCATCAGTGTCGTCGGTTCGCCGATGCAGGTGGCTTATGCGGGCGGTTCCTCAACCGAAATTGTTGCCAACGATGAGCAGCAGGCCCAGCGAGTTGGGAACGAACTTCGGACCGAACGCCGCTGGGCGGAAGCGATCGAGCACTACGACAAGTCGCTCAAGACGTGGCCCGACAATGAGTCGTTTCAGTCCGGCTTGCGACAGTCCCGGCGACACTTCTCGATCGACCGTCGTTATGCGGACAAGTCCTTCCAAGATCGACTCCTGCCGCTGTCGCAACTCGATTCAATGACGTACTTCGACGACATGCTCGAAAAGGTGCGACGTTATTACGTGGACACCGTCACACCGACGAACGTCCTCGCCCACGGAACCGAAAGCCTGTACTTCGCGCTCGCCAACGAGAAGTTTCTGCATCGCAATCTGCCGAATGCAGAACCGGCGCGAGTCTCAAAGGTTCGCCGGACGCTGCGAGAAACGTACTGGAACAAACAGGTCTCCAGTCACGATCAGGCTCGCCGGACGGTGGCCGAATTGTGCGATCTGACTCAACGTGAACTCGGTTTGGCACCGGCAGCCGTCGTCATGGAGTTCGTCTTCGGTGGCTGCAATTCGCTCGACGACTACAGCAGCTATCTCACGCCCGGCAAGCTCGACGATCTGTACAACAACATCGACGGTGAGTTCGTGGGGATCGGGATCGAGATGAAGGAAGAGTCCGGCAAGGGCCTGCTGTTGATGAACGTGCTCTCCGACAGTCCCGCCGAAGAGGGGGGAGCGATGGCCGGTGAGTTGATCGTCCAGATCAACGACAAAGACAGCCGCAAGATGTCCACCGAGGAAGCCGCTCAGTTGCTGCAAGGCAAAGAAGGAACTCGCCTCCGCCTGACATTGCTGGATCCCGCCACGGGGAAAGAACGGGTGACAGCCCTCATGCGACGGGCCGTCAAAGTGAAAAGTATCCCGATCGTGAAGATCATCGATCGCAGTAACGGCATCGGTTACATCCGCATGACCGGCTTTCAGAAGAACACGGTCGAGGAACTCGATGCCGCTCTGATGAAGCTCAACCGCGAGGGCATGAAGGCTCTGATCTGGGATGTGCGAGGCAATCCCGGCGGACTGTTGAATTCGGCCGTGGAAGTCCTCGACCGGTTCATCGCCGACGGCGTGCTGGTCTCGACAAAGGGACGCACCACCGATCAGAACTCGATCTACGAAGCTCACACCAAAGGGACGTGGGATGTGCCGCTCGTCCTGCTGACCGATGGTGACAGTGCCAGTGCCAGTGAGATCGTCGCCGGTGCCGTGCGAGACCATCACCGAGCGACCATCGTGGGCCGCAAGACCTACGGCAAATGGTCTGTGCAGAGCATCCTGCCCGGTCAGGCTGATTCCGGTTTCCGCCTGACAACCGCCAAGTTTTACGCTCCCAACGGTGAGACCTTCGGAAAAATCGGGATCAAACCCGACATCACGATCCCGGAAGACAAGACACAAGCTGCGGCCAAACGTGGTCGCCGCAAAGACTCACTGGACGACGACCGGGATGTGGAAGCGGGGCTGGAAGTCCTCCGCAAACAAATGGCCAAACGATGAATGCCACACGATGAATGACGGAGCGATCGACGACTGGGTTTACACCGGACGGGGCGTCTCACCGACGCTCCGTTGGTCGTTTACGGTCGATGCTCCGCTGATCGACATCCGGCTCGGTCGCGAGACGGGCGAAGTCATCGCGGCCGATGCGGCCGGTGTGCTGTCTCTGCTCGACCGACGCGGTCGCGTTCAATCGCAGTCGCGCACGCGGCATCGGTATCAACGAGTCGCTTGGTCGGACAATGGCACTGCCGGAGCAGCGGCCTACGACAACGTGATGGTCGGCTGGTTCGATCGCAAGTTGCAGTTCGCTTGGACGCGCGAGATGCCCGATGAAGTGACGGCCATCTCCATCGATCCGCACGGCACGCACCTCGCCATCGCCATGGCCAATGGCGTGAACATGGTCGTCTCCGCCGAGAACAAAAAGTACAGTCGCTTCGAGTCCGTTCGTCCGTTGAGATACATCCAACTGCTCGCCACGTCCCGCGAGCTGATCGGTGCCGCCGATCATGGCTTGGTCGGACGCTACGCCCTGACTGGCAATATCGTCTGGACGGAAAAGTCCTGGTCCAACGTGGGCGACATGGCCGCGACGGCCGACGGTCGCCACGTGTTCCTCGCCGGATTCACTCACGGCGCACAGCTCTTCGACGGCCAAGCAGGCAAATCGCGCGGCAGCTTCGTTTCCGACGGCACCGTCAATCTCATCGCCTGCGGCTTCACCAAGAAACACCTCGTCGTATCCACACTGGAACGGCAACTCTTTTTCATCAACGACGACGGCGGCCTCCTCTGGCATCTCGCTCCACCGGAAGACATCACCCGCGTCCTGATGTCGCCACTCGGCGACTGGATCATCTGCGGCTTCGCCTCCGGTCGCATCATCCGGCTGGACAACAGCCGATAGACAACAGAGGTGAGGTGTGCCCACCGATCTCTTGGGCGTCAGCCCTCTTCTGCCTTCCGAGCGGGGCGGCGTCAGGCCCCCGGTTCTTCCCAAGCGGGCTGACGCCCAAGAACCATTGGGCTGACGCCACCCCGCTCAGAGGTCTCATCACTGACCGCGCGAGGTATCAGTTCGCAGTCGGCCAATGTCGTCTTTCACTCCGCCAAAGAACGTCCTTTCACGGAGAGAACGGCGGCAAAGTGAGTGCCGATGAACCTCAGTCCCGCTCGAAAGACGACCGCGCCCATCACCCGCGTCGAAAATGGCGGCGTTCGTTTCTATGATGCCACCGCTCTGCGAGACCACGCCTGCCAACCGACTCTTGAGAGGATGCCGCTCATGCCCACTCGACTCAGCCGACGCCATGTTCTTCGCGGTCTGGGTGCCGCCGTTTCGCTGCCGTTGCTCGACGCGATGTTGCCGCGCGTGTGGGCCGCGCCATCGCAATTCAAGCCGCTGGCAAAGTCCGACTCCGTGCAGCCGCGCCTGATCTGCTGCTACGTCCCCAACGGCGTGAACATCTTGGACTGGGTGCCGAAAGACAGCGGCTCCAACTACACACTGTCGCCCACGCTGGAGACGCTCAAAGATCATCGCGCCGACTTCACGGTCATCTCGGGAGTGGGACATCCCGCGTCGCAGGGCGGACACAGCGGCGCGGACACTTGGCTGACAGGAGCCGACCTCAAAGCGGTGCCGGGAGCCGATTACTCGAACTCCGTTTCCGCCGATCAGATCGTCGCGGAGCGGCATGGCAAACAGACCCGGTTCCCGTCGCTACAACTCTCCGACGCGAGCGGCACCGGTTCCGCTGGTCACAGTCACACGTTGTCGTTCGATCGCAGCGGCACTCCGCTGCCGAGCGAGAACTCGCCGCGTCAACTCTTCGACCGACTCTTCGTCCCCGACAACGCCGCTGATCGAGCCGCCACGTTGCGTCGTTATGCCGAACGCAAGTCGATCCTCGACAGCGTGAGTGGTGAGGCAAAGTCGCTCGAAAAGAAGCTCGGTCAAAGCGACAAACGGAAGCTCGACGAATACCTCGGTTCGGTGCGCGAGACCGAGCAGCGCGTGCAACGACTCGAAGCGTGGGTCGATGTTCCCAAGCCGCAGGTCGAGCCGCGCGACCTGCAACTCGCCTCTCAACCTGGCAACGCGCACGACCGGCCGATGTGGCTCGACGTGATGCTGGAGGTCTCGTACCTCGCGTTCCTGACCGACACCACGCGCGTGATCGCTTACGAGTGGTCGCGCGAGGCAGGCGGTTACGGCGGCGGCGGTGAGAACCATCACGAGCTGTCTCACCACGGCGGCGATGACGGGATGCTCAAAAAGCTCGCGGCGATCGACCGGTTCCATCTCGAACGACTCGGCCGGTTCCTCACGTTCCTCAAATCGACTCCCGAGGCGGACGGCAACATGCTTGACCGCACGCTGGTGATGTTCGGCTCCGGCATGAACTCGGGCGCGGGCGGCGAACACTCGCCCAAGAACCTGCCGCTGCTCGTCGCGGGCGGTCACAAACTCGGGTTGAAGCACGGCCAGCATCTGGCCTTCGACACCAACTCCGCGCCGCCACTGTCCAACGTCCTGCTGACACTCGTCCAAAAAATGGGCGTCGAAGCGAACAACTTCCGCGACTCCAAAGGAACGCTGACGGGACTCTCGTGATGGTCATTCCGTCGTTTCACCGCGTGGGCAGTGATGAGACTTCTGAGCGGCACGGCGTCAGCCCCCCGGTTCTTCTCACGCGGGCTTACGCCCAAGAATCGGGGGACTGACGCCGCCCCGCTCGGAAACCTTTCCCTTTGTGTTGCGTGACGGTGAATCGAAGTTTTCCACTTCCAACTCGTACCTCAAGCCTCCACTCCCCATGAACTCCCCTTCGTTCGACCAAGTTGCCGCCTGTGCCGACATCGTGCGGTCGAAGTGGGATTGCGTGCCGCGCGTCGGAGTGGTCCTCGGCACGGGGTTGGGTGGCTTCGTGGACGAGATGCAGATCGAAGCCACCTTCGAGCGAGGCGACCTGCCCCACTTCCCACCCGCGACCGCGATGAGTCATCGTGGCCGCCTCGTCTGCGGACGAGTCGGTTCGCTGCCGATCGTAGTGATGGAGGGCCGCTTTCACGTTTACGAGGGCCACCCGCTCGATCAAGTCACGCTCCCCGTGAGACTGATGCGCGCCCTCGGAATTGAACTGCTGATCCTCTCCAACGCGAGTGGCGGACTGAACCCGGAATTCCACACGGGTGATATCGTGGTCCTGACCGACCACATCAATCTGATGGGCCTCAACCCGCTGATCGGCCCGAACGACGACCGCTTCGGCCCGCGCTTCCCCGACATCAGCGAGACGTACTCGCCACATTGGCGCGAGACCGCGTTGAACGTCGCCTCACGTGCCGGGCTATCCCTGCAACAAGGCGTCTACGTTGCCGTGACCGGCCCCAACTACGAGACCAAAGCCGAGATCCGCTTCTTCCGCATGGCGGGTGGCGACGTGATCGGCATGTCCACGGTCCCTGAAGCACTCGTGGCCGCTCACGCCGGATTGCCTGTCCTAGCATTCTCCGTCGTCACCAATGAATGCCTCGCGGCGACGACCGTTCCCGTGACGGGTGAAGATGTCGTCGCCGTTGCCAACGAAGCGGGTACACGCTTGAGACACCTGCTGCTCGGTGTCCTCGCTGAGTTCGAGCGGGCTGCAATTGCACGAACGAAAGCCGATTCTTAGCATCCCGCCCGCAGGGTAAGCGTCTCGCTTGCCCGTGTTGCAGTAGTAAACCGGCAAGCGAGACGCTTACCCTACGCCACTCAACAGCCCGCTAAGGACCGGCGCAGAAATAACTGTCGCATCGTGGCGGATGCTGGCAGCATCCGAACCGACGCTGGCAGCGTCGGCCACGGACTTCGATCTTTTGATTCGCTTCCAGGAAGGACACGCACCTGAAATGAGTTCGGGACAACTGGGCTTCTCGCCTTCTCAACCCGCCGGTTCGACGGCGGCCTCTTCGACCGGAACCATGCCCGACTTGGCTTCGATCCAGACTCGACTCGGCCCCGCTGTGACTCGCACGCGCGATCACCTTCTCTCGCTTCAGCATGACGACGGGCATTGGTGCGCCGAATTGCAGGGGGACACGATCCTCGAATCCGAGTACATCCTGCTGTTGGCGTTTCTCGGCCAAGGTCAGTCGCCACGAGCGAAAGAAGCGGCGGCATACATGCTCGCTCAGCAGTCGGCTCACGGCGGTTGGTCGATGTTTCCCGGTGGGCCGATTGAGATCAGTGGCTCGGTCAAGGCGTATCTCGCGCTGAAGATCACCGGCCATGATCCTCAAGCCGATTACATGACCCGCGCCCGCGACGCGATCGTCCGCGCGGGAGGCGTCGAACGTGTGAACAGCTTTACGCGGTACTACCTGGCGATGCTCGGCCTGATCCCGTACTCGGCCTGCCCGGCGGTCCCGCCCGAGATGATCCTGTTGCCAAAATGGGCACCGTTCAACATCTACGAAATGTCCGCGTGGTCGCGGACGATCGTCGTTCCGCTGAGCCTGCTCTGGGCGTGTCAGCCCGAAACGAAACTCCCCGCCGAACAACGCATCGACGAGTTGTTTGCCTCCCCCACCAAGACCATGCCGCGCGAAATTGGTGGCGTGAATCAGGAAGGAACGTCGCGCGGCTGGATCAACTGGACGAAGTTCTTTCAGCGTGTGGACCGGGCGATCAAGTTCGGTGAGCGGCTCGGGATCAAACCGCTGCGCAAACGAGCCATCGCTCGCTGCGAACGCTGGATTCTCGACCGACTCGAAATGAGCGACGGCCTCGGCGCGATCTTTCCGCCGATCGTCTGGACGATCATCGGCCTGAGATGTCTCGGCTACAAAGATGACTCACCCGTGATCCAACAGCAGTTGCAGGAACTCGACAAGCTGGTCATTCGCGAGAACGAACAAGTCCGCTTGCAGCCGTGCTTCTCGCCCGTGTGGGACACGATCATCTCGACGATCGCCCTGCGCGACGCGGGCGTCTCGCGGCACGACCCCGCGATCCGTAAGTCCATCGACTGGATCCTGTCGAAGGAAGTGAAGCACCCCGGCGACTGGTCGCTCTCTCATCCGGGCATCGAACCGGGCGGCTGGTACTTTGAATACAACAATGAATTCTACCCGGACATCGACGACACCTGCATGGCGCTGATCGCACTCGGCAAATGCTTGCCCGAAGGACTCGGCACAGATTGGGCAATGGAGCTGTTCGATGAACCGGAGCGCGGCCGCTCGCAAACCGTAGGACGGACGCCCTCGTCCGTCCGCTCTTCCACAAGCAACGACGGACGAGGGCGTCCATCCTTCGAGCAGCGTGACGACCAACCGATCGTCTTCAGCGGACGTTCGGCCACCGCCGAGAAAGCCATCGTCGAACTTCAAGCCGCCACGCCGATGGTGCAGGCCATGCGACGCGGCGTCCGCTGGCTGAAGTCGATGCAGAGTAAGGACGGCGGCTGGGGAGCATTCGACGCCGACAACACACGCGAGGTGTTGACCAAGGTTCCGTTCGCCGATCACAACGCGATGATCGACCCGAGCACCTCGGACATCACAGCGCGCGTGCTCGAATCGTTCGCGGGGCTGGGCATCTCCCCCGACAGCGCCATGCACGAACGCGCCTTCCACTTCATCTGGCGCGATCAGCAACACGACTTCTGCTGGTACGGTCGCTGGGGCGTAAACTATCTCTACGGCACATGGCAGGTGCTGGTCGGCCTGATCGCGAACGGAGTCTCACCCGATGACTCGCGACTACGGCGCGCGGCCGAATGGTTGAAGTCGAAGCAGCAATCCTGCGGCGGCTGGGGCGAGACGGCGGCAAGTTACGACGACCCCAGTTTGCGAGGAACCGGCATCCCCACCGCGTCTCAAACCGCATGGGCCTTGCTCGGTCTGATCGCTGCGGGCGAAGCCGACTCACACGCGGTGCAGCGCGGCGTGGACTATCTGCTCAGCACACAGCAACCCACCGGCACTTGGCACGAGACCGAGTTCACCGGCACCGGCTTCCCGCGCGTCTTCTACCTGCGCTATCACTACTACAGCCTCTACTTCCCGCTGATGGCCTTGGCCCGCTATGCCACCGCGACTCGTGGTAAGTAGATCGCATTCCCAAGCCAGCCCGACGTGCAAGCAAGGGCTTCGCCTCAGGCCGACGAAGGAAGGCGATTGCAAATTGATAATTGCGAATTTCTAAATGCAAATTGAAAGCAAAAGTCTCGCTGCGAGCGCCTTTCAATTATCAATTTGCAATTACCAATTGGCACTTTGCAATCTCTTTCCAAACTGGACTCAACGCTTCGCGTTTCAAATTCGAAGACCCCACGCACCCCAGTCCCAACTCACCTCAGCGAGCCAGCACCTCCAGCATCCCCTTACAGAAATCAGGCAGATCGTCGGGCTTGCGGCTGCTGACGAAGTGGCGATCCACGACGACGGCCGCGTCCTCGAACAGGCCGCCCGCGTTGATGAGATCGTCCTTGATTCCCGGTGAGCCGGTCACGCGCACGCCTCGATAGACGTTCGCCGAGATCGGGATCCAGCCGCCGTGACAGATCGCCGCGACGAGCTTGCCTGCCTGAGCGAACTCGCGTGTGAGGCTGAGCACTTTGTGATCACGCCGCAGCTTGTCGGGCATCCAACCGCCGGGACAGAGCAGCCCGTCGAAGTCGGCCGAGTTCATCTCGCCCAGCACGTCATCGGACAGACACGGGTAGCCGTGCTTACCGCGATAGACTTTGCCTGCCTGTTGCCCCGCCACGGTGACGACACCCCCCGCTTCGATCAGCCGCAGCTTCGGATACCAAAGTTCGAGGTCTTCGTAGTCGTCGCCCACAATGATGAGGATCCGTTTTCCGCCAAGTGACATCGCAATTCCTTTGTGAGTGGTGCCGGTGAAATCGGCGCGTATCATAGCCGCCGCTCAGGGGAAGTGGACGGTCCCAGAAGCCGTGTAAACACCAACCCGAAGCGTGAGCGAGGACGTGAGCGAGGTCGGAGGCGACTGATGGCAAGTCTCCCGATGTCCTCGCTCACGCTTCGGGTTGGTGTTCGATGCCCGACATTTTTTCATCGCCCGCGAACCGTATCGATCGACCTCCTTCTGGCTCTCACACACCATGCCACTCCATCCGCAAGCTGCCGATTTTCTCGCTCAACTGGCCCGAATCAAGACGCCCTCGCTGGAGGAGCTTCCCATCGGAACGACTCGCCGCGCGTTGGTTCTCGGCAGCGCGGTAAAGCGCGAGCCTCCGCAACTCGCGCGAGTCGAGACGCGCACGATCCCCGGCCCGGAGGGGAGCGAGTTGCGCATCCGCATCTACTGGCCAATGGGTGACGGGCCGTTCGGTGCGTGTCTGTATTTCCACGGCGGCGGCTGGGTGTTGAACGACATTGACACGCACGATGACGTGGCCCGCCGACTCACCGGCGCATCAGGCTTCGTGTTCGTGTCGGTCGATTACCGGTTGGCTCCCGAACACAAATACCCCGCTGCGATTGAGGACGCTTACGCCGCGTTGCAGTGGGTGGTGCGCGAGGCCGCCAATCTTCACGTTGATCCCGCGCGGATCGCGGTCTGCGGAGACAGTGCGGGTGGGAATCTCGCCGCTGTGTTGTGTCTGATGACGCGCGATCGCGGCGGCCCGCCGATCGCGTTTCAAGCTCTCATCTATCCGATCACCGACTGCGACTTCGACCGACCGTCGTATCACGACAACGCCGACGGCTACTTCCTGACGACGAAGCAAATGAAGTGGTTCTGGAACCACTACGTCAGCTCGCCGCAGCAAATGAGTGAGCCGTATGCCTCACCGTTGCGAGCGGCCTCGCTGAACGGACTCCCTCCAGCACTGATCCAGACCGCCGAGTTCGACCCGCTGCGCGACGAGGGCGAAGCCTACGCCGACGCCCTCCGCGCAGCCGGCATCCCGGTGACGCTGCATCGCTACGAGGGACTGATCCACGCCTTCGTCAAGCGCGTCGATCAGTTCGACGCGGCGACGGAAGCGATTCTCGAAGTCGGCTCCGCGCTGAAGAGTCTCGTGGGAGACTGAACCGCGTCGCGTGAGGGTTCAACGGTGCGACCGTCTCCACATTTCACCGAGGCAAATGCTTCATTGACGTGACCGACAGAAGTCGAAATCAGTCGAATGGGGGCCGTAGTCCGGCCCCTTGGTCCGGACTACGACTTCAATTTCCGCGTCGCAACCGTCCAGTGGCGATCACTGGTCGCGCGAACAGCGTCCGTGCGGATGCCGATTGACGCCAGCAGGTCACTCACTTCGCGAACCGTCAGCGCCGCGTGAAGTGAGTCTCGAAACATCTGCTGCTGGTGCGAGTTCGCCTCGCCCGCGTACGTTCGCACCCACTGGTTGAGTGTGGCGAGATCATCCGGCCGCAGCAGGTCGCGAACGAACAGCAGGCCCCCCGGCTTGAGGACTCGCCACAGTTCGCGCAGCACCGACAACGGCTCCGGGATGTGATGCACGATGCTGTTCGACATGACGATGTCGTAGGTGGCGTCGTCATCCGGGAGCTGCTTGCAATCACTCAACGTGAGTCGGATCGAGTCCGCTCGTCCGGCCGCTTGAACGTTGGTCCGCGCGACGATCAACATTTGTTCGGCCAGATCGCTCGCGGTGATCGTGACGGCGACCGGACGACTCAGCAGCTCCAACGGGATCAGCGCGGTGCCGGTCCCAGCGTCGAAAATCTGCCACGCTCCGGACGACGACTTCGGAACCGTGGCCGCCGCCGCGAGCAGTTCATCCACAAACACGCGATTCACCGCGCTGTGGTCCATGCTGTTGTAGTCGCTCGCTTCCGCAGCGGTGTCCATCACTTCGGGTTCAAGGATGCGAGCAAGCATGTCGCGACTTTCTATCGAGAGATCGTTGGCGTGAAGAGTGGGCCGCAGAAACGTAACATACGCCCGCCGTGGCGCGATGCGAGCGGCCAGTGGGCTTTCAGCCCCCGGATTCTTACATCGACGAGTCCGGGGGCTGACGCCGCCCGGCTCACCTAAATCGGACTCATGTCGATCAGGCCGATGATCGACTCGGCGGGAGATTGATTGAAATGTACGGTCCATCGGAATTTGAAGGGGGCGTCTTCAGCGACGAGATCGACGGAGGCCGCGCGAGCGCCACCATCGAGCTGAGTACCAGTGGCATGGTCGCCCTCACCTCAACCGGTCAGCGATTCGGAATCCTCTATCGCGACTGCCAACTCGACATCGGCGGTGCCAGCGGGCGGATGGTTTTCTGCCGGACACCCGATCGCAAACTGACGATCTTTTGCGAGGACCGCCGTTTCCCCGCTGCACTCGACATGGAATCCGGAGGCGAGCTGGCCGAACAGTTGTCCTCAGTGCGCGGCCAGCGTCTCTCCGAGGGCATTCGCTGGCGAATGTGGTTGCTGGGGATGGCGATTGTCAGCGTGTTGTGCCTCATCGGCGGCTATTACGCGCTGATCGCGGTCGCCAAGGCGTCGATCGTCGCCGTGCCTGTCAGTGTCGATACAAAGATTGGCAAGTTGGCGCTGGAATCGCTCGAACTGGAAGGAACACGCGTCACGGACAAGGTGGTCGTCGATGCCGTCCAAGAGATGGTGTCTCGATTGGAACCGCATTCCGAATTGAAGGGCCTCACATTTGAAGTGCGCGTGATGGACTCACCCGAGGTCAATGCGTTCTGTCTCCCCGGTGGCAAGATGGTCGTTTACACCGGGCTGCTGAAGAAGGCGAAAACGGCGGAGCAAGTGGCGGGAGTCCTCAGCCACGAGATGGCTCACGCGATCAAGCGGCACGGCTTGCAGCGCATCACCGAGTCACTCGGAATCGTGGTCGCCATTGAGTTGATGATCGGCGACGTGGGCGGCCTGGTGGCGATCGGCGTCGAGTTGGGAAAGTCGGCCGCACTGACGAGCTACAGCCGTGAACTGGAGACCGAAGCGGACATCGTCGGCGTGCAATTGCTTCATGCCGCCGCCATTGATCCGCTGGAGCTGGCAGGCTTCTTCGAGATGCTCAAAGACGAAGGGGACGACCTGCCCGCCGCGATGAGATGGCTGAGTACACACCCCGAACACGAGGCTCGGATTGCCACGGTACGCGGTGCGCTTGCGAAGCTTGGAGCACAGCAATATCGTCCCCTCGACATTGACTGGGACGATGTGCAGCAACACCTCAACCCGTTGAAGGATGACAAGTGACGACCGTTCTGGTCACGCCGGGTGGTAGTTCGCAGTACTCGTTAAGTACTCCATTCAAACTTCCCCTCAAGCACACAATTCCGGTGGGATGTTGTTCAATCGGTCGTTGATTCCCCTCTGCTGCAAAGGACCACTGATGGAAGCTACCACGCGAAACCGTCCTTCGTTTGCCAACATTCTGGTGCAGTTAAAACCCGGCGATCGCATCATCGCCGAAGCCGACGCGATGGCCAGTATGAGTGCCACTGTCGAGATGCGGACGCGCTGGAGCGGCGGCTTCTTCGGCGCCATTTTGAAGCGAATCTTCGGTGGTGAGTCGCTCTTCGTGAACGAGTTCTCCTCGAAGGTCCCCGCCGAACTGGTGCTCACTCAGGGACTGCCGGGCGACATCGAGTGCATCGACCTGAAAGGGACCGTTCTCTATCTGCAACCGGGCGCGTTCTTGGCTTGTGAGCCAGGCGTGTCACTCGGCATGGGCTGGGCCGGGCTGGCCAGCTTCGTCGGCGGCGAGGGCTTGTTCCGACTGAAAGTGCGAGGCGAGGGCCGCGTCTGGTTCTCCGGCTACGGCGGCATCTTCGCCAAGGAGATCACCGACGAGTACATCGTCGATACCGGGCATCTCGTCGCCTATGAGCCAACGATCCACATCCGCGTCGGTATGGCAGGCGGTGTTTTTTCGAGCTTCTTCGGCGGCGAAGGTCTCGTCACCAAAGTCCGTGGCCCCGGCCGAATCTACATGCAGTCCCGCAACTTCACCGGCCTGACCGCGTGGATGAATGCTCACATCTGAGTCATCCATTCCAAGCATCGTGAGCGGCTGAGCCGCTCGGTTGAAAACAGTGCAAAGTGCAAAGTGATTTCGATCGGCCCACTCGGACATTTTGCACTTGGCACTGATCACTTCTCACTTTGCACTCCGCTTCCGAACGGTCATCTCAACAACCCGTCCCGCACTACCAAACTTGCTCCCCCACAACATCTCCCTTGAGAGGTTCGTCTCATGCAGTACGAGATTCTGGCTCGCCCCGCCGCATCGGTGGCCAAGCTGTCGCTCAGTGCCAACGAAACCATCACCTGTGAAGTCGGCGCGATGATCGCCATGACGACCGGCATCGCCGTCGAGACGACTTCCGGTAAGAAGGGCGGGAGCGGCGGATTTATGAAGGGACTGAAACGGATGTTCGCGGGCGAGAATTATTTTCTCAACCACTTCACCGCGCAGGCTCCCGACCAGACGCTCATCATTGGCCCGACGATGCTCGGTGACATCGTGCATCACGACCTTCGTGGCGGCAGTTTGGTCGTGCAAGGATCGAGTTGGCTGGCGAGCGAAACCGGGGTTTCCGTCGATGCCACTTGGCAGGGATTCGGCAAAGCGATCTTCAGCGGTGAGGGCCTCTTTTGGGTGAAGTGCAGCGGTCAGGGATCGGTCTTCCTGAGCAGCTTCGGTGCGATCTACGAAGTGGACGTGGAGGACGAGTACATCGTTGATACCGGTCACATCGTTGCGTTCGAGGACACACTTCAGTTCCGCATCGTCAAAGCGGGACGCAGCTTGATCGGCAGCTTCCTCGGCGGCGAAGGTTTGGTCTGCAAGTTCAACGGTCAGGGGAAGCTGTACTGTCAGAGCCACAACCCGCCCAACTTCGGCAAGCTGGTCGGGCCGAAGCTCAAGCCACGGTGAAACGAGCAAGTCGCACCGTCCTCTTCAACTCCAATTCATCCACGTCACATCCCGCTCAGAGGAAGGTCAGCATGAGCCAACTCGACTTCGAGATTTCCCAGCGTCCCGACTTCGCCATCGTCACCGTGCGGATGCAGCCGGGTGAAAAAGTCTATTCGGAACCGGCCGCGATGGCATCGATGACACCGTCGCTGACGATGAAGGCGGGAATGAAGGGAGGCTGGAAGAAGGCTCTCGGCCGGATGTTCGCGGGAGAAAGCCTGATCGTGAACACGTTTTCGGCCGAGACTGCTCCGGGCGAAGTGCTGTTCGCCCCCGGCATTCCGGGCGACATGATGCACTACGAATTGGACAACAACTCCCTCTATCTGCAGCGCGGCGCGTTCCTCGCCCATTCGGAAGGAGTCGAGTTGTCGGCGAAGTGGCAAGGTGCGAAAGGCTTCTTCAGTGGACAGGGTCTCGTCCTGTTGAAAGCTCATGGCAAGGGCGATCTCTTTTTCAATTCGTTCGGAGCCATCTTGGAGATTGATGTCGCCGATGAGTACGTCGTCGATACCGGCTACATCGTCGCGTTTGAAGACACGCTGGACTACAAGGTGGTCGTCCTTCCCGGCTCGCGTCCGACGAAGACGATCAAGAACTTCCTGTTCGGCGGTGAGGGCCTCGTCTGTCGCTTCTCCGGTCAGGGAAAGGTCTGGGTCCAGACCCGCTACGTCCACCCGCTGCTGTCATGGGTCTATCCGTTCCGCCCGGTGAAGTCGAAGGACTGAGGCCCCCATCCGGCGGCACACAGAACAGGGCACATCGAAGCCTGACGCGCAAGCGAAGCTGTCACGTCGAGAACTCCTTCACTTGCGTGTCAGGCTTCGATGAGTCGGTCACGTTGTTACTGCCGATCGAGATCCACTTGCAGCCAGCCCTTCCGCCTCCGATCCACTCGAAAGCCAAACGACCGTGCCACCCGACCAAGACCATCCCAACGATCCGCTTCACGGCATCACACTGGCAAAGATTCTCGAACGGATGGTCGATTATTGGGGCTGGGAAGAAATGGGCCGCGTCATTCCCATTCGTTGCTTCACGCACGACCCGAGCATCAGCTCGAGCCTGAAGTTCCTCCGAAAAACTCCGTGGGCTCGAGCCAAGGTCGAAACCTTCTATCTCGACTGCCACGCCGAGATCGACGCGGAGCAGGAAAGAACAAACGCCTCACACCCGCCCGAAGCGTGAGCGAGGACGCCCGTCGCTCGGCTCTCGTCCTCACGATTCCGTCGGGGAAGAAGTAACGCGGATGGCAAAGCCGGGGCGAGGATGAAGCCCCCAACCCACCTCATTTTTAGGGTCACGCCGTTCACCGTGAAACGTGCGTAACTTCAAAACTCACACTGCGGGTTGGTGTTGTGCTTGGACAAAGCCCAAGCGTTGCCGGAAAAACCTTGAGAGAGTTGAACGACGCCTCGCGGAACAACTCCAGCCGGCCAATAGGGCCTGTGTCACAGGTGCGTCTCGGGGAGCGGTGGCGATTCGTGGTGGATCAGGTTCATCGTTTTCCAACGGCCACTCCTGAACCGGATCAGAAACACGAAGCCCAGCACTGTGACGTAGACCGTACACCAGATCCAACTCCAGAAGAGACTCGGCCCGTAAAACTTCCACGTCAGATACGTGGGGGTGACGAGGAGTCCCCAAGCGCAGAGGCAGGTGGCGATCATTGAGAACGTCGTGTCTCCCGCCGCGCGCACGGCGGATCCAAACACGATCGCCATCGCGTCGAAGAACGAGTAGAGAGCGACGAACCGCAGCAGCACGACCACCACGTCGCGAACGGCCTGAAAGTTTTCACCGTCAGCGTGATAGGCGTAAGGAGCCAGCAGGATCTGCGGCGCGAAGACGTATACGGATCCACAAAAGGCCATGATCCCGCCCGCCACAACGAAACCTTTGCGAGCAGACTTCTCGGCGATGTCGGGGCGTCCCTCACCGATCCGCTGTCCAACGAGCGTGGAGACCGCGATACCGACGCCAATGACCGGCGTGAAGGCGAGCGTGTTCAGGTTGAAGGCGATGTTCGTGGCCGCCAGTTCGTGCTTGCCGATCCAACCGATGACAATGATGAACGCCGTGAAACCTGCCACGTCGAGAAACATCTGCAATCCGCTCGGCCCGCCGAACTTCAACAGGTCGCGCATCAGTCGGCGATCGAATCGCCAGTGCGTCCAAAATTGATAGGTGTCTCGCGCGTCGGATCGCGTCAGCAGGAACACGTAGCAGAGCGTGGCAAACGCATTGGCCAAGTTCGTGGCGATGGCGGCTCCGGTCATTCCCAGCTTGGGAATCGGCCCCCATCCAAACACGAGGATCACGACCAGGACGGCGTTGACCATCACGCTGGCCCCGTTCACCAGCAGGACCATTCGCGTCTTTCCACGCCCGCTATAGAAAGTCGAGAGCGCGGCGGGGAGCAGCGCGAAGACCGCTCCCAAACAGAGCCATGAGAAATACTCCGTTTCCAGCTTTCGCACACTGTCTTCATGACCGACCAAATCAAACAGCGCACCGGAGAACCACGCGCACGGGATCAGTAGCAGCCCGCAAGCCAGTGCGAAATAGGCCGCTTGCCAAACCGCCGCCGCGACGCGAGCGGGTTGTTTCGCGCCGTCGTACTGCGCCACGAACGCGTTTGCATACGAAACAATTCCAAACGGCAGGCTGAGGCACGACCAGAACAGGATTCCTGCGGGCAGCGCCGCCGCGACCGCTTCCTTGGAGTACCACGTCATGAAGACGCGATCGACAACGTGCATCAGCGATTGCGTGCTGGAACTCAAAACCATCGGCACCGCGATCGCGAGCAGTTCGACGTAGCCTCCCGCTAACGGCGTCTGAATGGACGCTGGCTGCGGCAAAGAAGGAGACGGCGTGACCTCAGATTCCATCCGGAAACTCATCGCAATTTGAAAGGGCGGTACGTGGAGGCGAGACACTACGAAGTTCGTGCGCACTCTGACAACCAACGCACTGCGGAACCACAGCAATCGCCGATGTTCAAATCGGGGTGCCACGGTCACGGAGCTTCGACGTGGCGTGCGTGGAAGTGAAGGCTGGTTCTCTTTCTCACGGCCACGTCGAAGCTCCGTGACCGTGGCACCCAATATCCCACCCCAACAAGGTGATGGCCCTGCGGAGGAATGCCGCATCTCTCACAGCGGCCAGGCCGCTTGTTCGTGAAGACGGCTCAACAACTGTCTGACGGTGTCACCGTGTGCGACCGGAGCCAGCACAACACTGCGCAGGGGCTGCCGTTCGATCTTCAAGTGGTTCCATCGCGCGAGTGTTCTACGAACAGAGGACCGTCGCACGAACAAGCCGCCGGGTGCCTCAAACAGCCACTGTGATGCAGTGAACACTGAGCGTTGATCACTGGTTCGCCAGGCGACCGGCATCGCGGTGACCGCAGGCTGGCGGGCCGACTGCCACCATTGAGTCAACTGATCGAACCAACTCGCCCTGCGAATCGGTTCGTCGCGCCGAGGTTCGAGTGCGCCGTTTTGACGCTGATCGTGATCGGGCAGGAAGAGAATTCCCTCACTCGTCGTGATCAGGCGACCAAGGCTGGGCCAGCCTCGACGCTCCAAGCGGACGGGACCGAGTTCCGCGAGTGGCTCTCCCAATCGTGCGGCCAGTGTCTCGTCATCGAGATCGGGCGCATCGACATCCACGATCACACCACATTCGGTGCAACGATCCGCGTGAGGCTCGATCCACGTCAGGCAGTGAGTACACACGACGATCAGAGACATGCGAGACGGTTCCTTGCCGGAGTTCACGCCGTCAATGTAGCCTCCCTTTGGACAGAGTGACACTCGCCCCAAGGATCGTGAAAAGATGGCTGAAGACGGTGAATTGCCCGGAGACACGCAAGCCACGGCGCGGCCACTCGTGACACCGACCTCTGCCGAAACAGTGCCGCCGCCCACCGTGGTTGTCGTTCATCCGCGTGAGCGCCGTCGCAAGTGTACGGTTCGCACACTCAGACAACGCGACGGTTTCGCCTTCTGCAACTTTCCGCGAATGCCTTACGAGTTGACCGGCTACGTGAGACTCGGTATCGGCGGGCCGTTATTGAGCGAGGCCGATGCGAATCTCGGGCTGCTCATTCTCGACGGAACGTGGCGGCATGTGCAGCCGATGGAAAGGATGTTCGCCGACATCCCGCTCCGCAGCCTGCCGCCGGTCGTGACGGCCTACCCGCGCACATCCAAAGTGAGCGTCGATCCCGACGGTGGCCTCGCCACGATCGAAGCGATCTACGTGGCCTTTCGACTCCTCGGTCGAGACACCGCCGGACTGCTCGATCACTATCACTGGGCCGATGAGTTCGTCGAGTTGAATCAAGCTTTCTGGCCGTGACCCATCTTTGAATGCCTGCTCGTTCCGCTGCATTTCGGAGCGGGCCGGCGTCAGCCCAATGGCACTCGCTTTGTCAGTCACCCCGTGAGCGGCACGGCGTTAGCCGCCGGTTCTTTGCGTGGAAACACCACTCCATCCACCGGCGGCTAGCGCCGTGCCGCTCAAAGTGAGTGCCATTGGGCTGACGCCCAAGAGTCACGTTGCGGTTACACGCGGCTTGTTTTCACTGCGACTTGCTGATGCCGATACTGACGAAGTAGAGCGGCACGCCCAGCAGGAACGGCACGGCGATCAGAGGCAGCAGCGGCCAGGCGTAAAGCGTCGCCGAGTACAGTCCGAAGCCGGACATCGCACAGAACAGCAGCGGGCACAGCGGAAACAGCGGCGCGCGGAACGGTCGTTCAATGTCGCGGTCCTTCCAACGGAGAACGAAGTACGCGACGCCGGTCGCCAAGAAGAACGACCAGAATATCGGAGCCGATGCCGCGTAGAGCGTCTCGAACCCACCGAAGTATTTGCCCCACGGAACCGGCGTGGCACCGACCGCGACGAGGCCCGCGTCCAACGTGCTTCGTCCGGCATCCGTTCCCAGCGCGAGGATCATCGCGACGGTGATGCCACCCTGAACCAGCAATGACCGCGCGGGAACGTTCGCGTGGGGAGACTGCTTCGCCAGCAACGCGAACAATCGGTGATCGGCTCCGACGGTCGCGTGCAATCGCGCGGCGGAGAAGATCACACCGTTGACGCTCCCCAGCGCCGAGATCATCACGAGCACGATCATCGCCCGTCCGCCACGCGCGCCGACCACCTTCGCGAACGCATCGGCCGCCGGTTGGTGCGAGGCACGCAGGCCCTCGAAGCCCAACGCGCCGAGATACGCCGCGTTGAGCAGCACGTACCACACGGTGATGACTCCGATTCCCAGCAACAGCGCACGCGGGATGTTGCGTGAACGATCCTTCATTTCAGCCGCGACGAACGCGGCATCGTTCCAGCCGCCGTAGGCGTACAGCACGAGGATCAGCGCGAATGGCCAGCCCGCTTCGGACATCGGCTTCGCAACGGCGAGCGAACTGCTTCCGGCAACGCTCAGCCCCGCGATGACGAGTAGTCCCATGCCGATCAGCTTCGCAATGGTCAGCATGTTTTGAGTTCGCTTTCCGGCCTGAACGCCCAGCATGTTGAGCGTCGTCAGCACGACAACCGCCGCCAGCGCGAGCCAAATCATTGCGCTGCTCGGCAAAGCGAAGACCGTCACCGCGTGCTCGGCGAAGACATACGACAGCGCGCCGATGCTGCCCGTTTGGATCATCGACAACTCGGCCCACCCGAACAGAAATCCGGCCCACGGCCCGAACGCCCGCGTCAAGTAGTTGTATTCGCCGCCGAGTCTCGGATAGGCCGTCGCCAGTTCCGCATAACAGAGCGCGCTGGCGAACGACAACCCGCCACAGACGATCCACAGACCAAGCCCCCACCACGGACCGGGGACGTTGGCGAAGATCAGTCCGGAAGTCTTGAAGACCGTGCTGCCGATCACGATGCCGATGATGAGACTCACTGCGTCCCACGTCGTCAGCGTCGAGGCCCCCGGCTCGGAGGAACGCGCATTTTCAATGGGTGTGTCTGGCGAAGAAGAACTGGATGTCACTGGGCCGGATCCTTTTTTGCTTCCGTCGAGGTTGCCTGGTCTTTGTCGCCGCCGTCGGACTTGGGTTTGTCGTCGGCTTCCTTCTGTTCACGCACGGCCTTCATGCAGGCCGATCGAAACTTGCCGAAGAAGCTGGCCTGTTTCTCGTCGGCCTGTTTGGGAAACTTTCCCTCGACCAGGGCACCGAGTGCGATCGTGCCGATGGTTTCCTCGTCCTTCCAGACCATCACATACGGGGACTCGGACTTCTTGGCGTGAGGCTCGGCGCAGATCCGTTGTGCGGTGTTCTTCAACTCCTGCGTTCCCGCCGTTCCTTTGCGTGAGTTCTTCAGTTCGAGGATCACAAACATTACCGCCGCATCGGCGGCTGGCTCGCCAAATCACAACTGAATCTTCGACTTCTCGATCGCCCCCTGTGATTTGACGATCACCCGCGTCCAGATGCGTCGAGTGCCACGGTTTTTCGGTCGGTCGCGTTGAGCAGACAATTCTCCTCGACAGCGGCGAAGAGTTTGCGACCCCGTTCGGTCCCAAGCTCTTCACTGGCCAACTTGCGCAAGATCGACTTCGTGTCTTCCTTGAGGTCTTCCGGCTTGAACTCCTTGACCTCCGGAGGAGACTTCTTCAGTTCCTCATCTATGTCCTGCGCTGACACGGCGAAGTTCAGGTTCTGGCCACTGGTCAACTGCATCGTGTTCATACCGACCACGCGGCCGTAGCGGTCCACAAGCGGCCCGCCGCTGTTGCCCGGTGAGATCGGGGTGTCGGTCTGCAACCAGTTGCCTTTCACGTCGGCTCCCAACGGGTCTCGCATTTCCTCTTCCTTCCGCAGTGCGCTGATGATCCCCTTCGACGAGGTGAACGACAGGCCCAGCGGTGCGCCGAACGCCATCACCTCGGCACCTTTACCGGGGAGTGCTTCGGCGAGCGGCACGACCGCCTGCGCACTGGCGGGCATTTCGATCTTGATGATCGCGATGTCCTTTTTCGTGTTGACCGCGCGATAGCCCAGCCCCTTCGCCTTCGTCCCGTTCGCGAACTCGACCTCAACGTTTTTCGCGCCGGCGATGACGTGGTAGTTCGTGATGACCGTCCCATCGATGTTCACGACGAAACCGCTGCCGACGCTCGGTCCTTCCTGACCGATCACATTGATCCGCACGACGAACGGCTTTACGAGCGCGATGAGCTGCTCATCGTCGATTTTTTCGAGGGCCTTCTTGGGGGCGGACGTTCCCTCCACGGAAGCCGCCGTAACGGAAGGGAACGCTGCGACAGTCGTTGCCGACGTTCCTGTGGCGGGAGCCGTGCCAATCGGCTGAGCGGCTGCCGCTGAGGTTTGTGCCGTCGATGAGGGAGTCGCGGGCGGGACTGTTCCGGTAGTTGTTGGATTGAGCGCTGCGGGGTTTGCGGGGACGTTCGTTGCGGTCGGTTGAGCCACCGGCGATGGAGCAACGACTGGTGCCGACTGTGTCACCGCAGCAGGAACATTCGGTGGCGGCGGCAACTGCTGCGCCACGGGCTTGAGCGCGATGAACAACAACAGGCCGACAATCACAACGCCTCCGGCGGTCGCCGCGCCGATCAGCACCGTGTTGTTCCCTTCCGTGGACTTGCCTTCCGATTTGCGTTTGCCGCCGGATGACTTGCGTGGTGCGGGTTCGTCCTCACCATCGTCCATCGGCAGGCGAACGGCTTCACCGCACTCGGGGCATTTCACCCGCTTGCCCGCCGCGGTTGAAGCGACTGCAAAATCATGGAAGCACGATTCCCAACTGGCTTGGATCCGCATCAGACAGCCCGCCTTCAGAGGACCGCGCCGGGAACATCGCTCCCACCCTGAAGCAATTGAGACTGCGGAGTCCGATGGAAAGAAGCGACCGCCTCATGCGGCACTCAAAGCATCTCCTGTCGAATCCCTCGACGACTGCGGGGAGAGAGAATGGAACGCACAACCGCAACGCTGCGGCCTCGACTTCCAGCGACGGTCGGATGCTAGCCATGCCACAAACGGAACGCCAGCGCGCATGGTCGCGCTGAAGAACGGGAACTACACTGACGACCGTAGCTCAGGCGGCTCACCTGAGATGCGTCAAACGTCGGGACGAAACCTCTCCGGCAAGCCGCCTGAGTTACGAAATGTGCGCGAGCCGGCAAGAGGTGGGCTCCTCGCAGTACGAAGCCGTCGCCTCCCTTCTCTCAACAGGCCGCACCGCATGACATCGTTCGTCTCCCATCTCGAAGCGGCCATCGACGGCACGACTCTTCCCGCCGATCGGCTGCAAACTTTGCACAACGACCGGCCGCTGTGGGTTCGGTACGACATGCAGGCCGTCGCGCGAACGCTCACGAAAGAGAAGCTGCGGGAGCGGCCACTCGACATGTGGCGCTATCGAGAACTGCTGCCGGTCCCGTTCGAGACCGAACCCGTTTCATTGGGCGAGGGTCAGACGCCGCTGTTGCCGTGCCCGCGCATCGCGTCGCGGTATGGACTCGAACAACTTTGGATCAAGGATGAATCGCACCTGCCGACGGGGAGCTTCAAGAGTCGCGGGCTGGCGATGGCGATCACGATGGCCAAGCACTTGGGTGTCCGTCGCGTCGCGTTGCCTTCCGCTGGAAATGCGGGCGGCGCAGCGGCGGCCTACGCGGCGCGAGCCGGTCTGGAAGCCTACGTCTTCATGCCCGAAGACACTCCCGTCGTGAACCTCTACGAATGCCGACTGGCTGGTGCGAAGACGTTCCTCGTCAACGGACTCATCACCGACTGCGGCCGCATCGTGCGCGAAGGCAAGCAGCGGATGAACTGGTTCGATCTCTCCACGCTCAAGGAGCCGTATCGGATCGAAGGGAAGAAAACGATGGGCCTCGAACTGGCCGAACAGTTTGATTGGCAGCTCCCCGACGTGATTCTCTATCCCACAGGTGGCGGCACGGGTTTGATCGGCATGTGGAAGGCGTTTCAAGAACTGAGCCAGTTAGGTTGGCTGAAGGAGGAGGCTGGTCGGCTGACTGCTCCTGTCCCCTCGCCCCAACTTTGTGGGGAGAGGGCTAGGGTGAGTGGCGAGTCCTTCCAGACCACGCAGGCAATTGAAGAAAAGATCCCTCACCCTCACCCTCTGCCCACCAGAGCGTGGGGCGAGGGGACCAAGCCAAAGTTCCCGCGCATGGTCAGTGTTCAATCCACCGGCTGTGCCCCCATTGCGAAGGCGTTTGAAGCCGGATCGCGCTTCGCCGAGCCGTTCGCCAACGCGGCGACCATCGCGAGCGGCATTCGCGTCCCGGCGGCCGTCGGCGACTTCATGATCCTCGACGCCGTGCAGGAGAGCGGCGGCGTGGCACTGCAAGTCGAAGAGGCACGCATCCGCGAATGGATGCACCTCGTCGCAGCCTCCGAAGGGATCGCGATCTGTCCCGAGACGGCCGCGTGCATCGGGGCACTCGAACGGCTGACGCGCGACGGCTGGATCAAGCCCCACGAACGTGTCGTCGTCTTCAACACGGGTGCCGCGCAGAAGTACGTTGAAGCGATGAAGTGCGATCTGCCCAAACTCGACATCACGCGGCCAATCGACTGGGACTGGCTCTCGGAGTTGTAAGAGTCCGTTCACGATCACCGGTGCCGCTCCAGACCAACCCGAAGCGTAAGCGAAGTCACTTCTCTCTGAGCCGGGCGGCGTCAGCCCCTTGGCTCTTGGGCGTCAGCCCTCTTCATCGCCAAGTTGGGTCTGCGAAACCTGTAGGGCGGGACCAGCGGCGCTTCGCCGCGCCGGTCCACCATGCTTTCTCAACGTCTCCCGAGGGTGGGCCGGCGCTCGAAGCGAGCTGCTCCCACCCTCCTTTGAAATGGCGATGACGCCGTTGGACCGCTGGCCGAACCGGCTGCGATGCACCACAATCGTTCTCGTCATTCGTTCTGAGTCATGCCTGTCAGGAGAGTTCCATGCCGCAACCCTTCCCCTTGCGACGACCTTCGCGAAGCTTGGCACTCGTGGCATTGGTCGTCTGGTGCATGATGCGATTTGCAGGAGACCGGTCGCCTGTCGAGCAAACTCTCGCTCAGGATCGCGGCCAAACGCTCGCTCAGAAACCAACGGCGACCGAACCGGTGGCCGCTCCCGAGAAGGCAGACGCGAAGGAGCGGCCTCATTCTGAGACGCCCATCCCGCGCAAGACTAAGAAGCGTGAGCGAACCGCGAAGCCCATCGTGCAATCGCGGCCCTACCCGGTCTTCGGCATCGACGAGGTTCTCGACCATCTCGCCACCACCGGAGCCAAGTTGCACAAGGCGGGTCAGGCCAAGGGGGACGTTGAGCTGCGGAAGAACCTCGATCGCAAGACGTGTTCGCTGACGTTGGCCGCTCCCGGTGAAGAGACGATCTCCGACCGCGATCTCTACAAGCGTGCGTGTGAGAGCGTCTTCATCGTGTGCAGCCTCTACAAAGGGAGTGACAACGAGAACTGGCAGACTTCATTGGCGACGGCGTTCGTGGTCGCGGAAGACGGCGTGCTGTCGTCGAGTTGCCACGTCTTCGACAACGAAGACACCGCCGACGCAGTGATCGTGATGGACGTGAAGAAGAACGTGTACCCCGTGACGGAACTACTCGCCTCAAACAAGCTGGCCGACACCTGCCTCTTCCGCATCGACGCCAAAAACCTGAAGCCGCTGCCGTTGGCCGAAGAAGCTTTGCCGGGCACAGTCGCGCGGATTGTGGCTCATCCCGGCGATAGCTTCTTCTTTTTTTCGAGCGGCCATGTGTCGAACTATGAGCGAGACCAAGACGCGGTGTTGTGGATGAACGTCACTGCCGACTTCGGCCAAGGTTCGAGCGGTGGCCCGGTCTTCAATGAACTGGGCCACGTCATTGGTCAGGTCAGTCGCACGTACACGCTCTATTCGGGCGGCTCAGCCACACGATCCCGTCCGCGACGCATCGCCGGTGTCGCACAGCCACGGCAGCGCAGAGCCTTGGCTCAGCTCGACGCCAATTCCCCCAAAGTCGCCCCGAAGAAACCGGCCGTTGCGGGAGAGGCCGAAGCAGACGCGGACGCGGACGCCGATGAAATCATGGACCCGCAGATGGTCTTCAAGTCGTGCGTCCCGGTGCAAAGCCTGCGCGGTCTCATCACGGCCAAGCCCGCGCCGTAATGTTCGTTGACGAACAGTCGCTTTCTGAGCGGGGCGGCGTCAGCCCCCTGGCTCTTGGGCGTCAGCCCGCTTTGGGTATTTTCGAAGTGGGAAAAGTGAGTCCCCTAAACAGACTGTTGAAAAAATGTGGCATAGCAGTCTGTTGAACTAGGTCGCATCGGCAATCGAACCGCAATCCTGCGGACTCACGCCCAATGGAACTCACTTTGTCATTCACCCCGTGAGCGGCACGGCGCTAGCCGCCGGTTCTTTGCGTGGAAACACAACGCCATCCACCGGCGGCTAGCGCCGTGCCGCTCAAAGTGAGTGCCATTGGACTCACGCTCCCAGCGCCGAAGGGATCAAGAGGGCTGACGCCCAAGAGCCAGGGGGCTGACGCCGCCCCGCTCGGAAATGTCGCACGAGATCGGAGGCGTGGCGTTTTCGAGCCTCACGGCGAGAGCGTACTCACATCCCACAGCTTCACGGTTTTGTCGTCGCCGCCGCTGGCGAGATGCTTGCCGTCGGGAGTGAACAGCACGCAGCGAACGGTTCCCTCTTGAGACAACTTGAGCAGCTCGGCACCGCTGGCCGAGTCCCACAGGCGGATTGTGCGGTCGGACGAGGCGGTCGCGATCAGCTTGCCGTTGGGTGAGAACGCGACCGACTCGACCTTATTGCGATGGCCGCGCAACGTGAACCGGTAGTCGCCCGTGGCCGCGTCACAGACACGGGCTGTTCCGTCGCCGCCCGCCGTCGCGACCCAGAGACCGTCCTTCGAGAAGACCGCTTGTTGAACGCCCGCCGTGTGTCCTTTGAACTGCTGAAGTTCCTTACCGGTCTCGATGCTCCAGAGTCGCGCGGTGCGATCAGAGCTACCACTGAGCAGCTTTGTGCCATCGGGTGAGAACGCGACTGAGAACGCATAGTCCTGATGACCGACGAACGTCTTGATCTCTTTCAGCGTCGTCGCATCCCACAGCTTGAGGTCTCGATCGAGCGATGCCGTTGCGAACTGTTTGCCGTTCGGTGAGAACGCGATGCCGCCGACCTTCGATCGGTGACCGCGCAGTTCCTTCAGCTTCTTGCCGTCGGTGGCGTCGAACAGCTTGAGGAAGTTGTCCGCGAAGTTGCCGACGAAGATGCGGCCTCCGTCGGGCGTGAACTGCACGCCGGGCAAGCCGTATGTGAACGGCTCCGACTGCCACTTCTTCTCGCGTTTGGCGATGTCCCACAGTTGCAGCGATCCCGTGACCCGATACGCGCCGGTGCCGACTGCGAGCCGAGTCCCCGCTTTGTCGAACGCGAGCGACGAGACCGGTTGCTCGGTGGCGAGCGTGATGGCGTTGAGAGCCGTCACCGCTTCGGCCGCTTTCAGTTCCGGAGCCTTCGTCTCGCCGGTGGTCACGCTGACCTTCTGCGCGGTCCAGCGACGGAAGCTCTTGTCGATGCTCCCCGCGATGATCTCGTGCGTGTCGGGTGCGAACGCGACCGCCGTAATGGCATCGGTTGGTCCACGCAGGGTCGCTCGTTCCTTGGCCTCATTCGGATCGAACAGCTTCACCGTTCCATCGAACGCTCCGGCCGCCAGTGTTCTTCCCTGAGGAGAGAACGCCAAGCACCAGAACATCACGCCTTCGGCTCCCGGCATCGACGCGCGTTGAGTCCAGTCGGCCGTCTTCCACAGTTTGATCGTGGCGTCTTCGCTCGCCGTGGCGACGGTCGTACCGTCGGGCGAGCACGCGATCGCTCGCAGCGCCGCCGTGTGGCCTTTCAACCGCGTGACCTCTTGGTGATCGGCGAGCCGCCAGACAATGGCGGACCGGTCGCCGCTGCCCGAGATCACATGTTGCCCGTCGCGCGTGAACGCGACCGCGCGGACTCCCGCCGTGTGTCCCGACAGCACCGCGATCTCCTGCGCTTCGGCAACATTCCACAGCCGTGCAGTCTTGTCGTAGCTGGCCGAGGCGAGCGTCGCGCCGTCCGGTGAGAAGCTGATGGAGAAGACCCAGTTCGTGTGACCCGTCAGTTCGGCGATCGGTTCTCCCGCAGCGACCTTCCAGATTTTGATCGTCTTCTCGAAGCTCCCCGCCGCGAGCAATTCGCTGTTGGGACTGAACGCCACACACGCAGCCACGTCACTGAAGGCTTCGATTTCGCGATGAATCTTCCCATCGACGGCCGTGCGGATGGAGATGCGACCATCCTCGCGCGCGACCGCCAGCCACTTGCCGTCGAGAGAATAGGCGAGTGACTGAATGGCCTCCGCCTCGGGAGCGTCCGTCGGCGGCGCGGGCGGTTTTTCGGAAGTCGCTACGTCGGGTTCGGTCGCGGCGACGGTGGCACTCGGGTTTTGTTCGAGCTTCGTTTTCTCGGTCTTCTTCTCGACATCCCACACCGTCGCACGACCGTCACCGGAGCAGGCGATGAGCCACAATCCATCGGGTGTCAGCGCGAGCGATTGCGCCCCGGCGTTCTCGGGCCCGAGATCACCGAGCGACTCCTTCTTTTCGCCGTCCCACAGTTTGAATTCGCGGCTGTTTGCCGAAGCGAGTCGCTTCCCTCCGTTCGACATCGCGACCGATCGAATGCCGCGTTTGTGCCCCTTCAGCGTGGCAGTCTCTTCGCCCGTCGCGAGGTTCCACAACCGCACCGTGGCGTCGTAACCGGCCGAGGTCAGCACCGTCGCATCATTCGAGAACGTCGCCGCTTCGACGGACTCCTTGTGCCCCTTTAATGATTGGGTCGGCTTCCCCGTCGAGGCATCGACGATCGCCAAACTGTCACGTTCTCGCTGAGGAGTTCCCGCCACGAGAACCGTTCCGTCCTTGGCAAACGCCACGGCAAGAATGATTCCTAACTCCACTTCATGCGCCTTCGTGAACTTCTTCTCGACGACATCCCACAGCCGCACGGTCTTGTCGAAGGTACTTCCGAGCGCGAGTCGCTTGCCGTCAGCGGACCACGCGAGGCAGTTCGTCTTCGCAGCGGGACCGAGCAGTGTGTGACGCAACTCTCCCTTCGCACAGTCGATCAGTTTCACTCCCGCCTGTGGCCCATCGGGACCGAGTGCGAGGAGCGAACCATCCGGTGAGAACGCGACGGCTGTGACACGGCCCGCCTGCTCGAACCGACAGACGGGCTTCGCGTCGGCGAGATTCCAAATCACGATCTCGCCCTTCGACTTGTCTCCGTCCGGCTGTGACACCGTCGCGACACGCTTCCCGTCGGGCGAACAAACCACATGCGACCACGCGCTGCCGGAAGGACTCGCCGACGGTTCGGCCTGCGCGACAGCGGTCGCAGCGAAATCGACCGGTTCGATATTCGGACCACTCGGCACAGCAGCCTCTTGCGCCAACGCGATCGGGAAGAGACTCCAGACGAGTGTTGAAACCAGCGCTGTGATGCGGTGTGTTGTGATCGTCGCGCGACTCGGTTTGCCGAACATGGCATGCCTCACCCTGAAAGAATTGGAACGCACACTTCGTGAGCAGACGTGGCGTCTGGGCGGGGAAGTATGCCCGCGCATAAATCGAACTGCCAGTGGCAGACCTCGCCATCACCTCTCTCGAAGTCCGGCGACATAGCGAAGCGGCCTGTTGAAGAACCGTAGGGTGGACGCCTCGTTCGTCCGTTTCCAGCCCTCCGTTTCCAGCGGATTCTCGCTCGGACGAGGCGTCCAAGCTACGAGGCAGTTAAGGACCGTCGCAACAATAGCGGTCGCATCGTGGCGGATGCTGCCAGCATCCGAGCCGACGCTGGCAGCGTCGGCCACGACAGTGATTGCTGCGCCGATCCTAATCCGGACTTCAATCCCTACAACTGCTACGGAGGGAACGTCCCTCGGTTGTGCTGGCCACTCGGCGTTTGCTTCATGGCCTAGCCTGACCTAGGTTTCAGTCGGCTTGTCGGACGCGCCCTCCGTCCGGACTTGGTCTTCATGGATGTGACCCTGCGCATAAGCCGGTCTTCACTTGGTCTCCACCGCATCATGCTTCCAAAATCTGCCGTCCCCTCGTCGGGAAGTGGCCGCGAACCCGCCAGCGCCGCTCCTCGCAAGTTGTCTCAATTGCTGGCTGATTTTCGGGTCTCATCTACCCGATCGCCGAAGTCGGAAGCGGCCAGTCTGTCATTGCCTGTTTCCGATCCGCCCGTCGCCAGCACTCCCGTTGCTCCCGCCAGAGAAGCGGACGGAGCGACAACTTGGATGCCGAAGCGTCACGTCCCCGACGCGGCTCGTGGTGACTCCCATTTGTCCGCGCTCTTCGATCGTGTGGAAGCCCTGCTCGGGACGCCGACCGCCTCCGAAGAAGACCAATTCCTTCCGCCCGTTCCCGAACGACTCGAAGAGACCGGGCTGACGGCCGACGACATCGAGCGGCTGGTCTTGAAGTTCCTGCTGGCGAAGGGATCGGCCACCGGTCGCGCGGTGGCTCAACAAGTGAGACTGCCGTTTGGAATCGTCAATCCGCTGTTGAAGGGTTTGAAGTACGACCAGCTTTTGACGTTCGTCGGCACTGCGGAGATGGGTGACTACGAGTACTCGATCACCGAAATGGGGCGCGAGCGGGCGCGGCGCTACACCGATGAATGTACGTATTTCGACTCGGCTCCCGTCAGCCTGCGCGACTATCTCAAAGCGATGGAACGGCAGAGCATTGCCAAGCAGCATGTCACCGAAAGCGATCTCAAACAGGCGTTCTCGGACTTGCTCATCAGTCCCGAATTGCTCGATCAATTGGGGCCAGCGATCAACTCGGGACGCGGCATGTTCCTGTTCGGTGCTCCGGGCAACGGCAAGACGAGCATCGCCGAAAGGATCACTCACTGCTTCGGCTCGTCGATCTGGATTCCGCGCACACTGGGCATCGACGGCGATCTCATCCGACTCTACGACCCAGGCGTCCACGAAGAGGTGAAGGATGAAACAGGTTCGGGAATCTTCGATCTGTCGGGAGTCGATTCGCGTTGGATTCGCATCGTCCGTCCGACCGTCATCGCTGGTGGCGAGTTGACGATGGAAGAGTTGGAAGTCTGTCAAAACCAACAGACCGGCATCTGTGAAGCGCCACTCCAATTGAAGAGCAACTGCGGAACACTGGTCATCGACGACTTCGGTCGCCAGCGCATGCCGGTCTCTGAGTTGCTCAATCGCTGGATCGTGCCGCTCGAAAAACGGTACGACTTTTTAAACTTGCCGAGCGGCAAGAAGATTCAAGTGCCGTTCGATCAGCTCATCATTTTCTCAACGAACCTCGAACCGCGCGACATAGTGGACGGAGCCTTCCTACGCCGCATCCCCTACAAAATCCAAGTCCCCGACCCGACCGAGATCGAGTTCCGCGAGATCATCCGCCGGCTGTCACCGAAGCTTGGCTTCCAATACGACGACGCGGCGGTGGAGCATCTGATCGAACAACACTACCGCCGCACAGAGCGTCCGTTTCGCTCGTGCCAACCGCGTGATTTGCTGCTCCAAGTGCGAAACTTCTGCGTCTACAAACAGCTCCCTCGCAAGCTGTCCGCTGCCGCATTCGACTTCGCGGTGGCCAATTACTTCTCGGTGATGTGAGCGGCGCGAACCCGTTGCTCACGAGGCCGCAGCGTCGTTTCGTCAGCGCAGGTCGAAGTGGAATGTTCTCTTGCTCGAACTGACATCCGCCGTCAGTTCCGAGTTCTTGTAGTACTTGTCAGGAACCCGTTCCTTGGCCGCCTCGGGCTTGACGGCATCTCCATCCAAGCTGCTTTCGCCCCCCTCTTCCGAAGAATTCAGTCCCAATATCTTTCGAGTGGTACTGATGCGAACAATCTTCTTGCCCGGCTTCACGCCTCGCATGTCGGAGCCCAACTGCAACGTGTAGTTGCCGCCGGAGTCTGTTTGTCCATACGAAAAGGTTCCGTCTTGGACATCGTCAAACGTGATGACCGCCTTAGCCAAGGGCTGACCGTTCAACATCACCTGACCGTTCACGGACACCAGCCCGAGTGAACCGTAAGCCGCTTTGGGCTTCGACTCACAGCCGCTCATCATCGCGAGTGCCAGCACGAGTCCCACTCCGAATGCGTTTTCACGCCTGTCCATTGTTTCCCCCTGCTTCACAGAAATCGTTTGGAGAGCGTGCGTCATTAGTATTCGCCCACAACTTCGCCGCCATTGCGCGTGGCCAGCTTGCGATAGAGTTGAAGATCGACGCTGTCCGAGACAAATCTCACGGTCCCATCGGCCAATGTGAAATGGGCACCACCGACATGCCAACTGCCGAACGACATTTCCATGATGACACCGTGGACCGTCGGATCGCGTCGGCTGTTGATTTTGCCGAAGGTGCTTCCCACGAATTCCGAGTACTCGGTTCCACCAATCCCACCCAATGCCCAGGTCCCCGTTTGAGGTGAACCAAACTGCCAATAGTCCATTCCCTGTCCGTCCTTGACGTATGTGGGATCGGTAAACGATTCGCCAATGAGAATGGTGTTCGAGGTGCCATCGAAAATGTCGGCCATCCTGACGTTACTACAACCGAAAAAGATGCCATCGTGAGTTGCCTGTTCCAGCGCAGCGGTGGTGCCGCTGCCTGCGGGGATCGTTGAAGCATCATCGGATGCGGCTATGGACGAAGCTACGCCGCGGTAACTGACCGGCGATCGCCCCGGAATGCTCTCGTTATCAATATGCCCAGGAACAGCCATGCTCGGGCAGCGAAATGCGGGGATCATTTTTTCGCAGGCCGTTAAGTTTGGCGAACCGACCGCGTTCCAGTCTCCCAAGCCGCTCTCCGCCCAGATCAACGTACCATACAGAGCGGACAACTCGAGCTGAGGCAGGATCATGGCCTGCCAGCCGGTTTCGCGTTCGTCCCATCCGAACGGGAACACGCCGTGAGTGTCGTGGTAGTTGTGCATCGCCAAGCCGAGCTGCTTCAAATTGTTCTTGCACTGCGTTCGCCGCGCCGCCTCACGCGCCTGTTGCACGGCGGGTACCAGCAGCGCGACCAGCACCGCGATGATCGCGATCACGACGAGCAACTCAATCAGCGTGAAACCACGACGGCGAACGTGCCCCGATTCCGATGTTCCAAGCAAATCACAAAGCATGATCGACTCCTGTATGAAAAACAGACCGACTGGCAACGACGAGCCGGACTTGGAGCACAGTTTAGGAACGGTTGTAAACCGTTGACTTGAGTCCCGTGAATACGGTCAGAAAGAACGGAATCCACATCTGATGCTGCGAATCCAAAGTACGGTCTTGGGTGCGCCGGAACGTTCGACGAAAGTGCGAGAGTGCATTCAAGCTCACACTTTCAACGGACGGGGAATCCGCTCGTTTCAAAGCATCTGAGAGTGCGGCACACCCGGCAGGGCACTGACACGCGCCGATGAGGCTCCCCCATTAGGCTCCAATCACTTTGGAGAAACAACGGTGACTCGTCGCAAAGAATGAGGCAAACCTATCCAAGAACGCCCCTCGGCCCCTCTCCCGGCAGTGCCTGAGCGAGGGAGAGGATTGCGGGTTCATCGGGGAATGCGTGCTGTCACGCAATTCGTGTCGAGTATTGGAAATACGGCGACATGAACTTTTGAGGCATGATTCCGATGTTCAATCAGAAAAAAGCATAGCCCTGACCAAACGAGCTTGAACACAGGGCTTGAGGCACCGTTGGCGCATGTGGTTAGTTCACAGAAGACTCAGTAAGAACTTCCTCGACGAACCTAAACAACGAAGCACATTTCCCAAGACATGGCTACAACGCAACCAGGTTTGAAACAGCTTCGATTGTTGATCACGACTTGTCGGCCTTTGAGGCGCACTCAATGTTGATGATATTCTTGCCTGGTTTGACTTCAGCAGTTTTCAATGACGCATTATCCACTTTACCCGACCGAACGGTGATTGCGTGCTTGCCGACCTTGGCACCCTTGATGTCTTGAACGTAGGTCAGTTCGTATTCCCCGAGAGTATTCGTATTCCCGTCAGACGGTCGCCCGACTTCGGGCACGAAACTGATCTCAACGAATTCCAGCGGCTTCCCGTCGAGTGTTACGACGCCTGTAACCGTACCCAGAGGCGGTTGATCAGGAATTCCGCCGCATCCAGTCAGCGCAATTGCAGTCGTCATGACAAGCCCCATGCTCGTGACTCGAACAATTATTCTCATCGTGATATTTCCTTGCCAATGGAAATGCTTAGAACGCATTTCGAAATCTGTTTGCCTTGAAAAGGGAAGATCGACGCCTAAGCCATCACTGAGCGCTCGTGATGGGGACCCTCGCTTGCGAGCCAATCTAGCCTGAAAGGCGATCTGGTGTGCCGAACTCGCCCCGTTGACGCTGCGGAGTGGGTTTGAATCCGCTTCAAAGAACTCATCGTCGCCACTTAGTGCCCCAGCAATGTAGAGGCAAGCTGAGTGTTGTTTAAGTGCGGCGTTAGAGGTCGCTGTTGATTTCGCCTTCTCCGATGGTCCCAAGCCCCGAATAGACTTTGATGTCCATATTCTGGCTAAGAAACCGCACGGAGCCATCCGCCATGCCGAAATAGGCGCCGCCCGTGTGGTCTGATCCAGCCGTTTCACGTTGCTTGCCATTAATGCCTGCTTGCGATTGAACCACTGTGTCATATGTCGAAAAGAGTGTCGGCAGACCCCCAATTGCCCAGCCATCGAAGCTGGTGGCGGGTCCAAGCACTCCAGCATTTAATCGCTGAACCTCACCGACGATGATTGTGTTGGACGATCCATCGATAATGTATTCGATGCGAGTGTTGCTGTTTACAGAAAAAATTCCGCCGTTATCCCCCAGCGACCCCATAGCGGATGTTGGATTTGTGCCGTAATACGTGGTGCGGTCCCCGGCAGCACCCGCCGTATTCAACGCCAGATTGCCTGCGCCGACACAGCCTCCATAGTCATTAAATCCACCGTTCCATTTGGCGAGTGATTTGAAGCCCATAGTCAGGGCGGTGTGTTTGTTTACGGGGCGGGAAGGACAGAGGTAACCCGGAATGTTCCTGCTGGCTAACGGTTGCCCTGAAGCGTCTAACTCGTTGCGTTTGACATCGACGTTGAAGTTCCAAAGGTTGTACAGAGAGGCTTGATCCATGAAGGGCAGAATCTGAACCATCCAGCTTTGACAGCGATCGCCATTTTCAGCACGCCAGAGCATGTCGTACCCTCCCGTTGTGGCTGAGTTGAGAGTCTTGTCACTGGCATTCACGGGTGACGTGCCCAACATGATAATTGCACCGGGAGGAAACACTTGGCTCCGGTCGTAGTAGTTCGCCAGTGCCAATCCCATTTGCTTGAGATTGTTCTGGCACTGAGTCTTTCGTGCGGCTTCTCTTGCCTGTTGCACGGCTGGCAACAGCAATGCAATGAGTACGGCGATGATCGCAATGACCACGAGCAACTCGATCAGCGTGAAGCCGCGATGGTGCGGCATCTTTGGTTTCCGACGTTCGGACAATTCGACGACCATGACCATCTCCTTAATTGGCAAACAAAGCAAAAAGATTGGTGCAGGCACACCAGTACGCTGGAGCGACACTCTAGATTTGTCTGTGAAGTTGAGATGAACTTTTAGAGAATCCTTCGTGAGACAAGTGGATTGCACTTGTCTGAGTGGGCTTTCAGAATGGAACCTTCGTAAACCCACAAGTTTTCGCTCGCATCACTTCCTTCGTCACCTGCACAGACAGATGGATCGCACGGCATGACTCAACGGATGATCGGCCCTTTTGAAGTTGGCGACCGCATCGGTGTCGGTGGGATGGGGATCGTCTACCGTGCGATTTACACCAAGAACGGTGCTCCGGTCGCACTCAAGATTCTCTCGCCCGAGTTTTCGGATACGGAGTCGCTCCAGCGGCGATTCGAGCGAGAAGTGTCGATTCTCAAGAAGCTCCAGCACCCGCACATCGTTCGCTATTACGGCGGCGGCAAGTTCGGGACCCAGCGTTTCTACGCGATGGAACTCATCACCGGTGGCTCGGTTGAGGACGTGCTCAAAGCGAAAAAGAAGCTGCCGTGGGAAGAGGCGATTGAGATCACGATGCAGGTGGCTATGGCGCTCGAACACGCTCACGAAGCGGGTGTCATTCATCGCGATCTCAAGCCCGGCAACCTGCTGCTCACGAAGGACGGCACGGTCAAGCTGACCGACTTCGGCATCGCCCGTGACACGACTGCCACCGCCCTGACCGCCGCTGGCAAGACGGTCGGCACGTATGCCTACATGGCTCCCGAGCAGATTCGCGGCAAGCCCCCCGTCGATAAGAAGACCGACCTCTACGCTCTCGGCTGCGTCCTATTCGAGATGATCGCCGGTGAGACTCCGTTCCAATGCGAGAATCAGGGCGAGATGCTCATGATGCACTTGCAGGAGGAGCCGCCACGCATCACGTCACTGGTGCCCGACTGCCCGATGTTTGTCGAAGAGTTGATCTTTCATCTGCTGGAAAAGGATCCGCAAGAACGTCCGTTCGATGCTCTCGATGTCCAGACGAAGATCGATGGTGTGCGACGCAAGATCACCGAGCAAAAAAGCATGGCGGCAGACGCACTGGAAGCGGCAACGGCCTCAACCGTGATCGCCAGCGCGAAGGATTTGAACGAGCTGAAGTCGGCACTCGGCAAGCCCAAGAAAAAGAAAAAGAAAAAGGACACCAGCCAGTTTTACGAACGAACTTGGTTTCTCAGCTTATGCTTGGCTCTGGTCGCAGGCGGCATCGGCTGGACTCTCTGGAGTGCGTGGTGGCCGAGTGAAGACGCACTCATGGCGCGGGCTGAGCAGCTCATGAAGTCCGAATTCACCCTCGACCACGTCCGCGCCCGTGACGGTCATCTCAAGCCACTTCTGAAGCAGTTTCCCAACGGCAAACATGCCGACCGGGCACAGACACTGATCGTGGATGTCGATAAGGAAGATACGCTCGGCAAGATGCGGGCGCGCGTCAAACTTCGTCAGCCACCACTCAACGAGGCTGAACTCCAGTTTCTCGCCGCCGAGCAGTTCTTGAAGTTTGGCGACCGCATTACCGCACTCCGCAAGTACCGCTCCATCGTCGATCTCTTCAAGACGACGGACGAACTCCGCGTCTACGTTCTGCTCGCACAGGATGAAGCGGACAAGATCGTGGCCCAAGCAGGCGATGAGACGCTGGCCTCGTTCCTGAACATGCGACTCAAGAATGCCGAGACTTCCAAATCGAATGGCAAACTGAGCGAAGCCGAAGCGATTTGGACGAGCATCAAGACGCTCTACGAAGACAACGAAGAGGTCTCTGCCCACGTCGCCTTCGCCAGAAAACGCCTCGCGGACCCCAAAGGAAATCCCGGTCTACCGCCGTGGAATGAGGCTGAGACGCAGTGACGCAAGTCAAACGGCAAGAGTTGTCTGGCCCCATGTGCGTCAGCGATCACACGTCGCAGACTTTGGCTGCGTGGCGTAAAGCTTCCACCTTGTCGGGCCACGTCGGAATGAACTCTTGCGCGACGAAGCCTTGGTAGCCGGTCTCCAAGATCGCCCGCATGATCGCGGGGTAGTTGATCTCCTGCTTCTCGTCGAGTTCGCCGCGGCCGGGATTGCCCGCCGTGTGATAGTGGGCGATCACGTCCTTGTACTGACGCAGCCGGCGGATCACGTCGCCGTTCATGATCTGCACGTGGTAGATGTCGAACAACAGCTTCATCCGGGGCGAATCGACTTTCTTAATCAGCTCAACACAGAAATCGACATCGTCGCCGAAGTAGCCGGGATGCCCCTTCATCGGGTGGCTGCCATCGCGTGAGTTGAGATGTTCGAGACAGAGATTGATCTTCTTCTCTTCGGCGTAGGCGATGACCTGCTGCCAGCAGTCGATGCAGTTTTGAGTCCCCTGCTCGTCGGTGATTCCCGCCTCACGCATCCCCGTGAACGTGATGACGTTCGCACACTCGTTTTCGACTGCGAGGTCGATGGCGGACCTCAGCTTCGTGACGCAGAACTCGTGGTTCGCCCGATTGAACGGCCCGCGTGCGAAGCCGTGGCTGCTCACCAGCGAAATCTTCAGTCCCAGCTTTCTCGCGGTGGGATAGTGTTCGGCTCCGATCCCTTCGATGGCGACGAGACCGATGTCGCGGCAGTGTTTCATCAGCTCGGGCGTCGGCATCGGGTTGAAGCACCAGCCCATGACCGATTGCCGGATGCGACCGTGTTGAATCTTGTAGTCCGGTTCCACAGGCCGATCTGCGGCCATCGCCTTCGCCTCGAACGAGCCAGCCGAACCCCAGCCAATCGTTCCCACGGCCATCGCCCCCGCTGCCGCTGCCGTCTTCAATGCGTCCCGTCTGGTCAATTGCTGGTCCATGTTGCGTCGTCCTTCACGATGTCAGAAGAGTTGCGGCCTCAACTCCCGCGAGAGACAGAACCATCACGAGTCCTGCGGCAGAACCGGGAGCGCGACGCTACATTGGTGACGTTTGGCGCCGCCGACAAGTCTGGCGCGAGCACGACAACGACTTCCAGCGAACGACTTCATCAAGGACAGAGACAATGACGACGCCAGGTGGATCGGCGGCGAGTACGGATGGCGAGCCGCGAGCAAATGCGGTGACAATGGGCACGCCTGTGATCGTGAACGCACCGAGTGCCCAAGACGCGGGATCACATCGAGCGACCGAAGCGGAAGAGGCCCAGATCATCGCAGCGTGGCGAACGGGAAAGTACCCGACGAAAGAGCGTTGTCTGAAAGCCCTCGGCCTGGAAGGGCTCAACAATGCCGCGCTCTGGAAGCGAGTGAAGCGTGCCCTCGACCGCACCAGCCGACGATCTGAAAAGCCGACTTGATCGACCGTTTCGATGAAGATCGCACCCCAACCCGCTTGCCGCCCGCCTCACGGCATCGGCCGCCCGGCGTCGTACATCAGTTCGGCATCGGCCGCTTTGAGTGGCCGGTTGAGGATGACGACTTCGTCGATCAGTCCCTTCCAGTGGCGAAATTCTTTCCGCTTGAGCGTCTCGGAATTGGCTCCGATCGTCACCGGATGCTGGTTCTGTTTGGGCGGTCCCAACTTGGTGACGCCCTCCAATTGCCCGTCGAGATACAGCGGGATCGTGGAGCGAGTCCCCGTGAAGTCGTAGACGCCGACGGCCAGATGCCACTTGCCATCGTTGACGGAAGTCAGACCTTCGATTCGCCCGAACGGATGAGCCGCTTTTTCAGCCGCCGAGGCTTCGGGCGGCAAATAGTTGTTCATCGCCAGTTGCAGAGTGTGCTGCTCATTGTCACGTTGCAGCCGCCAGGCACTGTCGCCCTTGCCGACGATCACCTGATGAGCGGCATCGAACTCAGTCGCCTTGAACCACGCCGCAATCGTGAACGACGCGGTGAAGTTGCAGTTGCTCGAATCGCCATCGCCCAACGAAACGTAGTGTCCCGAGTTCTTGCCATCGAACTGCAAGGCGGACCTCTGTGGAAAGCGACCGGGAGCCCAGCGTGCTCCGCCGTGAACCTTACCGTTCATCGCACCGAACTTCGGCGACGTGGCTTGGCTATTCAAGACAGCCTTGCCGTCCTTCTCACCGCTGAACGTGTAGTACGCGATCAAGTCGGGATCCTTCCGCAGTTCTTCGGAATACGTCTTCCAGCGATCATCAGAGGGGGGGCCGAGCGACAGGTTGGAAGCGGCGTTCCCCGTCGAGACCACTTCCTCCAACGTCATGGCCATGATGATCGGTGCCGTTTTGTCCGCCCCCTTCGCGAGCTCGACCGTCGTGATGCGATCCGTTCGCTTGGGATGAATACTCAGGAACCGCAACTGCTGTTGACCGGTCTCAAACGCGAACTTGCTTCCCGAGACATCAATGCGATGGATGTAGTCCGCGAAGTGTTCGCCGTTGATGAGTTCATGGTTCTCGAAGCTGCCGTCCACGTACGTCAGCCGCACGATCATCGAGACGGAACCTTTGGGTTGCGATGGATAACGGCAGCCGCCAACGCGACTCAGCAAGTGGATCGCTTTCGCGGAGAAGCTGGTCGGCACGCTGACCGACTTCGGTTTCTGAGGAGCCTGTTTTCCAATTGCTCCCTGCAACATCACCACGTTCGGCGTGTTGCCGCTCCGCGGATCAATGAGCGTGAACGGCGCGCCTTCGATGTCCTTCGGGGTCCACGCGGGAAGAACCAGTCGCTCGGTGTCGTTGGACTCCTCGTTGAACATCCCCTTCGTACTGACTGTGTTGGCGATGTGATCGAGCGGGACGCGGACGAAGCGGCCTTGAACGGAAGTCGCATTTGCGTTCGAGGGTTGAATGCCGGATGTCGTTGTTACCGCGAGTGCCGTCTGGTTCGAGCGGCCTCCCGACATGAAGATTACGAGTCCGGCAATCAGGACCGTCGCCGTCAGTCCGCCACCGAGCAGCATCAGGAACTGAGCATCGCCTCCGTTCTTGCCACTCGAATTGTCCGACGACTTGCGGATACGCCGTCGATTGGCATTCGACGGAAGCGAAGGGAGGTCTGCGAAGTCTTCCTCATCATGCTCGGCTCTGTTCGGAACGATCACGATCGCGTTCATCGGCCCACTCCGTGCGGGAGCGCGCTTCGTGAGGTCGGCCTTCGCGGGCAATTCCTTGGTCGAAACCTGAGATGGCATTCGCTTGACGATCGCGTTCGTGGCGGCAGGCTCAGCCAACCCGAGCGGCTTGTCGGTCTCAATCGTCGATTTCATCGAGGTCACGCCGGTCGCCTGCATGGAAGCAACACCCGTCGAACCCGCCATGCTCCCTTCAATACTGAGGGGCGAAAGGACTCCGGACAGGTGCCCGTTCGTGTTGATCGCATTCGCCTCGGGACCGCGACCGAGCAGTGGCGTGAACGTCGCGCGGAGATGTTTCACCGCAAACACGTCGTACGGCGAAGTCTTCCTCTGGGCGAGCGGCTTCAACGCGGCAATCAGCTCCTCGGGAGTCTGAAATCGATCGTCGGCCTTCTTCGCCAGCAGCTTGAGAACGATCTGTTCGAGTTCCTCCGAGATGTCGCTCTTCAACTGACGCACCGGCGTCGGCGCGGCGGACTGATGTTTGACCAACTTCTCCGCACTGCTCCTTCCCTCGAACGGAATCTTCCCCGTGAGCATGAAGTGCAGCACGCCGCCCAAGCTGTAGAGGTCCGTTCGCGTATCGACGCGATGGCTGTTGAGAGCCTGCTCCGGTGCCATGTAGTCCACCGTGCCGACCTGATCTTAGGCTGAGGTCAATGAGTCATTGCGGGGGTACTGCTTGGTCATCACCAAGCCGAGATCAAGGATCTTCACGATCCCCGACGTGTCGATCAGCAGGTTGCCCGGCTTGATGTCGCGATGAACGAGCTTCGCCTTGCGAGCGGCTTCCAGCCCCGCCGCCGCCTGCATTGCGTAGTCAGCCGCCTACTTCCAATCGACGGGGCCGAACTTCGCCACCTGCCGCTCGACATCGATCCCCTCGACGTACTCCATGCTGATGAACGGAATGTCGTCGATCTCGTCGAAGTCATACGCCTGGATGATGTTCGCGTGCGAGAGCTGTGCGACCGCGCGGGCCTCACGTTTGAAGCGAGCCAGTGCGTCGTCTTTGCTCTTCGAGATCCGGCCGATCACTTTCAACGCGACCAGCCGGTTCATTGTGATCTGTTCGGCGAGGTACACCATCCCCATCTCGCCTTGGCCGGGATATCGAGCAGTCGGTACTTGCCGAGTTAGAAACCATCGGCCTTCCCGGAGAGCAGTCTCAGCGCCTGATACGCCGACAACAACTGACTCTTCACGAGTGACTTCGCGACTTGGAGACGTCGCTCTCATCCACTCCCAGCGACGGAACTTGCTCTCGCATTTTTCGCATGAGCGGTCGGCGCAGGAGCTGGCTCTGTTCGAGCAAAGACAGAAACTCATCGACGGAAGCGGTGGCAACTGGCATGAGTCGGAACCGGGAAGTGGTTCGGTTCTGACGATCGCAGGGAAGAATCGACAAGGTCTCGATGACGGCAAAAACTTCTCAAGCGTCCTTCGTCCGCTCAAAGCAAAGAGCTTGCCAAGCCATCCACTCGCGATGTCTCGTACTTCTCAACCACTGCAATCAAATCAACCGTTACAACCGAACCCCATGATTGGCCGATTGCGACGTTCACTCCGGTTAACGCGATGCCGAAACCGTCCGCACCGAGCACGACGGTCACAACGATTCTCGCCTGATGTTGGCTGTCACCCACAGCAACGTTGCCATGATCGCTCTTCAGGGGTTGGTCTCCGTCGCCCAACCCCGATGTGGCGGTTACGCCACATCCAGCGACAACACGATCCATGCGCAATGCGTTCATACTTCGGATTTTGCTAGTTCAGGCGGATGAAGTCGTTGAATTTTGGCAACGTTCCGAACATTGCCGTAGCGAGTTGCTCGTGAGAGATTAGGCTTGCACACCAACCCGCATCGTCAGCAAGAACGTGACGAGCTCGCGGCTCGAATGCGAGTTGAGTTTGCCAATTCCAAGCCGAAGCCGTTACGGTGATCGAGCGATTTCAAGTCCAAATTCACCCAACCCTCACGGCCTCGTGTGAGGTAAATTCCGCCCCTCTCATGACACGACGACACCATGCTCACTCCAACGCGATGGCTTCAAAATTTGTCGGCATGGTGGCGGAACCGCACGCTGGCACAGCCTCGTGGTCGAGGCAGGCGAAGTTCGGGATCGCATCATGCCGCGTGGGTCGCGTCCGTAGAGGCCGCCGAACCTCGGCTCCTGTTGGCTGCGACCAACGCAATCAATGTCGCTGTTTCTGGTAGTCAGATTCGACTGACGGCGATCGGACGTGATCCCTCGGCAGCAGGCGACAACTTCGATGTCTCATTCACCGGGACTCAGTTCAAGTTGACCGCTCGCAATGGAACAGAATTTCGCGTCGGCAATCACACCCTGACCGAACACACGATCAACGTCTCCAGCCCGGTAGCGCTGGTCATCCGGCTCAGCTCGCGCGCCGATCAAGTCACAGTCACGGGAGATGGCACGGCTCGGTTGAACTCGCTCTTCACGACTCTCGGCAGGGGAAACGGCAACAACTCGTTGAAGGTCGATAACGTAATCACGGGGAACGCCATCGTGAGGGGTGGCGGTCGGGCTGATAACGTTTCGTTCGATCGTTCCACCATCAACGGCGACTTCATTGGACGACTCGGGCAAAGTGAATCTGATGTTCTGAAGATCGAGCGTTCGACAGTGAAGGGGCGATTCCTGCTCCGGACACAGCAGTTCACCGCCAACACCACGACGTTCGACGGGATCGTTCGCGATGTCCAAACGGCACCGGGGAGTACCGTTGATCTGACAGGCTCAACCTTCAAGAGCGCGGTGGCGATGTACACCGGAACGAAAGGGGTCGTGAATCTGCATGGCTCGACGACGGGAGCGAACACGTTTCAAAAGGCCCTGCGCATCGTCGGCCGACGCCAACCGACCGTCATCAATTCGGGAGCGAACACAGTCGTCAACAGCGTCACGCCCACGTTCGTCAAAGCCACTCGCAACGTCGTCAGTGGTGTCACCGCCCCGACTGTGAATGCCCTGACGGCCGACTCGCTCACTCCCACAATCACCGGAACGTGGGACGCCACCCGCGCCACGACACTGACCGTTGCCGTGAACGGACGGACATATCAGCTCGGCCAAGACTCGCAGTTGACCGCACCGACGACTGGTCGTTGGTCGCTCAATCTGACCGGGCAACCGCTGCCCGGCGGCGCTTCCACCGTCACCGCGACCAATGCCGACACGTTCGGGAACTCGATGCAAGGAACGGGCGTCGTGGCCGCTCCCGCTGGAGATCAATCGCAACAGGCCAGCATCCGCCGGTTCCTCACTGCGAACAGCCTGACCGGCCAACAAACGTCGTCGGGGCTGAACTACGTCGTCACCACGGCCGGAACGGGAGCCATTCCTACGGCTGGCATGAACGTCACGGTGAACTACACCGGCCGCCTGCTCAACGCGGACGGAACACTCGGAGCCGTGTTCGACTCAAACGTCGATCCGCAATTCAATCACGTGACTCCGTTCCAGTTCCCGCTGGGACAGGGCCGCGTCATTCGAGGCTGGGACGAGGGCTTCGCTCTGCTCCGCGTCGGAACCGTCGGCAAGCTCATCATCCCGTCGGAACTCGGTTACGGCGCGGCTGGCTCGGGAGCACGCATCCCACCGAACAGCATCCTTGTGTTCGACATCACGCTGGTGTCGGCTCAGTAGGGCACACGGCTCAAAGCGTATCCTCCTCACCCACTCGCAGCGTGAGTCGCACACCAACCCGAAGCGTGAACAAAGACCAGACGGCTCGGCTATCACGTACGCGGGCGGCAGCTCAAGCCCCCACAAAAAAGCACCTTCGTCCTAGGTTTGCCGAGACCGACAACCGCGTGAAGCAATCTTAGAATGGCTCATTGGGCAGGCTTTGCAGCCACGCGTTCCGCACCGGGATCAACTTTTGAAGCACGCCGACTAGTACTTCGGGAGGTGACGCCATCGCGTCAATCTGAGAAATAATCTCAGCGGGATAAGCGTTAATCACCGGTTCGGACTCGCGAAGATAGACTTCAAATCGGGTGCGGATCACTTCCTCATTGGCGTCATCGGCCCGGTTGTCGCGAATCGCCCGGCGCTTGATCCGGTCGATCATCTTGTCGAGATCGGCGCACACCAAGTGAATGATGTGCAGGACGTTAATCGTATCCTTGAGCATCTCAATCTGAGCCGGATTGCGCGGGATGCCATCCAGTATCAGTAGCTCATCCGGCGGCTTGTAACGCGAGATCGCGATGTGCCCCATCAGCGACTTCTTCCAAATCTTGACGGTCAGTTCATCTGGGACCAGTTGACCGCGCGAACTGAATTCGTAGATTTCGCGGCCTTCGGGCGAGTTGATATTCAGCGATCGGAAAACATCACCGCAAGACAAGTGATAGAAACCGGGAATCTGCCCCAAGATCGTTCCTTGAGTCCCCTTGCCGACACCCGGTGCTCCGAACAACAGAATCGCAGGATGGCGTCCATCGAACATGAGAAATTGCTCCATCCGGTGTTCTTGAGAGTCACTCGCGGTCTTGGTACTCGTCCGAAAACAGTGTCGACTTTCGCTCCGCGTTACAACGTCCTTTCGCAGAGCGAAAGGCGACAAACGACGGAGTTCTTCTTGGACAAGCTCTTAGCCATGTGGCCGCGAAATAGTAGTTGCTGGAACCTGACGACTCAATTCGACGCAGGTAAACCGACAGGCCGTGAGTTTGCAAAAAAATAAGGCGTCCCTCCGATGAGGCGACGCCTTATTGAATATTGTTCGCAATAACCAACCGCATCAGCGTGACATGAACGCCACAACACGGCCAATCTGAACGTCGGGCGCCGAAGAATCCGTATACGATGGAAGGGATTGAACTCGGGCTTCCAAGTCTTTCGCGTCGAAGGCAATCCAATCGACCGATTGTCGCGACGCACTGTCCACGACTTCGCGATACATCTTGCGGACGTTCGGACGATTTCGCAGGGTGATCACGTCACCTGGCTCAACGAAGATCGAAGGCTTGTTGATCGTCTTGCCGTTCAACTGGAAGTGCCGATGGACAACACCCTGTCGAGCCTGCATGCGAGTCACCGTGAAGCCTGCTCGCCGAATCACGTTGTCAAGCCGACGCTCACACATGATCAACAGCAGTTCGCCGGTGTTCCCCTTTTGGGCACGTGCTTTAGCGAAGTACCGACGGAGCTGAGCTTCCCGCATACCGTAGTGGTACTTGATCTTCTGCTTGTCAGCCAAAGCCTCACCGTACACGGTCAGCTTGCGACGGCGTTGAGACATGCCCGGAGGATTGGGACGCTTTTCCAGCGCCTTCACAGCACCGTGGTTCTCGAACACCATCGAACCAAGTCGTCGATTGATTCGACCCTTGGGACCCGTATAACGACCCATGCAATAACTCCCGCGCCCTAAATTTTCTCAACGGAACTGGCAAATCGAGGCGGGATGATGGCGACTGAGAGTCGATTCGTCAATCGTCCGAGAAACACTGTTGGATTGTTGCCGTAGGACACGGATCTTATTGGCCGAATGCGCGGTTGAGCGACAGTAACATCGACTGTTCCAGCTCCACATCACGGCCTTTGGGAATCCAGCCAGAGGGAGCCGCTTGACCAACGACGGGATTCAAATCACGTTGGAGTGGGCTGTTGTCGAGAAATGTCGCCGGGCCGACGGCATTCGCAGCAGCCGCTACATCTTCCAGTTCCTTGTGAGCTTCAACTCCCACCATGAAGCCCCCATCGACTGGAGTCACGCTGAGAAACGCCTTCCGGCGGATCGACTGCAACGTACTCTCCGCTCGGTTCCTCGCCCCGACCGAATCACGATGCCACGGCTCGAACAGGTTCGCCCCCGTCTTGTACTGGGTCTCGATGACGCCCCCCAGCTTGTTCTCGCGTTCGATTTCAAACAGGTAGTCGTGAACGACATCGACCGCCCGCTCCCAAGCTTCTTCGTGATTGTTGGCTCGAACGAAGACGGGGTTGCTGACCGCGACCTGTCGCCCGGGAAGGGACGCGCAGCCGCTCAGCGTTGCCACCAGCAACAGCGCCAGAAATCGGCCGGATCGGTCACGAAGCCAAGGCATGAGACAGCTCACCGCATTCAGTTCCTGCAGAACTCTCCGACTGGCGACAGAACTTCACCTGTAACAGCAAGTCGGAGAATGAGTCAGGCCGGAATGTGACAGAGAACCGAAAAACGCTCAAGACCGATCGAAGTGACCGTCGGTTTCCGTCAGGCCAGCAGTTCCTTGATGCCACTGGCGGCGGGATCGGCGATTGGGATCGGACGACCGCCGATATCGAACGACTTCGAGGTATCGACACCCACCGCTTGCAGGTAAGTGTGGAACAGGTGGCCGTGATCGACTTGTCGGTCGGTCACTTCGGTCCCTTTGTCATTCGTCTTGCCGACCACTGCGCCGGGGACGATGCGACCGCCGCCGAGCAGCACCGACCACGCCTTGCCCCAGTGGTCTCGCCCGACGAGATGGTTGATGTTCGGTGTCCGTCCGAATTCGGAGAGGACCACAATCAGCGTGCTTTCGAGCAGACCTCGATCAGCCAAGTCCGAGACGATCGTCGCGAACGGCCGATCGAACTCGCCGATCTGTTCGCCGTGGAAGATGAAGTTTTCGTTGTGGCTGTCGTAGTTCGAGTGGCTCACTTGGACATAGGTGATGCCGCTCTCGATCAGTCGCCGGGCGAGCAGGCAGTGGCGGCCGAGGTCATGCTTGCCGTAGCGGGCTTGGTCCGCTTCCGACTCCTTCGAGACATCGAAGATGTCGCGTTGAGCCATCAACTGTTGAGCCTGCTCGTAGCTGTAGGTGTAGGCGTCGGTCATGGCCGTACGGCGGCGAGACAGGAACCGTTCGTTGGCCGCGCGGCGCATGGCGTTTCGTTGTTCATCAGCCGCGGCAGCGATGGCATCGGGACGCACGGTGTTCGCGGGTGGCTGGCCGTTCCCGAGATACAGTCCCGCATACTTCGGCCCGAGATACGCCGAGTCATTCGCACGGCCGCCCCCTCCCGCCGTGATCTGGATGTGGCCGGGCAGGCCGCTCGCCTCGTTGGACACCGCTTTGGCGACGACCGCGCCGAGGGACGGGTTCTCGACGCCGGGCATCTCGCGCCGCCCGGTCATCATCGCCTTGATCCCCTTGCCGTGATCGTCCTCGCCGGTGTTCACACTGCGGACGATGGCCAACCGGTGCATCTGCTTGGCGGTCTCGGGCCACAGTTCGCAGATTTGAGTCCCCGGCACGGAGGTATTGATCGCGCGAAACGGCCCACCCGTCGGAGTCCCCGGCTTCGGATCCCAGCTCTCAAGCTGACTCAATCCGCCGTGCATGTTGAACACGAGCACCCGCTTCTGCTGCTTGTTCAGTTCCGCCGAGATTGCGGGCCGAGCGAGCATCGACATCCCGCCAAATATGGCCCCCGTCCCCGCCGCCATCGTTCCAAGGAACTGGCGTCGCGCCATCGTGTGCTCACCAGAACCGCAGGCATAATTGCATCGCATGGCCAAATCTCCAGTTCGGAAAACGGTACTCAGCAATCGGCCGGACGGCCTTCGGTTTTGAGCTAAAGGCTAAGAGCCAACAGCTTCTCACTCAATGATTGAAACGAAACTCCGCCGATGTGACCAAGGCCCAGATGAGGTCTCTCAAGGCGGCGGGGCGTTCGGCAGCGCGGGCGGTCAGTTGATGAGTTGTCTCGGCGATCTCGGCGTCGTTCGGGCGGCGGGTGAGGACACTGAGATACATTTCTTCGGCGATGGCCTTCGGTTCGATGAGCGGCATCAGGCGGCCGATGAGCTGTCCGCCTCCCGCCCAGCCGATGACCGAGCCGCCGTTCGCGACGAACAATGCCTGATCGACCGATGCAAAAAAGTCATCCTGCCCCGGTCCGGCTGAGCCGCCGTAGAGCAATGTGAACGCGTTGACGTTGCCGCGATGAATCTCGTGGATTTGCGAGGCGACTTTGAATTCGCGGGTCTTCGCGAGGGCGGGGTCTGCCGCGACGCTGGCCTTCGGGATGGTCTTTTCGATTTCGGCTTCGGCACCCGGACGCTGTGGCTCGACGACGCCGGTCGATTGCAATGCGGCCCACGCGAGCTGCTCGGGGTTGAGCTGCTTCAACACGCGGACTCCCGCCGCGTTCGTCCAGAGTTCAGCGAGCTGGACTCGACCCGAGGCGACCGCCGCTTGTGTCGTCGGCACGGCGGCGACGGCTTGGTTAACGATGTTCGTTTTCGACGTGACGGTTTGCTGGCGAGTCGCCATCTCGGTCGTGGCTACGACGAGCGTTTGCTTCAGCGCGGCGAGTTTTCCCGCGACATCTTTGGCCGCAGCGTCCTTCGCCACCATCGCCTGTTCGAGCGTCGCTGCCTCTTTGGCGAGTGGCTCGTGCTTCTCCTTGAGTTTCGCGACGACCAGCGTGATCTCGGCATCTCCCGGCAGCTTGGCCAGCACGGCGTCGGTCTTCGCGATCGCCTCGACCACGGATTGCACGACACCTTGCTTGGCGACGAATGCCACTTTGGACTCGTCGAACAGTTTGGTGGCCTCGACCATGACCTTGTCCATCTCGGCGACAGCAGTCGTTTGTTTGGTCACTTCTACCTGCTGCTGTTCGACCGCCAGCATGGCTGCGGCGAGTTCCGCCTTGGTCGGTTCGACAGCGGCTTGCGCGGCGGCGGCACTCGCGATGGCGGTGTTCAACGCGACGTGAGCCTGCAACTGTTCGAGTTTTTTCTTCTGCGCCCCGGCCAGCGCCGCGTCAGCCTTGTGCTGGTTCCACGCGACGAGGAACTTGGCTCGCGCGGCATCAATTGGCTTCGCCGCTTCGACGAGCGCCGCGTAAGCCGCATCGGCCGGCGGGTAGCCTTCGGTCAACTTCACGCCCGCCGCCGCATGCGCCGCCGTTTGGTCGGTCGCCTGTTTTTGGAGGGCCGCCAATTCCATCGCCAGTTGCGTCTGCTTGGCGGTGAAGGTCGCAACGGCTCCCGCCAGTTCCTTGTCGGCGGGCAGCAGCTTCGCGGCTTCGGTTGTCTTCGCGGCCGCCTCGTTCACAGCGGTGATGGCCGTTTGTTTTGCGGTCGTGGCTACTGCGGTCGCAGCCAGCGCGACAAGGGCGTCATCCACCGGCTTCTTGATCTTCGCGACCTCCGCCTCGGCCGCTTTCCACGCGGCCTCAGCCGGTTCGAGCGTTTTGCGAGCCGCCTTCCACTCTTCACGAACCGCATCGGCCGCCTTGCGTGATGCGTCGGCGATCCCCTTCAAACGAACATGCTCCGCTTCGACCACCGGCGTCTGCTGCACAGCGGCGGCCAACTGCGGAGCAGGATCGGCGGGGAGGTCTATCGAACGCTGATACGTCTTCGTGAGAACCAGTTCTCGTACCAGCCAGCGCATGTCGTACTTCATCGCCACGAATTCGTTCGTGATGAGATCGAGAACAGCCGGGTGCGACGGCGGGTTGTCGGGATGATGCAGATCAACGGGATGAACGAGTCCTCGCCCCATGAACTGTGCCCACAGCCGGTTCGTGATGTTGACGTTGAACTGCCGGTTGGTGCCGTTCGTCGCGAGTTCCGCCAGCTTCGCGCGGCGGCTGTACTTGGGAACGGACCTCACGTTGGCGGCCGGGGCCACGCTGTAGTCCTCGCCCTGTCGGAAGCGAGGTTCGTCGAGTTCGTTCTCGCCGGGCAAGCGTGGTCGCGTCTGACCGGCATCTCCGGTGAAGACCGACTTGTAGCTGGCATCGCCGTGCGAAGTCTCGGCGAGGAACGACTTTTTCTGAGCGGCATCGGCGAACAACGTCGTCCGCTGGAAGAAGGCGTACATCCCGTGATAGTCGGTCTGAAGATAGTGATCGACGAGTGGATGGTCGTGACACTGAGCACACTGCAAATCCATCCCGAAGAACACGCGAGCCGTGTCTCGGGCGAGCAGGTTCGGTTCGGCCGCGCGGTCCATCACGAACTTGGCGGCGGGACGCAGTGCCGGATCAACGCCATCGGATGACAGAATCTCTCGCGCGAGTTGGTCGTAAGACTTGTTCGCGACAAACGCCTCTTGCAGGTACTTCTGCCACTCAATAACGGTCACATGCGTGGCGGGCCGTCGCTCCATGAGCATCACGTCGAAGACGTTAGCCATGTGAATCGGATAGCGCGGGCTGGCCAAGAGCCGATCGACGAGCAACTCCCGCTTGTTCGGCGTCGCGTCGTCGAGAAAGGCTCTCGCTTCAACAGACGACGGCAGATCGCCGGTCAGATCGAGAGTGACTCGACGCAGAAACTCGGAGTCGCTTGCCAGCGAAGCAACCGGGCCGACCTGACCCGCATCGATCAATTGATCGATGCGCGGAGCCAACGGCTCTGCAGCGGAGACGACAGCCAGTCGGCCCGTCGCAGCAACGAACGAAAACAAAATGAGGCAACAAGCAGGCAGGCGGGTTGTCATGGCGGGGTCCTCGGCGGGTTGGGCGACTTCAAGTAGAAGTCGCCTCTTTCGCATCGGCAAGGGCAGTTTGATAACAGCCGCCGAAGAGCCGCGTCAACGCTGACAGTCAGAGAACGCCTGCCGGTGCTGAGGGTTGGTTTGGTTGAGTCGATTATGCACTGGCAAGAACGGCGACTGTCAGTAAGCTGTCGCCGCATTCCCGTAGGCCGGACCCCTTGGTCCGGCCGGACCAAGGGGTCCGGCCTACGTCATGGTTTGCCGACCCATTTCATCACTCCAACGAGGACCATCATGGACGAAGTTCAATCACGGCGCGGATGGATGCAGCAAGTAATTGTCGGCGGGAGCGGCCTCCTGATCGCGGGGACTTACCCAACGAAGGCCGTCGCGCAGGGAGCCTCGAAGCCGATCAGCGTGCGAGTCGTGGACAAGGCGGGCTACGACAAGATTATCGCGTCCAACAAGGGCAAAGTGGTCGTCGTCGATTGCTGGGCGACGTGGTGCGTCCCGTGTCGCAAGGCGTTTCCCGAGACCGTCGAAATGGCGAAGGCTTACGCGGACAAAGGTGTCGTCGTGGTGTCGCTCTGCTTCGACGATCCGGTCAAGGGGCAGGTGCCGGACAAGGTGAAAGAGTTTCTCGTCAAACAGGACGCTCAGTTCGAGAACCTCGTCAGTTCGCTCGACATTTCGGACGACGGGGCCGATGCGTTTGACATCGCCGAGGGCGCGTTGCCGCACTTCAAGATCTACGGCAAGGACGGCAAGCTCTTCAAAAAGTTCGAAAGCGGTGAGGACAAGGAGTTCACTCACGAACAGATCGAAGCGGCCGTGAAGGCGGCGCTCAAAGCGAAGTGAGGCAGTCTCCGAATGCGTCTTCTGTGCGAGGCGGCATCAGCCTCCCGATTCTTCAAGACCGGGCTTACGCCCAAGACAAGAGCCAGGGGGCTGACGCCGCCCCGCTCAGAAGAATCGCAGAGACGATCAGTTCTTGCCGCGTCGCATCGCCTGTTGGATGTCGCGGTTGGCCGAGTCTTGTTTGATCCGCTGGCGTTTGTCGTATTCCTTCTGTCCTTTGGCGACGGCGACCGTCACTTTGACGAGGCCGCGCGACAGATGCACGTCGAGCGGGATCAGCGTGAGGCCCTTCTGTTGTGATGACTTGGCGAATTTCTCTCGCTCGCGTTTGTGCAGTAGCAGCTTGCGGCGGCGTTTGGGGTCGTGATTGAGATACGTCGCTTGCGGGTACTCGGCGATGTCGCAGCCGATCAGCCAAACCTCGTTGTTCTCGACTTGGACGTAGGCTTCCTCGATCGAGATTTTGTTATTGCGGACGCTCTTCACTTCGCTGCCGCGCAGGATCAAGCCGCACTCAAGCTGCTGGATGAGTTCGTACTCGTGCTTCGCTTTCCGGTTGCGGCAAATGACGCGCGAGAGCGAGTACTCGGGCGTGGACTCGGGGGATTTGGCCATGAGTGAGCGATCAATTCGGTGATGACGCAGAAGCGGGTGGTGAAGAGGATTTGGAATCGGACGACGGTCTGGCGACCGTGGCTACGTCTCAATTCAGAACGCTAGAGGATTGAACGGCGAGGAAGTGTCTCGCCGCGACGGTGTTCTTGCAAGGAGATTAGTTCGTCCCCATTCAAGCTGCGTTGCGGAGTGTTGGCCCCCGACGCGAGAGGTCCATTCACGACAACCCTACTTCCCGTTGCAACCGGCGTTAGCGAGCTGATCGGTAAGTCCTGCGATCCGAAATAGCCACATCGACGGTTGCATCACGGCAACGCGGTGGCGATTGGACAACATCCCAACCTCGACCTAGGTTTGCCGATGCGAGGTGGCTTGCGGGGACGCTCGTGCAACCGAAAGCCCCTCCGTTGTGTTGTCCATTCGATCTTGAGGCTCGGTTATGGCCGTTGAATCGCTCTCTACACTGCGCGGCGCCTCGCCGGCCCATTCGGGGTACTTCGCGCCGATGCCACCAGAGGAGACTCCGATGGTCGTCGGTTGGGGCGCATGGCTCTTGCCCTGTTGCGGGCCGTCGTTGGCGTGTGGTATCGCCGCGATGATCTTCAGTGCGACGACGTATCAGGCTTGGATACCCGCCGCGATCACGCTGGGCGGATGTGTTGTCGGCGTGTTGCTGTCGATGGTGTGGTGTCAGCGGCAGGCAGCGGCGGCGGAGTCGCTGATCAGGCGTGCGGACTTATTGGAGATCAACCTGCCGCGAAAGGGCCTGTTTCACGACCTGTTTCACGGCCTGTTTCACGGCTTGGTTCACGCGGGTACTCATCAAATTCGGCGTGTGTCGGCGGAAGCACGCCGGGCGACCGATCAAAGGACTCGCTCGGAAGCGAAGTCGCATTTGTTGCGCAATCTTGTGCGGCGACTCGAACAAACGCTCGAGCAGTTGGAACAACCCGCGTTCATCTTCGATGCCGATGAATCGCTGATCTATCACAACGCCAGCGCCTCGGCGCTGATGGCCTCCGTGATGGGAAATGCCCCGCAGCTTCCGGCGTTGGCTTGGCAGAAGATCGCGGGACTGAAGGCTCTCGTGGCTGCCACACGTGCGCGATCCGTCGCATCGAAACAGTGTATTGGCGACTTGAAGTTCGAGTTGAACGGTGAGACCGCCGTTTATCGCGCCCGCGTTGGCAATCTGTACGACGACGAAGGTCGCGTGACTGGAATGGCGGCCGTGCTGGAAGACATCCACGCGGAGATGCGGGAGCGGAACAAGCAGGCGGAGTTTGTGTCGTCGGTCAGTCACGAATTGAAGACGCCGTTGGCCAGCATCCGGGCCTACACTGAATTGATGATGGACGGCGATGTCGATGATCCGGCCGAGCGTCATGAACTGTTGAAGTTCATCGACGATCAGGTGCTGCGACTGACACGACTGGTCAACAATCTGTTGAACATCGCGCGGGTCGAAAGTGGCGTGATCAAAGTGCAGCGTGAGGATGTCGATCTCAATCTCGTGCTGAAGAGGTCGCTCGGCGTCGTTGCGGCGGCGGCTCAAGAAAAGCAGATCGGTCTCGTGGAGGAACTCAGCGAACTCTACCTGCCCGCGCACATCGACCTCGACTTGTTCGGGCAGGCGATCATCAATCTGCTGTCGAACGCCATCAAGTACACGCCAGCGGGGGGCGAGGTGCGATTGAGAAGCCGCATGGAAGAGACTCGGGCGGTCATCGAAGTGCAGGACAATGGCATGGGCATTCCGCCCGAGTCCTTGCATCGGCTGTTCGAGCGGTTCTATCGAGTCCCCCAAAACAACAAAGCCGCCGCTGGCACCGGGCTTGGTTTGGCACTGGTCAAACATATCGTCACCAACATGCACGACGGAGCGATCACCGTCACGTCTCAGGTCAATCGAGGAAGTTGCTTCACGGTGCTGATCCCGCTGGGACACCGCGAGCGAGGAACCCGTTCCGCCCAGTTGCAGGCTGTCCGCAACTGAACTGATGTTCGACCCTTAACGAGGAGCTTTGTCATGACTCACCGCATCATTGTTTGTGACGACGAACCGCACATCGTGCGTGCCATCTCCCTGAAGTTCACCCGTGCGGGCTTCGATGTTCATGGAGCCCCGGATGCCGAAACCGGCTGGGAACTGCTCCAACGCGAACCCTCCGCCATGCTCATCACCGACTACACGATGCCGGGAATGAACGGTGCCGATCTGGTTCGCCGTGTGCGTGCCGATGCCGCGATGGCCGACCTACCGGTCATCATGCTGACCGCGCGCGGCTTTGAATTGGACGAGGAAGAAGACCTCGAAACCGAACTGCGGTTGTCCGCCGTTGTGATGAAACCCTTCAGCCCACGCGAACTGGTCATGCGGGCCTACGACATCCTGCGACTCACCTCGACGCCGCGCATGTCGCGTTTCGACAGCGAGTGCGAACTGGCCACCGCCTCGTTCTGAAATCAATGCTCGACCGCGTGGACCGAGTGACGAGTGACGAAGCATCGAGAACCACCATGCACATCACCACCGAAACATTTGGCAGCGTGCTGGTCGTGCATACACCGGACGATCTCACCGAAGAGACCTCGCGCCACTTCGCGTCGTCGTTGGAAGAACATTTGCAACAGGGACGATCGTCGATTGTCTTGCAGATGGATCGGAGTGAACTGTTCGACAGCATCGGCCTTACGGCGCTGCTCGACCTGCAAGACCAGGCCAGGCACTTGGGAGGCACGGTCAAGATCAGTGGTCTGGCCGATCCCGGTCGCAAGATTTTTGAAGTGACTCGCCTCGACCAACGCTTCGACCTGTTCGAGTCGGTGATCGATGCCGTCGCCAGCTTTCGTTAGTCGCCTGTTGAAAAAGGACCGTAGGGTGGGACCAGCGGCGATTCGCCGCGCCGGCCCACCATCGAACACCGAGACTTTCCTTAGTGGGCTGGCGCTCGAAGCGAGCTGGTCCCACCCTACACAGCTGATTTTCAACAGGCGATGAGCCACCACCATCCATCATGAACAAGCCGCTGCTTAAGCCACGTCTGCGACTCGGCGACCTACTGGTCCGTCAGGGGTTCCTCACAGCCGAACGGTTGCAGGCGGCGCTCAAGTTGCAGGCCGACAGCGGGGCGAACAAGCTCCTCGGCGAGCTCCTCGTCGAGCGAGAATTCTGTACCGAGGAGCAGGTTCTCGAATGCTTGGCCATCGAGTTCAAGCTGCCGTTCGTGAAACTCGACACGCGACTGTTCGATCCGAAAGTGGTCGAACTTCTGCCGCGAGACGTGCTTGTCAAACATCTCGTTCTGCCGCTGTTCAAACTGCGTGACACGCTGACAGTGGCCATTGCCGAACCGTCGGACATCTTTCTACTCGACCGCCTCAAGGCGATTGCGCGGTGTGAGGTGCAGCTTGCGATTGCGTCGGCCCGCGACATCCGTCGCGCGCTACAGACCTCACTCCCCGACACGCAGGTCTTCGTGATCGACGACCTGCTCGACGAGGTGCCCGGCGATGCCATTGACCTGATTCAAGAGGCGCTTGAGGACCACGACGAAGACCATGATCGGAATGGGCGAAGTCCTCTCGCAAAACTGGTCAGTCACATCATCTCTGCCGCAGTGAGGCAGGGAGCGAGCGACATTCACATCGAGCCAACCGAACGGCAAATCCGCGTGCGGTTTCGCGTGGACGGCACCTTGTGCAAGTCGATGGAGTTGCCGAGTCACCTCGCGCCCGGACTTTTGTCATGCATCAAACGGATGGCGTTCATGGATGTTTCGGAGCATCTGCGACCCCAAGACGGCCGGATTCAAGTGATGCTGCAAAGTCGCTCAATCGACCTGCGTATCAGCACGATGCCACTCGCTCAGGGCGAGAAAACCGTTATCCGCGTGTTCGATAGCCGCAACATCCCGCTGTCGCTGTCTCAGCTCGGCTTCAGCAGCGAAAACCTCGAACGTTTCCAGTCGCAAATTCGCAGACCGAACGGTCTCGTGCTGGTGACCGGTCCGGCGGATAGCGGAAAAAGCACCACGCTCAACGCGGCGCTCAATGCGATCAGTTCCATCGAATCGAACATCTGCACCGTCGAAGACCCGATCGAGTTTCCGTTGCCGCTCGTCAACCAATTCCAAGTCAACGAGAAGCTCGGGCTGACATTCGCCGCGCTCCTGCGAAATCTGCTGAGACAAGACACCGACGTTCTGATGATTGGTGAGATTCGTGACGAAGAAACCGCGCGCATGGCCATTCAAGTCGCCTCGGCCGGCCATCTCGTCTTCAGCACCTTAAACACTCAGAATGCGTGCAGTGCCGTCTCGCGGCTCGCCAGAATGGGAGTCGATGGTTACCAGGTTGGCGAATCGCTCAACGGCATTCTCGCTCAGCGACTGTGCCGCCGCATCTGCGCGAAGTGCCGGGAATCTTACGAGCCTACGAAGGCCATGCTCGCAGTGATGCAACAAATGGGACTCGAATGCCGCGAACTCTTTCGAGGTGCTGGTTGCGAAAAGTGTCGCAACACCGGCTACTCCGGTCGGATCGCGATCCACGAACTGCTCGTCGTCGATGACGCTCTGCGGGAAGCGATCGCCATCTCGCCGACGGTCCACGCTCTGACCGAATACGCCAAGCGAGCGGGCATGATCCCGATGCGCTACGACGGGCTGAGAAAAGTCCGCGAGGGCCTGACCACCATCGAAGAAGTCTTGCAGGCCAGCGATCCCGGCTGGCTCCCCGCTCGCACTCCCGTCCGAGCCACGACCCGCGATGCGAATCCCGCGATCAGCAACGCCGGTTAGCAGCCGGTTGAAAAAATGTAGGGCAAGCGTCTCGCTTGCCTTTTTTTCAATGGCAGTCATGGGCCAGCAAGACGCTTACCCTACGTTAATTAGCCGTAGGACAACGTGATCTTGCGAGGCGACCTTCGTTTGACCGCTGAATTGCCAGCCGTCCGATGCCTCCGCTATCCTTCTGATCCGCTCATCGCAGAGCCTCCTGCGGTGGAGAATGCACTCATGTGTGTCGAATTTCCGCCCATGCCGAATTCCCGCTTACACAAGACCCTTCCCGTATGAAGCCCATTCGCAAGTTGCTCGTTGCCAACCGCAGTGAGATCGCTATTCGAGTTTGTCGGTCCGCTCATGAGCTTGGCATTCGGACCGTGGCCATTTACACGCACGAAGATCGTTACGCACTGCATCGGTTCAAGGCGGACGAGGCGTACCAGATCGGCAAGGGGGGCGAGCCGATCAAGGCGTACCTCGACATCCCCGCGATCATCCGCATCGCGAAGGAAGCGGGAGTCGATGCGATCCATCCCGGCTATGGATTCCTCTCCGAGAACCCGGCCTTGTGTGCCGCGTGCGATGCGGCGGGGATCCTCTTCGTCGGGCCGACCGTCAAGATTCTGGAGCAGCTTGGAAACAAGATCACCGCACGCGAATTGGCTCGCGCGGCGGGAGTTCCCGTTCTCGGCGGCAGTTCGAAAGCGATTGCCGATGTGGCGGACGGACAGAAGCTGGCGGAGGCGACCGGCTATCCAGTGATGCTCAAGGCCGCGAATGGTGGCGGCGGACGCGGGATGCGCGTGGTTCTCAAGCCCGAGGACTTGGCCGGGCTGTTCGAGCAGGCTCAGCGCGAATCGATGTCGGCGTTCGGCTCGCCCGACATCTTCGTTGAGAAATTCATTTCACAACCTCGTCACATCGAAGTGCAGTTGCTCGGCGACAAGCATGGCAACTTGGTCCATCTCTACGAACGAGACTGTTCGGTCCAACGGCGGCATCAAAAGGTCGTCGAGATCGCGCCGGCTCCGTTCTTGGACGAGAAAACTCGCGACGAAATCTGTGCCGCCGCGATCAAGATCGGCAAAGAGGTCGGCTATCAAAACGCGGGGACGGTCGAGTTCCTCTACGACACCCAGTCGAGCAAGTTCTATTTCATTGAGGTCAATCCGCGCATCCAGGTCGAACACACCGTCACTGAAGAAGTGACCGGCATCGACATCGTGAAGTCTCAGATTCTGGTCGCTCAAGGGACGCCGCTGTCGGACCCCGAGATCAACCTCGGAAACCAAGCCGACATCAAGACGAATGGCTTCGCGGTCCAATGCCGTGTCACGACGGAAGACCCCGCCAACAACTTCATGCCCGACTACGGTCGCGTTTCGCACTACCGGTCGGCGGGCGGGGCGGGTGTGCGACTCGACGGCGGCAGCGCGTTCTCGGGAGCGGTCATCAACCCGTTCTACGATTCGCTGCTGGTGAAGGTCTCGGTGCGAGGCCGTCGGTTCCAAGATGCGACCGCTCGCATGGAGCGTGTTCTGCAAGAGTTCCGTGTGCGCGGCGTGAAGACGAACATCCCGTTCCTCATCAAAGTCATGACGCACCCGAAATTCGTGGCCGGTGGTTTCACGACACGGTTCATCGACGAGACGCCTGAGTTGTTCCAGTTCGCGCCCCGCAAAGATCGCGCAACGAAGCTCCTGTCGTTCCTCGGCGACACGATTCTGAACACGGGCAAGTCGCACGGAGCGATCGCCGCCAAAATCAATCGCGCCGCTGCGCCCGTTCCTGATCTCGACCTCAACCAACCGATTCCCGACGGCACGAAAACGCGACTCGAAGCGCTGCGGAAGGAACACGGCAACGACAAGGCCGCGAGGCTGTTTGCTGATTGGGTCCGCAACGAGAAGCGGCTGCTCATCACCGACACGACGATGCGCGATGCTCATCAGTCGCTGCTCGCCACGCGGTTCCGCACACACGATTTGCTCAACATCGCCGATGCCTACGCGCGGCTGACCCCTCAGTTTTTCTCGCTGGAGATGTGGGGCGGAGCGACGTTCGACACCGCCATGCGGTTCAACAAGGAATGCCCGTGGGACCGGCTGTCGCAGCTTCGAGCCAAGGTGCCAAACATCCTCTTTCAGATGCTCCTCCGTGCATCGAACGCCGTCGGCTACACGAACTATCCCGACAACATCGTCGTCGAGTTCGTGAAGGAAGCGGCGGCGGCGGGCATGGACGTGTTCCGCGTCTTCGACTCGCTCAACTGGGCACCGAACATGAAGGTCGCGATGGAGGCCGTTATTGAAACGGGCATGATCTGCGAAGCGGCCATCTGCTACACGGGCGACATCCTTAACCCCGGCCGGCCGAAGTACGACCTCAAGTACTACGTGAACCTCGCCAAGGAACTTGAAAAGATGGGAGCACACATGCTCGCCATCAAGGACATGGCGGGGCTGTGCAAACCGGCGGCAGCAGCCAAGCTGGTGAAGACTCTGAAGGAAGAGATCGGCATCCCGATCCACTTCCACACGCACGACACAGCGGGCATCCAAGCAGCGTCGATCCTGCAAGCGAGCGATGTCGGGCTGGATGTGGCCGACGCGGCGCTCGCCCCGATGTCGGGCGGCACCTCGCAACCCAACCTCAATGCACTCGCCGAAGCACTCCGCTTCAGCGACCGCAACACTGGCTTGGAGACCGAGCATCTCGATTCGCTCGCCCGTTATTGGGAAGTCGTGCGGCAGTACTACCAGCCGTTCGAGACCGTCATGCTCCCGGCCACCGCTGACCTGTATCAGCACGAGATGCCCGGCGGTCAGTACACGAACCTCTATCAGCAGGCGAAGGCACTCGGCATGTCCGACCGCTGGCCGGAGATTTGCCGCGTCTATGCCGAGGTCAACCAACTCTTCGGGGACATCGTGAAGGTGACGCCCAGCTCGAAGAGCGTCGGTGACATGGCACTGTTCATGGTCGCCAACGAACTGACTGCCGCCGACGTGCTGAGCGACAAGAAGGACTTGTCCTTCCCCGAGAGCGTCATCGACCTGATCAGCGGCAAGATGGGCCAACCGCCGGGAGGTTTCCCGCTCCAAGTTCAACGTCGCATTTTGAAGGACCGCCCACTCGTCACCGGTCGCCCCGGCGAAAGCCTGCTCCCCGCCGACTTCCCCGCTGCGGGAGACAAGGTCCGCGAGATCCTCAAACACCAACCGACCAACCGCGATGTCGTGACGTGGCTCCTTTACCCGAAGGTCTACGAAGAGTTCATCGCTCACGTGCAGAAGAACTCGGACACGAGCGACATCCCCACGCCCGCCTTCTTCTACGGACTCGCTCCGGGAGAAGAAGTCTCTGTCGATATCGAGCTGGGCAAGCGGTTGATCGTGAAGTTCCTCTCAGTCAGTGAACCTCACCCCAACGGCAGCCGAACCATCTTCTTCGAACTGAACGGCCAACCGCGCGACGTGACGGTCATCGACAAGTCCCTCGAACCGAAAGCTTCCGCCAACCTCAAGGCCGACACCGCGAACCCCAAACACGTCGGAGCCTCGATGCCCGGCATGATCTCCACGATCGCGGTCCAAGCGGGCGACAGCGTCACCAAGGGCCAAAAGCTGCTGTCACTCGAAGCCATGAAAATGGAGACCAACATCGCCGCCGACCGCGACGGCAAGATCGGCCAAGTCCTCATCAAGCGAGGCACTCAAGTCGCTGCGGGCGATCTGCTGGTGACGTTCGAGTGATTTAGCAGGCGGCCGAGGCCCACGCAGTTAATCACAACACCGTTCGGTAAGTCGGAAATGCATATCGAGCAAGCTTTTTCTGCGTGGCACTCCCTAGCCTGCATCATTTTGTGACCCCTCATTTTGCCCGACACGCCTTCACCTCAGGCAGGTCAGACAGAATGATGGGGCACAAAATGATGAAGCAGTAGCGGGAAGCACACGCAGACGTGGAGCTCAGCCCCTCGCCCGTTGAAATCTCAGGGCGTGCCACACCAATTCGCGACTCATTCGTCATTGATTGAGCTAACAAGTCTTCCCACTCACCGAACGGTGTTGCGGTTAAACGACGCAGTTCTCGCACTCCACAAACACAAACGCCCCGGCTGCAACAGTGCAGCCGGGGCGTTTTTTTTGATGCTCTCAACGACTTATCCGCGAGCGACTGAAGCCGCCGGTCACTGAGGCAACCGATCTGCTCGGACCTTGGGGAAGTCTCCGGTCAGGGCCTGCATGTAGGCGACGAGGTCGCCCTTCTCTTGCGCGGTCAGGTTGAGCTTCTTGATCTTGTCGCTGAGACGTGGGTTCGGGTGTCCACCCTTGTCGTACCATTCGACCACTTCGGCGAGCGTCTTGAGGCTGCCGTCGTGCATGTAGGGACCGGATTGAGCGACGTTGCGGATGGTCGGTGTTTTGAAGGCACCCTGATCCTTTTCATCCTTGGTCTGATCGAAACGACCGAGGTCGGGCTTCTCGGCGGCCATGCCAATGCCGAGGTTGTGGAACTTCTCATCGGCGAAGTTGGCTCCAACGTGGCAGGCGGTGCAGTTGGCCTTCGTGAAGAACAGCTCGCGCCCGCGCTTGGCCGAGTCGCTGACCGGCTTCGCGGCGCTGGCGTTCTTCAACGCGATGTACTGCTCGTAGGACTCGGCGTCTTCCTTCTTGAAGGCGGCGAGGTCTTTGAGGTCGTCCTTGAAGGCTTTCTCAAACGCGAGCAGCGGTTCGTAACGATCGGCGGGAGACGTTCCGGTCACGAGTGTTCGCTCGAACGACGCGATCGCCTGACCGACGCCGTCGATAGTGACACCCTTGTCGGGGAAGACCTTGTCGAACTGAACGCGATAACCCTCGATCTCTTTCAGCATTTTGACACAGGCTTCGTGCGTGTAACCCATCTCAATCGGGTTGGCGATCGGCCCAACGGCCTGCGCTTCGAGCGATCCGGCGCGACCATCCCAAAACTGAGCGCCGCTCAGAATGCGGTTGTACGCGACGGGCGAGTTGCGACCGCCGGTCTGGCCTTTGATGCCGACGCCGAACTGAGTGTTCTTGGCGAAGCCGAATTCCGGACTGTGGCAGCTCGCGCAACTAACGGTGTTATCGGCCGAGAGCCGCGTATCGAAGTAGAGCTGTCGCCCGAGTTCGATCTTCGCGCGAGTCAGCGGGTTGTCCTTCGGAATTTGAATCGTGCTCGCGCCGAGAGCCAGTCCGGCGGGAAGCTCGACATCCAGCGGTTCGTGATTTTTGGGATCGGCCAACCACTTTTGAATCTGCTCCATTGTCAGCGGCCCCGTTCCCGGAACGCCGCTCACCAATTCAGGGCCGCCCAGCAGCACCTTTTGCTTTGCCTGATCGGCACCCTGACAGACCTCAACAGTCATCGTCAACGCCAACGCCCACACGAAACACTTCATCACATTCCACTCCTGCACAAGAAGAAACTGCCCGCTGTGATTGCGATCGCCCCGAGAAGCCCATGTTCCGGGACCGTGTCGCGCCGGGATTGTAGCCACAGCGCCGAGACAGGCCAGCCAGCCGCACGTTATCTCCACCTGTGGGTTTGCGGTTTCGGAGCGAAGCCTCCAGCATTCGACGCCGAATGCCTTGGAGACAGACCCAGCCTTTCATTCTGCCGAGCCGATCATGCCCGACTGGTCCTACCGCACCGTGTTTCAGCCGCTGTTGTTTCGGCTGTCATTTGAGACCGCGCGGGATCTGGCATTCGGCGCAATGGGACGACTCAGCCGAATGCCGTTGGGACCGGCGATCATCGACTTCATGGGGCACATGCGTCCGGTTGGTGAGCTGTCGCGAACGGTCTCGGGCATTGAGTTCCAGTCGCCGGTCGGAATCGGATGTGTCGTCGATGCTCGTGGAGTGGCCACGCACGCGTTAGCTCGGTTCGGCGCGGCCTTCATCGAAGTGGGACCGATTGCCGTTGAGCCGATCATCACGACGACGCGCGTCGAACGACGGGACGACTTGCGATCGCTCCAGCTCCCCGCGACATCGGCCTCTGACGGACTTGCCGTCTGGTACGAGCGGCTCGCCACCAACCTGCCGCGCGATGTGCGCGGCTTCGCCCGCTTGATCGTGCCGCGCGGAACAACGCCTGATCGAGCGCAGGACCAGTGCCGCACGATGATCGAACGGCTGCGCGGCCGTGTCGATGGCTTCGTAGTCGCGACGAGCGATGAAGCCTTGCACGCAGGCTGGACTGTCGAGCAATGGCGGTCGCACGTCGAGAGCCTCGTCACCTGCCTCGCCGCTCAATCCGATCGACCGTCGGAGCAACGACCGGTGTCGTTGTGGCTGGCAATTCGTGCGGACTTGGATCGAGATCAGATCGCGTTCATTGTGAGATCGGCTTTGAATGCGGGGTGTTCTGGCTTGATGGTTGATGGGCGCGTGACTGATCTGGAAGCGAGAGGCTGGCTGGTCGGCCATGCGGCGTTCGAGCAGTCGCGACTCACGGTGATCCAACTGCGCGAGCGATTCGGCGACGCACTGTCGATCATTGCTGGCGGCGTGCATGAACCAATCGAGGCTCTCGAACTGTCCAATGCCGGTGCCAGCCTGACGCTGGTCGATGCGGGACTGGTCTATTCGGGACCGGGGTTACTCAAGCGAATCAATGAAGCGGTCGCGTTCGACGAGCAGCGGAAACGGCAGGCCCGTCGTTTGAACACGATCTCCGTCGGCGAGTCACTCCGCGAGCCTGAACGGTGCGAGGCGAGCGGCTCGCGCCCAGCGCTCGATCTCACACGCTGGATCTGGTTCTGGACGTTGCTGTTGGGATTGGGGCTGTTGTTGGGCGGATTGCTGGCGCTGGGGATCGCCTCAACCCGCGTGATCCTCCCTTACGATGAAGTCTTCGTCGGGATGTCTCGCGCGGAATTGAATCTCATCAGTCCTCGATTACTGGCGTTCATGCAGCATGATCGCGTGACGTTGGCGGGGACGATGTTGGCGGTCGCGGTGCTGTACTTGTCGCTGTCGTGGCATGGCATTCGTCGCGGATCGCACTGGGCGATGATGACCGTCCTCGTGTCGGCTCTCACCGGTTTTGGCAGCTTCTTTCTGTTCTTGGGCTTTGGCTACTTCGATCCGTTTCATGCCTTCGTCACGGCGGTGATGTTTCAGTTCCTGTTGATGGCGTGGAGCGCACGACTCGGGCCGGTCGAGTGGACCACGCCTCCCAACCTGCGTGAGGACTGGGCGTGGCGACTCGCGCAGTGGGGCCAGTTGGCGTTCGTGATTCACGCCGCCATCCTGATCGTGGCGGGGATCGTCATCTGCGGCGTCGGCTGCACAACCGTCTTCGTGCAGGAAGACTTGGAGTTCATGGACGTGTGCCCGAGCGATCTGTCTCTCGCCAACCCGCGTCTGATCCCGCTGATCGCTCACGACCGCGCCAGCTTTGGAGGGATGCTGATCTCAACGGGAGTGACCGTGCTGCTAACCTCATTGTGGGGGCTGCGACAAGGAGCACGCTGGTTGTGGTGGACGCTGCTCCTCGCGGGCCTTCCCGCCTACGGGCTGGCCATCGGCGTTCACTTGGCCGTCGGCTACACGAGCGGCTGGCACTTGGTTCCCGCATACGGCGGGTTGGCGTTGCTCATGCTCGGCCTCGCGCTGCTCTGGCCGCACGTGGGGCGACGCGATCCAAGCCACGCGCGTACATGGGATGCAAGGTTCAATGACTCCGACAATAGTTGAAGTCTGGCAATTCGTGGCCGCTCGACTTCGGTGCGAGCGAGGCGAATCCACAAATAAGGAACGCCGACATGCAACGTGCAACACTCGACCGATTAATTGAAATCCTGCAATCAGCGCGTGACCGAAAACGCATGTACTTCAGACCGATTGGTCCAGTGGCGGTGGAACACTGGATATGGGGGCTGAGGATTGGGTGTACTTTCGTGGGGCTGGAATGGTCGCACGAACATCGTCGGCCGGCCTTGGAGCGACGCGGGTTGGAATACCGGATGGCGGCCGGTGAAACCAAGCAACTCAGAAAGCGAGGACTCTCGCCCGAAGCCATCGTGGACGAGTTGCTTTCCATCGAGATCGAAATGTGGGCATCGCATCGAGAGCAATTACCTTGACACCCTTTTCGAGAATCACCACTTCACAACCCACCCTTACGGCTTCAACTCGGGCGGCAATTCGCTGAGCGGCGTCAGTTCGAGGATGTCGGTCTGATACCACTGCTTCTCATTGAGCATCCCTTTTGCTCGGTCGGTGAAGCGATGGCCCGCGACATGCGACGGGTAGCGGTGTCCGTCACTCGTTTTCTTCCACTCGCTGAACAGGTGCCGCGTGTCGGTGTAGTCGATGCCGACCAAACGCTGGTCCTCTTTGTCGAACAGCAGGTCGATCGGTTCCTTGAGTGACTCCGACACACGCAGTCCGAACGCCGACTTCCCGTTGATGGCGGTTTCAGGGAGGACTTCGATCTTCGATTTCGGGTCGATCAGGATGCGGAGACTCCACGCCCAGCAAAGTACGCGCACTTTGTCCTTGTCGCGTTTGTTCGTGCCGAGCCACCAGTCACCCGCCACCTGCACGACTGAAGTACGGTTCCCCTTCTCATCGGCGGTAACGGGCGCGGCGGGTGTCGCCGTGATGAGGACTCGCTCGCGAAAGCGGAACAGCTTCAACAGTTTCTCTTCACCGCCAGCCGCCGCGACGACTTGCTCGACCCGCTGTTTGGAGTCGAGCTCCTCCGCATTCAAACACGGTGTCATCACGACCACCGCAATCAAACTCAGACCCAATTTGTGCAGCATCTGTTGCCTCCTAAAGATGATTGATGAGACTCCTAAAGATGATTGATGAGACGAAGAACGATTCACACGACGCGCCACGGAAGTGGTGCGTCGTTCAACGCCGCTCGAAGATTCTCCACCGTCATTTCCATCATGCGTCGGCGCGTCCGGTTTGACGCGCTGCCGAGATGTGGCGTGATGACGAGGTTGTCGAGTTCGAGCAGCGGGTGATCGCGCGGCAACGGTTCCGGCGCGGTCACGTCGAGTGCGGCGGCGGCGATACGGCGTGACTTGAGCGCCGCCAACAGGGCGTCGTGATTCACAACCGGTCCTCGCGCCACGTTGATCAAGATTCCCGTCGGCTTCATCAGCGCGAACTCCTTCGCGCCGATCAGGTTCGTGGTCTCGGGGGTCAGCGGACAGTTGAGCGTTACGAAGTCGCTCTCCGCCAGCAGCTCGGGCAACGAACGGTAAGTGACACCCAGTTCGCGTTCGGCCGCTTCGTCGCGCCGTCGGTTGTGATAGACGATCCGCATATCAAAGGCGCGAGCACGGCGAGCCACCTCGCGCCCGATGCGGCCCAGCCCTACGATTCCCAACGTGCTGCCGGTCACTTCAAAACCGATCAACGTCGAAGGGTCGTAGTGCGTGAACTGAGCAGACCTCGCAAATTTGTCGCCAATCACCACGTTGCGAGCCGCCGCCAACATCAAGGCCAGAGTCATGTCGGCCGTGGAAGCGTCCAAGCAGCCGGGAGTGTTTCCCACCGCGATCCCGCGATCCCGCGCCGCATCACAGTCGATGTGATCGACTCCCACGCCGTGATTACTGACGATCTTCAGATGCGGTGCCCGATCCATCAGCGGACCATCGACGCGCGGATGGCCGTAAGTAATGAACGCGACGGCGCGATTCAATGCCTCCGACTGCGGGCTATCATCCCACGCCAGCACTTCGATTCCCGAACCGAGCATTTCGACCAGCATCGGCGGCAGGCCATCGCCCATCACCGGAATACGTCTCTCTGACACAGTGAACTCGCTTTCAAAAAACGGGGGGGCTACTTCGCTCGGTCCTAACAGCCTGTTGAAAAACGTAGGGTAAGCGCCTGGCTTGCCCGTCTTTACCGCGAGAAAACGAGCAAGCCAGAGGCTTACTCTACGTTTTTCAACAGGCTGCTAAGGAACTGGCTCAAAACAACTTCGCGATTTCCAGTCGCTCGTTTAACCGCAAGCCAAAGGCGAGCGCAGAGGCGGTACGGAGTTGAGGCCCTGTGTCCCCCCTCCGCGCTCGCCTTTGGCTTGCGGTTAAACGAGGAAGTTGTTTCGAGCCAATTCCTAAGCGAGTTTTTCAAGGTGATCCGGATGACGCAAGGCCACGGGCTTCCGAACCCGCCGCCTGACGGCTTACGGGTCGCCAATCTCTCATTCTCGGTCGCGTGGGGAGATTCCGCAGACGAGTCAGGAGGGCACCTTTCACGCTCAGAAACAGGGCCGCAAAACTTCCCGAAGTGCGTCTGGCATTCTCCCTCCCCGCCGAGGAGAGGGAGGAAAACGGGAAGTTGTTTTGCACCGGATCCTGAACCGAATAGGTGCGTGATTGGGGAAGCCCGCAAGTCCGTTACCCGTCGGTGACTTCCGTACTTTCGGCAAGTTCCACCCGATCAACGACCACTATTCGTCTGCGCCCGCAGATTTTCGAGGCATCTCTTGCAACGAATTCCAGAATTGTCTATTCACTGTCCGCCTCGCCCAGACCGGGCTGAGACACGCAAAGCATTCCCCGATAGCTCAATTGGTAGAGCGAGCGGCTGTTAACCGCTAGGTCCTAGGTTCGAATCCTAGTCGGGGAGC
>CAMAYU010000012.1 GCA_945862235.1 Schlesneria paludicola DSM 18645
CCAAAACAAAGCGAGAATGGTGCGTCTCGAAGACTCGACGACACCCTACAACTGGCCTCGCTCCAACAAGGCGATGGCCTTGGAGCGACGGCGACCGGGCTTGGTCGTGGTTCCAGCGTCGCGTAGAGTGTTCCGGCTTGGCAATTCTGTCCTGCCAAACTGAGAACGTCCGCTTGAGAGAGAGTCCTCATGTTCGCCCGTTCTGCCGACTCGCGATCGTTGCTTCCGTTCGTTCAGCCGCGTCGTGACCTGTTGAAGCGGAGCGGATTGGCCGCTTTGACGGGTGGCCTCACGTCGTTGATGCCCGCCCTCGCGCGGGCCGCGACATCGGAAAACGTGTCCGGTGCGGGAGGCTGCTTCGGGCGGGCGAAGCAAGTCATCCTGTTGTTCCTCGCGGGCGGGCCGCCGCAGCACGAGACCTTCGATCCGAAGCCGCTCGCGCCGGCTGAGATTCGCGGGCCGTTCCGACCGATCCAGACGAACGTGCCCGGCATCGACTTTTGTGAACTGCTACCGCGCACCGCGATGCGTGCCGACAAGCTGGCCGTCATTCGGTCGATGTTCACGAACAACCAGATCCACGGGGGGAGCGGTTATTGGGTGTTGACCGGTCAGCCGATGCTGACCAGCGACGGCGAGAACGCGGCTCCGAGCGACTGGCCGAATCTCGCTTCGATCGTGAAGCGGTTCCGCCCGAGTGACAAGCTGTCGTCGTTGTCGGCCGTGTCGCTCCCCGAACTCTTCATCGGCAACGGCGGCAACATTGAGGCAGGGCAATTCGGCGGGATCATGGGGCCACAGTGGAGTCCCGAGCTGATCGAGTGCCATCCGGCCGAACCTCACTCACCGTTGGGCGGCCTCTACGCGAGCAAGGTTCCCGCCGATCAGATGCGTCGCCGTGTGACGTTGCTCGATGCGCTCGGCCACTCGTTCGATGCCACGCCGCGCAGTGCGACCGTGCAACTTCACGAAGGACTGCAACGTCAGGCGTTCGAGCTGCTGACCACCGGCGGCGCGCGTGAGGCATTTCGTTTGGAGGATGAACCCGACCGCGTGCGCGAGCGCTACGGCCGTCATCCCTGGGGCCAGAGCGTGCTGCTCGCGCGGCGGTTGGTTGAGGCGGGGGTTCGCTTTGTCACGGTGAACTGGCCGCGCGTGGCGGGAGATCGTGGTGTTGATAACCCGCTGTGGGACACGCACGCCCGCAACTTCGACCGGATGGAAGACTGCCTCGCACCGCAGTTCGATGTCGGCTTCACGGCGCTGCTCGACGATCTCGAAGAACGCGGGCTGCTCGACGAAACACTGGTCATTGCGGTCGGTGAGTTTGGTCGCACCCCCAAGGTCAACGCCAACGCGGGACGCGATCACTGGGGCAACGTCTTCAGTTGCGTGCTGGCGGGAGCGGGCATCTCGGGCGGACAGGTCTACGGTTCGAGTGATCGCGAGGGCGGCTATCCTGCGACCGATCCCGTCAATGCCGGACATCTCGCCGCGACCGTGTTTCATTTGGTTGGCATCGACACGCACGCGACGTTCCAAGACCGGCAAGGTCGCATCCTGCCAGTGACCGCTGCCGAGCCGCTCTACAAGTTGCTCGGCGAGGAACCGGCTTCCACCGCGCGACAACCCTCGTCCGGCGACATCGCGTTTGTCCCGCCCTATCACGCGGGACTCCTCGCTCACTCCGACTTCCAACAAACCACCACGCTGCGCCCGCTCGATGCTCCCGCCAGCCCCAAGAGTTGGCGAGCGGAGGCCACCGGCGGACTGAATGTGCGATTGCTCGACGATGCCCCGCTTCGCTCAACGATGACTGAACGTAGGCCAGCCTCCTTGGTCCGGCCGGACGAGGGGGGCCGGCCTACAGCAGACACGCTGGCCACCAATCAAACTCACGCAGCGTTGGGCTTGTGGCCCGCGACCGTCGAACTGCTCCTCGTTCCCACTGTCGTGTCTGCCGTCGTGGCCCAACAGATTCGCGATCCCCAAGCTGGCCGCTTCACCGCGAAGGCCCTGATCAGCGGAGGCGGCTCCTCGCGCGAGGACTTCGAGCGGCTCTTCGTGAACCAATTCCGTTGCCGTTTGATCTTCTTCCGCTTCGCTCAACCGACAAAGTCCGCCCGCGATCGAACAGAACTGGCGTCAATGGAGTTCGTCCCAACGTTCAGCGATGGCGAAGGTTCAACCGCAGCACGTCCCATCTCAGGACAGTCGATTTCACTGGAAGCCCAACTCGCTCCGACGCCCGGTGGGAACTTCACCTTCGGTCTTGGAATCGGTGTCGCCGTGATCGTCGAACAAAAGACGACAAATCCGCTCGCACTTCCCGCGAACAACCAATCCGCCTTCGTGCGCCTTCAACGCATCGACCTCAGCTTCGAAGGCTGGCGCATCGGTTGAAACTCCCGTCGCCACCGGAGAAATGTGGAGAGGGCATTTCAAAACTAGCCCGACGCGCAAGCGAGGGCTGCACCATCATCGAAGGCCCAGCCCTCGCTTGCGCGTCGGGCTGGTTTTTCGAGGCGAAAACAGGTTCTGAAATGCCCTCTACGCCTCGTTCAGCGGGCCTGACGGAGCGAGCGGGTGCATTCCCACAGCAGCACGGCGGCGGCGGCGGAGACGTTGAGAGACTCCACACGCCCGCTGCCGGGGATGGTGACGAGGCGATCGCAGGCTGCGGCGACTTCATCGGCGAGGCCGTGCTCCTCGTTCCCCATCACGAGGGCGATGGGCTTGTAACCGGAGACATCTAGGTCGGGATGACCGCCGCGCGTGTCGGCTCCGATCACGGTGTAGTACTTGCGCAACTCGTGCGCGAACAAGTCGAGCCGCTTCACCTGAAAGACCTCGACATGATCGAGTCCCCCTTCGGCGACGCGGTACGTCGCTTCGGTCGGCAGCGCGGCGGAAGGATGATCGGGCAGGATCAACTTCGTCACACCGAAGAACGCCGCCGTGCGAATGATCGCCCCCAAGTTGTGTCCGTTCGAGATGCAGTCGAGCAGCAGCACCGGCTCGCGCAGACGGCCCCATTCGCGCAGCTCATCGGGGTGAGGCGACTTCAACACGGGTCGATCCACGACGGCCACGATCCCACCGTGATGGATCGACCCCGAAATCTTCTCCAACTCCGCCGGTTCGACACAGCGGTAAATCTTCTTCGCCGTCGCCAGTGCCGAACAAATGTTGCCGACGCAGGGCGCAGTCGCCTCGTCAAAAAACAGTCGCCGGATGGAATTCGGTTTCTTCTCAAACCGCGACCGCACAGCACTCAGCCCGCAGACCGCGAGTTCTTCGTTACGCATACCGTTTCAATTCCAATCTGTCTGTTTAAATGATCTGTCTAAAGTTTGACGGGGAAGAGCGAACGGACGCTGCATGTGAAGCCGGGGATCACGCCGCCACCAGTCAGTTCACCGTCTGGTCCAAATTCATCGACAATGCGACCGGGTTGAAAGACTCGCACCGACTTGTTGACCGGGTTGACGACCCACACCAGACGAACGCCCGCGCTGAGATACTCATCGACCTTCGCTTCGACCTCGTAATAGATGTCGTTGGGTGAGACGACTTCGACAGCCAGATCGGGGGCGATGGTGATGTAGCCCTCGGGAGGACTTGCAAGACGGTCGGCCCGAATGAACGAGGCATCCGGTTTGCGAACCCGCTCGGGATCGTCGGCATAGCAGCGGTAGCCGACGCCGTCGCCAAATGCCCAGCCGCCATACTGTCGAGCGAACTCGCGAATCCGGCCAAACACTTCACCACCAACCCAGCCCGAGAGTGCGCCCATATCTCGCTCCACAAGTTCTCCGTCAACAAGTTCGTAGCGTTCCCCGTTCCGCATTTCCAAGAGTTCGTCGGCAGTGATCGGCGGATCGATGACGGCTGCAAATGGCGGCGAAGGAGCCATCATCGACCGGGTTTCAAGAACGGCACTCATGAGATTTCCTTTGCTGCAATGAAGCGAGCGACCACGAGAAGCGGCATCAATTCAACAACTCGTTGCTCAGGTTCGACCATTCATCGTCAAGCCAGAATATCCGTGACGACCTTGCCATGCACATCGGTCAGACGGAAGTCGCGGCCTTGGTTGCGGAAGGTCAGCTTTTCGTGGTTGATGCCGAGCAGGTGCAGGATCGTCGCGTTGAGGTCATGCACGTGGACCGGCTTTTCGGTGATGTTGTAGCTGAAGTCGTCGGTCTCGCCGTGGACGATGCCCGGTTTGGTTCCGCCGCCGGCCATCCACATCGTGAAGTTGCGCGGGTGGTGGTCGCGGCCGTAGTTGTCCTTCGTCAGCGTTCCCTGGCTGTAGACCGTGCGGCCGAACTCGCCGCCCCACACGATCAATGTCTCATCGAGCATCCCGCGCTGCTTCAAGTCCTTGATGAGGCCCGCGCACGGTTGATCGCACGCCTTGACGAGTTGTCGGATCGAACCGGGCAATCCACCGTGATGGTCCCAGCCTCGCAAGAAGACCTGCGTGAAGCGGACGCCGCGTTCGGCGAGGCGTCGCGCTTGAAGGCAGTTGTAGGCGAACGTGCCCGGCTGAGTGACCTCGTCGCCGTACAGTTCGAGAACATGCTTCGGCTCTTTCGAGATGTCGGCCAACTCGGGGACGGAGGTTTGCATCCGGTAGGCCATCTCGTACTGCGCGATTCGCGCGGAGATCTCGGGGTCGCCCACTTCCGTCAGTCGCTGCTGATTCAGTTCGCCGAGGCCGTCCAGCATCTGGCGTCGCGTGTCGGCGGAGACACCCGGCGGGTTGGACAGGTACAGCACAGGATCACCCGATGACCGCATCGACACCCCTGCGTGCTTCGTCGGCAAGAATCCCGCCGCCCACATGCGCGAGAACAACGCCTGCGTCTGTCCCCCCTGAGCCAGTCGCGAAATGAGCACCGTGAACGCGGGCAAGTCCTCATTCGGACTGCCGATCCCGTACGAGAGCCACGCGCCGAGCGACGGCCGGCCGGGGATTTCGCTCCCCGTCGTGATGAACGTGATCGCCGGATCGTGATTGATGGCGTCGGTGTTCATCGACTTGATGATGCACATGTCATCGACGCTTCCCGCGAGATGCGGCAGCAGTTCGCTGACCCATGCCCCATGCTTGCCGTGCTGAGCGAACTTGAAGATCGACGGAGCGATCGGGAACCGAGCCTGCCCCGATGTCATCGTGGTGATTCGCTGGCCAGCCCGCACCGACTCGGGCAAGTCCTTATCGAAGTACTCGCCGAGCTTCGGCTTGTAGTCCCACAAATCAAGCTGCGACGGCCCGTCCGCCATGAACAGCCAGATCACCCGCTTGGCCTTCGGCGCGTGATGGTACGCGGGCATCACGCCCTGCGTCCCCATGCCACTCGCCCCCGCCCCGTTTGCAGATGAGGCCCCTCCTGCCGCAGCCAGATCCCCCGCAAAAATGCTCGGATTCATGCAAGCCCCGAGCGCCACCGCCCCCAGCCCGCAAGCCTGCCTCCCAAAAAAATGCCGCCGAGTCATCGCCTGCTGATATTCAAGAATCGGGTTCATGTGAGTCTCCTGTCTGAATGGTTTTGATTTAGTCTTATCTTCGCCTTGTCCCCTCGCCCCGGCTTTGCGGGGAGAGGGTGAGGGTGAGGGGTTCTTCTGCTTTTGCAGGTCGCGCGATCAGGGGTCAGGTGGTTCAAAGTTCAATTTTCGCGGACAAACCGGTTTGATCATGGTGGCGGCTGCTGTCCGCGAAAATTGAACTTTGAACCACCTGACCCCGGCTTCCTCGTATTACTCATCTTTGGCACCGGGATCATCGTCTTCCGGCAATCGTTCCCGCTTGGCTTGTTCGATCACATCACGAAGCCTGTTCGCGGTCTCTCCTCCAAATCGACCAATCCAAGTTTCATCAATCAGTCCGATGTCGAACATGTCGATCAAGTGCGTCTGATCTTTGGTTCGGTACGAAGTCAGCTTCATGCGCACGAGCGATTCGAGTTGCAGGACTCGGATGCGACCGGTGGCTTCCGACTCAGTCACGTCGGGAGCGGGGTGCAGGTCTGTTTGCCGAACTCGTTCGTTGGCGAACAAGACGTGAACCGCATCGCGCGCCTTGGCGGTTGGTCCGTCCAAGTACATCGTCATCGCACCCGAGCGACGAAAGACGAACCCCTGTTTTTCCATCGCCCCCGTCGCTGCATCCAAGTCGGCGCGTCGCAACAGAATGTCCACGTCTTTGGTGAATCGGACGGCGGCTTCATCCACCCGAGACACCCAGTTGGCAACCGCGTTGCCACCGATCACGGCGTAAGGAATCTTTGCCGCGTCGAGTGTCGCAGCCGCACGAATCATTCGCTCAGTGATTTTGTCCACGGCGCGAAACACCCTTTCCAAATCGAACGGCCCGAGTTTGAGTGTTGTTGCGGTCATCGAATTGCCTGCTGTGAAGTATCGTCTCGTCGGTCCAAAGCAGCTGCACGTCTCATTTCGTTCCGTCAAACAGGGCCACCCCGACCCTACGGCGTTTTGGCCTGATTCTCTCGGGCCATGTACGACGCGGCGTGAATCTGCAGGCTCAGCGCGGAAATGCTGGTCATCATGACCGGCCCCGCGACGTGACCCTTCCCCACGGAATTCCAGCTTCCGTTATCGCAGTCATTGGACTTGATCTGGGACTTGATAAGGAACCGCCGGGCGTCGCGATTCCACGTATCCCACTCGGAACCGGGCAGGTTGTGCATCACCTGTGTCGCGTAATAGAAAAAGTACGGGTTGCCCTCTGCTCCGGGGAGGTTAGCCATCACGTAGGCTTGGCCTTCGATCATGGCTGGCTCAGTGCGTTTCATGCCGCCATATTGATTACAGAGCAATCCGACGGCCGACATGGTGGGCGTTGCTCCCGATTCGGGTGAATACGAAAACAACCCGCCCGATTTCCCTTTAGCCACGGATTTGAGAAAGAGCTTGGCTTTCACCAGTGTCTGCGGATTGACCTTCAGCCCGGCCATGTCTCCGCTCTTCAGCGCCATCAACTGCCATCCGACGACGGATGTATCGCCGACCGTCGAAGGATTGGGGGAGTAGTGCCAGCCTCCCGACGTGTCGTTTTGAGCGTCTTCAATGAACGCGATCGCGGCTTGAGCGGGAAGCTGCAGCCGACGGTCCTTGCTCAAGCCATAGGCTTCACACAGTGCGATCGTGGCTAGTCCATGCTCGTACATGCTGCCGGTCCCCAATTGGCCGGTCTTAGTGTTCTGATTGCGCATCATCCAATTCAGCCCGCGGCTGACGACGCCCTTGCGAGTCCCCGCCGTTTCGTGAGTCTGCCCGGCGGCGAAGTAGGGGAGCAATCCGAAGGCGGTCGCGGCCATCGGGTATTCTGGGGGAACGGCGACGGGCTCTTTCGACTCTTCGGCCTCTTTCCACAGGGGCTTCGTGCAACTCTTATCTTTGCACTGATGAGCAAAGCCTTTGGGGCCGCAGCCCCAACTGCCATCTGTATTTTGGTGTCGTGCCAACCAATTCATCGCTCCAGCAGTTGCATCCGCCGAACTCGACTCCTCTAACGACTTCGACTCATTAGAAGCGGGTGGAGCGGGCTTAATGTTCAATATCTTCGCCAATTCGGTCTTGCGATCCTTCACGCGGCGTTTGACCAGCGGGCTGGTCACGTCCGGTTCCAGTTCCGCATACCACTTGTAGGTCCGGCGTTGGGCCTCCGTCTTCGCCATTCCCTTCGCGGTTTGAGCCGCCTCCCACCAAGCGTCTGCCACCGCCTGTCGGGAATCGACTTCCGTAGTGACCGCCAGCTCTGCCTTGGCGGCCGCCTGCCACTTGGGATCCGATCCCTTCGCAAGATATGGCAGCGCTTGCTCCCATTCTCCCTCGAAGATGGCCAGACACACGCCGAACTGAAAGTTCGCCTGTGGGTCTGCGGGTGCCGTCGCCAACGTTTGTCGCGCTTTCTTCTGCGATCCAAACGCCTGCTCACACTCCTCCACCGCTCCTCGCGTACTGTTGAGCAGCGTTATGGAAGACTTCGCGTTGAGTTTCTTGGCTGCGGCTTCCGCGAACTCCAATGATCGTTTGGCATCCCCAAACCGTTTCTCGCCGTTCGCCAATTCCACCATCGCCACGACATCCTTCACCGCTTGATCCAGTGTTGAGGTCGATTTACAGACCGCGATGAATTCTTCGAGTTGCTTTGATCGTTCGAGGATCGGATCGACCTTAAAGGTCTCGGTCAGTTTTTGGATACACTTCCTCAATGTAGCGAGATCACTTTTCTCTCGAATCAAAGGAAGCGCCGCTTGCAGGACGACGTAAATCTCATCAGATGATGTGGCTGGATCGTCCGCCATCTTCATCAGGTCACGCAACGCCTGCTGCTGCTTCGACGTGTTTGTGGCTTTCGAGAGACCAAGTGTCTCATCCAACTGCGTCCGAATACTTTTCTGTCGATCGGCGGAGGGGATCGCAACCCGCGAATCGGACGAGTCCTGCCCAGGAACCGCGCCGCCATGAATGCCTCCCAGCAGCAGGCAAAGGAAGAGAAAGTAGCGGCAGGCTTTTTGAAAGAAATGGCGAGCCCCGGCGAACATGAGCGTTTGTCTTTCAATTGGAAGCGGGGTGGTAGGGCGACCGGGTTGCAGTGCAGCACAAGGGAAGGGGGCCGATGATACCAAACGGAATCCGCCTCTTGTTATTCCAACTCGCAAACATCCAATACGATAGCTGGGCTACTCCGAACACAAGACCCCTTCACCCTCACCCCTCCAAGACGAGGGGACAAGGCGAAGGCGGACGAGAAAGCTTCACTTCGTGATCGTCTCATCCAGATTGATGAGCAGGTTGGCGATAATTGTCCAGGCGGCGTACTCACCGGGTTCGAGGTTCATGTTGCGGGGCGAGTCTCCGTAGGCGAGCAGTTTCTCGGCGGCGGGCTTGTCGGCTTGGAACGTGGCGAGTTGCTTTTGCAGCGTCCGCTGCAGGACTTCAAGTTCTTTGGCGGTTGGGGTGCGGGCCGTGGTCCAGCGGAAGCCGAAGGTGAGGCGGGACTCAGGGGTCGAGCCTCCTTCCGTCAGCATGCGTTCGGCGAGGCGGCGGGCGGCTTCAACGTATTGCTTATCGTTCATCAGGGCGAGCGCCTGGAGGGGCGTGTTAGTTCGAGGCCGACGGACCGTGCAGTTCTCGCGCGACGGGGCGTCGAACGTGGACATCGACGGCGGCGGCGACGTGCGTTTCCAGAACGTGTACATGCTGCGGCGGTAGAGGCTCTCACCCGCGTCCTGTTTGAACTCGCGCGTGTTGCTGCCGACGAAGGCGACAGCTTCCCAGACACCCTCGGGCTGGTACGGCTTCACGCTCTTGCCGCCCGATCGTTCGACGAGCAGACCGCTCATCGCGAGGACCGAATCGCGGATCACTTCTGCTTCGAGACGGAAGCGCGGGCCTCGGGCAAGCAACTGATTTTCGGAATCGCGGGTGAGGAGCGTCGCCGAGACATTCGACGACTGGCGGTACGTCCCCGACATGACCATCAGCTTGTGCATCTGCTTCACATTCCAACCGGTGCGGATGAACTCGGTGGAGAGCCAGTCGAGCAGTTCGGGATGCGTGGGCCACGTTCCCTGCGCCCCGAAGTCTTCCGCCGTCTTGACGATTCCGGTGCCGAAGAACTGCTGCCAGTAACGGTTCACGATGACGCGCGACGTGAGCGGATGATTCGGCGCCGTGAGCCACTTCGCCAGACCGAGCCGGTTGTTCGGCACGCCTTCTGGCAGAGCGGGCAGCACGGACGGCACGCCCCGTTCGACCTTGTCCCCCTTCTTGTCGTAGGCCCCGCGAATCAGGACGAAGGTCTCGCGCGGTTGCGGCAGGTCGCCGCTGATCATGGTCGCGGGGATCGCGTTGTCGAAGTCGGTCCGTTGCTTGGTGAGGTCCGCGACTTTGGCGAAGAGCGGAGCAAACGTCGCTTTGCTCTCCTTGTGAATGTTCTGCACGAAGTAGTTGAGAAGTTGCTTCTGTTGATCGGGGTTGCGCTTCGTGCGTTCGATCTTGATGAGGTTTTGAATGTCAGCAGGAAGCTCTTTGCGCGGCGTCGGCAACTCGGACTCTTCCCACGCCAGTTGCGAGGTGAACTCTGTTTGCACCGGCGTAGTGCGCGTGATGACTCCCGCCTTGTCCCAATAGACTGTGCCGCCGAACTGAGTGAAGGCCCAGCCGTTCAGAGACGATCCGGCCTTCAACCCGACATCGGCGATGTTCACTTCCAGACGAACCCATTCGCCCAGCTTGGGCAACGGGCCGCCGAGTCGTTTGGCCACCGAGTTCTTCACCCCGAAGCCAATCGCGTCTTCATCGCCCCAATTCATGCGGTGCTCCCACGCACCATCGTTGAACTGCATCATGATGGCCTTCGGTGGATTGGCTGGATCGAGGTAAACGTGAGCGAACAAGATGTCGCTCTCGCCCAACTTCAGACCGGGGTTGGCTCCGGTGAAGAAGTGCTGTGACAAGCCGGGGGCCGTGCGTGTCGATGATTTCTCACCGCTGAGGACCGGCCCCTCGGCCTTGGTCACGAATTTCCAAGGCGTGTCGCCTTGCAGGTTGGCTCCGGCAGGCATGTCGTCGTCGAACCAGACGAATTCCTGACGCAACACCGACAAGGCATCGGCCGGGATCGACTTGCCTTCCAGCGGATCGACGTACTGAATCTTGGCGAGTCCGTCCGCCACGGCCGCATTCGTCGCGGCAATCTGAGAATCGAAGTCCTTCATCTTCGCTGTCTGCTCGACCGACGGCAGCTTCATCGTGGGAGCGGGCAAGAGCGCGTTGCCGTCCATCGCCGCATCGGCCATCGAGTAGAAGTACGAGTAGAGCGAATAGAACTCCTTCTGCGTGACCGGATCAAACTTGTGCGTGTGACAGACGGCGCATTGCAGCGTCAGCCCCAGCCACACGGTCGAGAGAGCCTCGGTCCGATCGACGGCGTACCGCACGAAGACTTCGTCGTTGATCGAGCCGCCTTCACTGGTCGTCACGTTGCAGCGGTTGAAGCCCGACGCGACCTTCTGCTCGGTCGAAGCGTTCTCAATCAAGTCGCCGCCGAGCTGTTCGATCGTGAACTGATCGAACGGCTTGTTCGAGTTGAACGCGTTGACGACGTACTCGCGAAACGGCCAGAGCGACCGTTCGTTGTCGAGATGCAGTCCATGCGTGTCTCCATAGCGAGCGGCATCCAACCAGATGCGGCCCTGATGCTCACCGTAGCGCGGCGACTGAAGCAGCCGATCGACAACCTTCTCGTAAGCCTCGGCCGAAGCGTCGATGAGGAAGGCGTCCACTTCAGCGGGCGTCGGCGGGAGGCCCGTCAGGTCAAAAGTCGTTCTGCGGATGAGGGCGATCTTGTCCGCTTCGGGCGACGGTTCGAGGCCAGCTTGCTCCAGCTTCGCCAACACAAAGTTGTCGATCGGATTTTTGACGTGCGTTTGAAACTTGGTCGCGGGCGGGTCGCGACGAACCGCCGCGAGGAACGACCAGTGACCCTGATACTCAGCCCCCTGAGCAACCCATAACTTCAGTGTCTCGATGTCGTCGGCGGTGAGACTCTTCCCACTCTCCTTCGGCGGCATCTGCTCGGTCAGATCGGCCGACGTGATCCGCTTGATGATCTCACTGGCCGAAATGTCATTCGGCACGATGGGCGTCTTCCCCGACTCCAGCTTCGAGACGGCACTCTCCCGCTTATCCAGTCTCAGCCCCGCCTGAAGCTGCTTCTGATCGGGACCGTGACACAGATAACAGTTGTTCGACAGAATCGGCCGCACGTCCCGGTTGAACTCGATCTTCCGATCGGCCGCGTGAACCGAGGAGACGGTCAACACGGACGACGCAGTGCATACGAACAGACTCGCCACAGACGCGGCACAAACAACGAACCGACTTCGCATCGGAAAGCCCTCGATAAACAACGGGAGTGAAAACGAACTTGGTGAGAAGCACAGGTAGGATCAACCGGCAGACGGCTCGAATCTCGAGCAGGCGATCAGTATCGGTCGATCCCTACGGCGATGTCAAACCGAGGGAGCGGGATGCGGGACACAGGCGAAGCCCGACAAAGGGTCGCGCGGATGGCAGCGATTGTCGCGAGGTGATTCGTCGAGAAGTTTCGTCATTTCGTCCCGGCTGAGACCAACTGTGCCACGGGAGCCGCTTCAATGGTCGCAGCGTGAAAGAGGGCCTCGCGCAGGAGCGGCAACCAAGTCGCACGAATCCAGTGCCGATCATCGCAGGGAGTGACCCGAAACGTCTGCCAACCCCCTTCAATGAGAGCCGCTTCCATGCTGTCACCACACGCAACGTTGGTGGTGTGAATGACCACGGGGCAGCTTGGAGATTGCACGGCGAGAGCCTTGGCCACCATGCGACCATCGCCGGGATCTGTTCTGTCGATTGCCGAGAGTGGCAGCTCCAAATCGTGATCGAGCGAGATCGCAATCGTTTCCTCAAGATGCCGATCCAGCCACGTCAACATCAACGGAGCCGTTGGAAGGAAATGAGGTTCGTACATGTAGAGCTTGTCCGCCAAGGCCGCGCGCATGGCGACAGTGCGATCAGCGTTGTCTTCCAGAATGGCGATCTTCAAGCCGTTTTTGTGACTGCTCATTTTCTACCGTCCTCTCCGATCCTTCGCGTCCGTGATCGTTAGGCAAGATGTTGTCATCGCGAGACTTGGGAACTCAGGTGAAGTCCGACATAATCACCTGCACAGTGAAATGCGTGTTGTGCGACAACTCCCGTGAAGAGCATCATGCCCAAGCGTCTAACCGAGCGGATCAAGCCCGATTCAATCGACGAGTTCGTCGCGGCGGCATGCGAACGATACAGCGATGGAATCGCGTTGGCAGCGCAAGCTCGCCGGACGGGCGCGATCTACTTGTTCGGTTATTCTGCCGAAATGGTGATGAAGGCTGCTTACTTTCGGGCCATCGGCGTTTCCGCTCGGACGAAGTTGGAAATGGGGAGTCATCTCTGGCCCGCTGTGACTCAAGCCAAGCAGCTCGGTGTGAATTGGCCGAAACACCACAATCTGCATTACGTTCAAGGCTGGGCGGAGTTGCTGGTCGTGACTCAGAAGAATTTGTTGACGACAAGTCAGCCACCGCTGGTGTCCGCATACGCCGATCCCAGCTTCGGCCAACGAGTCACATTTCACGCGACCACCGTTCAGAACCTTTGGACCGAGTCTCTGCGCTATCACAAGAACCGAGCCTACGAGTTTGAATTGCGTCGAATGCAGTCCAGTGTCAGTTGGTTGATGACAAGCCTGCCCCAGCTATGAGGATCAGACCATGCCCAGAATCAAACGGCAGCCAGAACCATTTGCGTACAGAGGCGATGTCGATCTCTTGGCCGCGCTCGTCAATGAACTGAAGGAGCCGAAAGACTTCGGTCAGCCGATGATCGACGAAGAAGTTTTCGCAAAGACGAATCTCATTCGTGTTCTCGTGCTGTGGGATCGCTGGTCTGAAATCCCGGAAGAAGCGCGCACCGACGTGATTCGCCAAGCCTATCTCCAAGCTGATGGGCAAGAGACCGCCGACCGGTTGGTCTTGATCAACGGCTTGACCTTTCCCGAGGCACACGACGACGAGTTGTTGCCGTTTGAAGTGATCGCACTCCACCGTCGCGGTGACAAGTACAGTTTGGAAGATTGTGCCCAAGCGATGACCAAGCTGGGCGCGTCGATCCTCGAAAGGTCTGACCATCCTCGGCTTTGGTTTCAAACGCTTGAGCAAGCAGAAGAGTGTGTCGAGCGACTCAAGCGGCACCTCCCTGGAAGCGACGACGTTTGGAGTATCTCACAGTCGCTCGCAAGAACCGGGCTGCTGGTTCCTGCTTGAGTCCGTAGCTCAGCACGTCATTGCAAAAATGGTTTGGCGGTCCGAAGCGAAGCAACATTGAGGGAGTTCGAGTGATGCGAACGAGGTGTCTCGGCGGGATGTTGGCGTTGGTTTTGGGGGCGATGATTGGCGGAGCGACCTGCGCCGCGGAGGCCAAGTTACAAGAAGGGACCAAGCCAAACGTCGTCCTCTTCCTGATTGACGATCTCGGGTGGGCGGACCTTGGGTGTTATGGGAGTAAGTTTCATCAGACGCCGAACCTCGACAAGTTGGCTGCGGAAGGGGTGCGGTTTACTCAAGCTTATGCCGCGTGTCCGGTCTGTTCTCCGACGCGGACGGCAGTGCTGACCGGGCGGTATCCGCAGCGGAGCGGCATCACGACGTGGTTGCCCGGTCAGCCGTCTCAGAAGAATCACAGGCTGCTCGCGCCGGAGGTTCCGCTGCAATTGCCGATGGATGAGGTGACGATTGCCGAGGCGCTGAAGCCGGCCGGATATGTCAGTGCTTCCATTGGGAAATGGCATCTGGGCGGAGCAGGTTCGCTGCCGACCGATCATGGGTTCGATGTGAACATCGCGGGCGATGACGCCGGGACGCCGTACAGCTACTTCGCTCCGTACACGTCCGGGGCGAATGGCAAGAAGAACGGCAAGACGATCCCCGGACTGGAGGACGCTCCCGCAGGCGAGTACCTGCCGGATCGGCTCGCCGCCGAAGCCGAGAAGTTCATTGATGCTCACAAGGAGCGGCCGTTCTTCCTGTATCTCCCTCACTTCGCGGTTCACACGCCGATGAAGGCAAAGGCGGAGATGATCGCCAAGTACGGCGCGATGCCGAAGGAACCAAATGGCTCGCAGCAGAACCCGATCTACGCCGCGATGATGGAGAGCATGGATGAGGCTGTAGGTCGCGTGTTGAAGCGGCTCGATGAAGTCAAGCTGACCGAGAAGACACTCGTCATCTTCACTTCCGACAACGGCGGCCTCGCGAACGGCAACGGCCAGATCATCGCACCGACCAACAACGGCCCGCTGCGTGACGGCAAGAGCCAGCTCTACGAAGGCGGCATTCGAGTCCCGCTGATCGTGAAGTGGCCGGGCGTCACCAAACCGGGATCGACGAGTGACGCGATCGTCTCCAGCATCGACCTCTTCCCGACGATCATGGAGGCGTGCGGGGTAAAGTCGGATGCGAAGGTCGATGGCCTGAACTTGTCGCCTGCGTTGAAAGGGGGCGCAGTTCCACAGCGCGACGCCATCTACTGGCACTTCCCGCACTACAACAGCAACGCGGGAGCGAAGCCGGGCGCGGTGATTCGGTCGGGCGATTGGAAGCTGATCGAGTTCTATGAGACCGGGCGACGTGAGCTATTCAACATCGCAAAGGACATGCGCGAGTCGAACAACTTGATCGAACAGAACGCCGACATCGCGAAGGATCTCCAAGCGAAACTCGTCGCGTGGCGCGAGTCGGTCGGGGCGAAGATGCCGACGCTGAATCCCAACTACTCGCCGAACGAACAGAAGGACGATGGCTCGGTGATGCTGCACTCCAGTACCGCCGATGTCTTCGGCACGATGCTGCGGTACGAGCCGTTGCCTCACAAGGACACGCTCGGCTTCTGGGTCCGCCAAGAAGACTGGGCTTCGTTTGAGTTCACGATCACCAAGCCGGGGCGCTTCCGTCTGGTGCCGCACGTCGGCTGTGGCACCAGCGGCGGGAGCCTCGTTCATTTTGAAGTGACCCCTGCTGTTCCGAGCGGGGGACGTAAGTCCCCCGGTTCTTCGCCCGACGACAACGCCAATTCAATCGCGTCCCCCGAGCGTCAGCTCCTCACACTCACCGTCCCCGCGACCGGCGGTTTCCAAAAATTCGTCCCGCAAGACCTCGGCGAACTGACGCTGACCAAACCGGGCCGCTACACGCTGTCGATCAAGCCGCAGAAAAAAGAGGGCGTCGCTGTCATGGACGTTCGCCGAGTCGAACTGCGCCCCGTCACGACGGCGATGATGCTGCCAGACCTCAAGCTGCTCGAACCGTTCTGGCGTTCAACGACCGTCCATCGCGAGAGCGTCCTCTTCGTCAAAGAGACCGCCGACAAACCGGCCGACGGCAAGCTGCTGTTCCCCACGACGAAGGTCATCTCCATTCATGCGGCCGACGGATCGAAGCGGTTCGAGTTGGGACGCGACTTCACCGTGAGCGATGACGGCACGCGACTGGTTCTGACCGAGAAGTCGTCGGTCCCGTTCCTGCGCCAGGACGAACTCTTCCCGCCGAAAGGGAAGCTGCCGCTGTGGTCCGGTGGCGCGGCCGAAGGACCGCAGTCGCTGTCACACAAAACGGGCGATCCCGAGACGCACGTCCTGTTCAACAACGGCCACTGGTTCCACGATCAGCAGGTCGAAGTGACGTATGAACGAACCGCCGCCGATTGGCCCGGCGCGGCCCCTCGATTCGACGCGAGCCGCCTGCCGAAGACGCTCGCCAAGTTGAAGGCCAAGCAAAAACTGACGATTGGCGTGAGCGGCGACAGCATCACGTTCGGCCTCAATGCGTCGGGCCTTGTCGGCGCGGCCCCGTTCATGCCGATCTATCCCGAACTGGTCGCGGCTCAACTGCGCGAGTCGTACGGGACCGAGGTCGCCCTCTTCAATCGAGCCGTCGGCGGCTGGAACATCAACAGCGGTCTGGGCGATCTCGACAAACTGATCGAACACAAACCGGACCTCGTCATCGTCGCTTACGGCATGAACGACGTGGGCTATCGCAACCCCGAGACCTACAAGGCCGGAACCGCCAAGCTGATCGAACGCCTCCGCGCCACGAACCCCGATGTGGAAGTGATCCTCGTCGCGACAATGCTCGGTAACGACCAATGGCGTCACACCCCGCGTGAGATGTTCCCGCTCTACCTCGACGCCCTGAAGTCGCTCGCCGGAACGAACGATCAATCCGCGCCCGGCATCGCCCTCGCCGACCTCACGTCGCTCTGGACCGAGATGCTGAAACGAAAGCGCGACAGCGACCTTACCGGCAACGGCGTCAACCACCCGAGCGACTTCGGCCACCGAGTCTACGCGTCGGCGGTGCTGTCGCTGTTGGTCGAGACCGCAACAAAGTAGTACTTGCGACCGGCGGTGGTGCTAACAGCCTGTTGAACAACGTAGGGTACGCTTGCTCGTCTTGACAGCGAGCACACGAGCAAGCCGGAGGCTTACTCTCCGTTTTTCAACAGGCGGCTAAGCCAATGGCACTGCCTTTGGGTGTCAGCCCCCGGCTCACCTGATTCGTTGATCTTTCCACCGAGATTCTTCTCCAATGCCTGCCGTCAATCTTGCCTTCGTCTGGCATCAGCATCAGCCCTACTACCCGGATCGGATCGGGGGTGAGAACCCGATGCCGTGGGTGCGGCTGCATGGGACGAAGGACTACTGGGGGATGGCATGGCACATCAAAGAGGTGCCCGAGTTTCGTTGCACGATCAATCTCGTTCCCAGCTTGCTCGAACAGTTGATCGCCTACACCGATGGCGGCGCGAGTGACCGGCATCTCGATGTCTCGCGCACTCCCGCCGATGGTCTGAGCGAAGCCGACACGCGCTTCCTGCTCGACCAGTTCTTCATGGCCAACTACGACAACATGATCCGCCCGTATCCGCGCTATGCGGAGCTGCATCAGAAGCGGGCGGCCAACAGCGATCCGTTCGAGCGAGCGATCCAGCGGTTCACCGAGCGCGACCTGCGCGACCTCCAAGTTTGGAGCAACCTCACGTGGTTCCATCCGCTGCTGTTTGATCTCGACTCGGACTTGAAGGCATTCCTGCTGAAGGGACACGGCTGGACGGAGGTGGAGAAATCGTGGCTGCTCCGCAAGCAGCTCGATGTGTTGCGGCAGATCATCCCGCTGCATCGTGAGCTGATGCAGGGTGGCCAAGTCGAACTGACAACCACGCCGTTCTATCACCCGATCCTGCCGCTTCTGTGGGACAAACGCAGTGCGCGGCAAGCGATGCCCGGCTGCGTGTTGCCGAAGTATTTGGACTCGTACCGCGAGGATGCCGTCGCGCAGCTTAAGAAGGGTGTCGAATTCCATCGCGAGCTGTTCGGGGTGAACCCGGTCGGGATGTGGCCGTCCGAAGGATCGGTCTCGCAAGAGGTGATCGCGGCGATTGCCGATCAGGGGATCGAATGGATCGCCACGGATGAGGAGATTCTCGCCGCTTCCACGAACGGCTGGGTCTCGCGCGATGGCAGCGGATACCTGCGCAATCCCGAGATGCTCTACCGACCGTGGCGACTCGAAGAACAGGGTCGCCCGATGCAGATCATCTTCCGCGATCATGCGCTCAGCGACCTGATCGGCTTTCAGTATCAGCGGTCCGACCCGCAGCACGCGGCCAACGATCTGCTCGGCAAGATCGACGCGATCGGCTTCGCCACGGCACCGCACAACGCGGGACGCCCGGCTCTCGTGCCGGTCATCTTGGATGGCGAGAACTGTTGGGAGTACTTCGCCGACGGAGGCGTTCAATTCTTGAGGACGCTCTACCGCAGTTGCGTCTCACACCCGAACGTGCAGCCGGTGCGAGTCCAAGATCACATTCGCGAGTTCCCGGCGACCGATCGCATCACGCACCTCTTCGCGGGGAGTTGGATCAACCACAACTTCGCAATTTGGATCGGTCACTCGGAAGATCACACCGCGTGGGACTTGCTTCACCAGACGCGTGAGTTCCTCAAGCAGACGGAGATCAATCAGGCCAGCTCGGCGCATCCGATCTCGCCCGAAGTCCTTTCCCGTGCGTGGGACGAAATCTATATCGCCGAAGGGAGCGACTGGTTCTGGTGGTTTGGCGACGATCATTCGTCCGCACAAGACGGGCTGTTCGATCACTTGTTCCGCAAGCATTTGAAGAACGTCTACATCCTGTTGAAGACGCCGTATCCCGTTCAGCTCGATCGCCTGATTGGCAGCGTCGGACAGAAGCCGATGCAGACCGAGCCGAAAGGTTTTCTGAAGGTGAAGATCGACGGGAGGCAGACGTATTTCGAGTGGATCAACGCGGGACACTACGTCAGCGGGAGCGAACGCGGGACGATGACGATGGTGACGCGCGGCATCATCCGCGAGATTTTTTTCGGTTTCGATGCCGACCGGTTTCTGCTCCGCCTCGACACGGCGGGACGTGCGCTGGAAGACCTCAAAGCGATTGATGAGATTCGGATCGGCTTCGCGTCCCCGAATGAAGTCGAGATTCGCATCTCGGGCTTCCGCGAGGGATCGTTAATCGCCGCAATCCAATTCACCGATCAAACCGTCGCACTGTCTCAAGCCGAAGTCGCCGTCCACAGCGTCGTCGAAGTCGCCGCGTCACTCACCACCATGAACTTCGTGCGCGGTGCCCGCGTCGAGTTCTACGTCGCCGCCTTCATCAACGACCAATGCGAAGACCGAGTCCCTCGTGAAGGACTCCTGACCATGAACGAACCGACGAAAGATTTTGAACTCCAAATGTGGCAGGCGTAATGGCGAGTAGGCGAGTAGGGTGCGTGGAGTCTTCGGAACGCACCGGTGGAGGATTGCCAACTCAGATAGAGGATTGCCAACTCAGATAACGGTGCGTTCCGAAGACTCCACGCACCCTACTGCTAACAGCTAAGAGCTTCCCATGCCCGAACTTCGCAAAGATCCGATCGTCCAACGCTGGGTGGTAATGGCTCCTGATCGAGCCAAGCGGCCTTCGGATGTCAAAGATGATCCGAAACTGGTCGAAGGGGAGTTCGATCCGTTCGCCGAAGGGAACGAAGCGGCGACGCCTCCCGAGATCATGGCTTACCGCAACTATGGCTCGCAGCCGAACGGTCCCGGCTGGCGCGTGCGCGTCGTTCCGAACAAGTTTCCCGCTTTGCAGATTGAGGGGAACTTGGAGAAGCGCGGCGACGGCATCTACGACATGATGAACGGCATCGGGGCGCATGAGGTCATCATCGAATGCCCGCACGGCGAGACGAACATGTCTCGCCTGAGCGTCGATAACATTCGCGAGGTCTTGTGGGTTTATCATGATCGCCTGGTGGACTTGAAGCGCGATCGTCGCCTCGTCCACGCGCTGATCTTCAAAAACAAAGGGGCACTCGCCGGAGCGTCGCTGCAACACAGCCACTCACAGCTCATGGCGACCTCAGTCGTCCCGATCACGATCTACGAGGAGATCAACGGCGCGCTCGAGTTTTTCAACTATCGAGGCCGCTCGATTTTCGACGACATGATCCAGCAAGAGCTGGCTCACGGAAAACGAGTCGTGCTCGACACTCCCAACTTCGTCGTCTTCTGTCCGTTCGCCAGCCGCTTCCCGTTCGAGACGTGGATCCTGCCGAAGCAGCAGTCGAGCCACTTCGAGAACATCACACGACAGGCCATCGAAGAATTGGGAACCGTGCTGAAGACGGTCTTGCGCAAGCTCGAACTCGCACTGGACGACCCACCGTACAACTACGTGATCCACACGGCTCCGTTCAACCAGCCAGAACTGCCGCACTTCCTCTGGCACATGGAACTCTTCCCACGCATCACGCGCGTGGCGGGCTTCGAGTGGGGGAGCGGCTTCTACATCAACCCGGTCCTCCCCGAAGAAGCCGCCGCGTTCCTGCGTGAGGTCGATTTGGATTGAAGAGCGCTGGCGCGAATTTCGACAGCGTCGTTTCACCACGTGGGCAGTGACGAGACATCTGAGCGGGGTGGCGTAAGCCCCCCGGTTCTTGGGCGTAAGCCCGCTTGGGAAGAGCCAGGGGGCTGACGCCACCCCGCTCGGAAACCTCTCACTTTGTGCCGTGCGCGTTTATTTGTGCCGTGCGCGTTTAAACGAACGCCCACACTGCTTCGCCAGCTTGCCCGGTCGTCATGGACCTTGCGACCGCACCGAGATTGGTTGCAGGCCGAGCGGCAAAATGACGATTGTGCCGACTGACACGACGCGCTCTCACACCGACCCGAAGCGTGAGCGAGGAGTGGGGACGAACAGCCACTCCTCGCTCACGCTTCGGATTGGTGTGACCTCTCATCTGATCGACAACCTCAACCCGCGAAATGCTCCGCGGGTCGAGACAAGGACGTTCCGGCAATGACTGCTTCTGTTCGATTGATTCTGACTCTGCACAATCACCAGCCGATCGGCAATTTCGACGGTGTGTTCGAGGCGGCGTACTGCGACAGCTATGCCCCGTTTCTCGAACTGCTGGATGAGTTCCCCGAAGTCCCGGTTGTGCTGCACATTTCGGGGAGCCTGCTCGAGTGGCTGACCGAGCGGCATCCCGAATACATCGATCGCGTGCGAGGACTGGTGGCGCGCGGACAGGTCGAGCTACTCGGCGGGCCGTTCTATGAGCCGATCCTCGCGTCGATCCCGCGTCGCGATCGACTCGGCCAGATGAAGGCGTACAAGCGGCATCTCGAACAGACCTTCGCCACGCGTGTGCGCGGCATGTGGGTTCCCGAACGAGTTTGGGAGCAGTCGTTCGCCGGTGACATCGCCGAAGCGGGGATCGAGTACACGCTGCTCGACGACACGCACTTTCGGAACGCGGGTCTGCACGACGACGAACTGCACGGCTACTACCTCACCGAGGAGAGCGGTCGGCTGCTCAAAGTCTTCGCGGGGGGCGAGCGGCTGCGTTACCTGATCCCGTATGCCGATCCGTATGAGACGATCAATCACTGCCGCAGCATCGCCGAACGGTTTCCGAACGCGGTCCTGATCTTCGGTGATGACGGCGAGAAATTCGGAGTCTGGCCGGGATCGAAGGACCTCGTCTATCGAGACGGTTGGCTGCGCAGGTTCTTCACGGCGCTGCGTGAGAACCGCGAGTGGCTGAACGTCACCACGATGTCGGAGACGGTCGATCGCGTCTCGCCGCTGGGCCGCATCTATCTCCCCGACGGCAGCTATCGCGAGATGACCGAATGGGCGTTGCCGACCGAGAGGCAGACGCACTTCCGCGAGATGATTCGCGGGCAAGAGCAGCGTCACGACTGGCATCGCGTCAAGCAGTTTGTCCGCGCGGGTTTCTGGCGGAACTTCCTCGTGAAGTATCCCGAGGCGAACGAGATGTACTCGCGCATGATGCAGGTCAGCCAGCGCGTGGAAGAGGCATCCGCGGGCGAAGTCGATCCGCGGGCGTTGCCGCTCATCGAAGAAGCGCGGCGTGAGCTGTATCGCGCTCAGTGCAACTGCCCGTATTGGCACGGAGCGTTCGGCGGGTTGTATCTACCTCATCTGAGAAACGCCGTTTACTCGAAGCTGATCGCGGCTGACACTTTGCTTGAGGAAGCGGCCGGTCGCAGCGGACGCTGGGTTGATATCAAGGCGGACGACTTCAATCTCGACGCGCGGAAAGAGATTCGTCTGGCGGGTGACCGACTCGTCGCGTACCTCGCGCCCAGCAAGGGTGGGCATCTGTACGAACTCGATGTGCGTGCTGTCCGCACCAATTTGCTGGCAACTCTCAATCGTCGGCCCGAGCCGTATCACGACCGCATTCGGCAACATGCTGGTCAGGCGTCTCACGAGGGTGGCGGCGGTGTCGATCCGAACGGCGGCGTGCGATTCAAACAACCGGACCTCGACCAGAAGTTGCAGTACGACACGTGGCCTCGCAAAAGTTTGGTCGATCACTTTTTGCAGCCGGGGCTGTCGCGCGAGGCCTTCGTCAACGGACACGGCGGCTTGGGCGACTTCACCGAAGGCGTCTATCAATCGAAGCTGCGTCGGTCGGACGAACGTGTCGAAGCGTGCTTGTGGCGCGACGGCTATCTCGGGCCGTATCCGGTGAAGGTGACGAAGACGGTGGCGCTCGATGCGGGCGACGGAAGCACGCTCGACGTGACCTATCTGTTGGAGAACCTCCCCGCCGGACTGCCGATTCATTTCGCGGTCGAATTCAACTTCGCGGCGATGCCCGCCGGTCCGCACGACCGCTACTTCTATGGCGAGCATGGCCAGTCGCTGGGAACACTCGACACGCGACTCGATACGGAACCGATGTCGCGCATTGGTCTCGTCGATGAATGGCTCGGCGTGGATGCGGCTCTCGATTCGTCCGAGCCGGCCAGCTTCTGGACGATGCCAATTCAAACCGTCAGCCAATCCGAGAGCGGGTTTGAACTGGTCCATCAAAGCTGCGCGGTCATCCCGCACTGGCAGTTTCAAGTCCCGAACGACGGCTGCTGGCGCGTAAGGCTCTCGCTGTCGTTCGATACGTCAGCAACGCAAGCGCGGGAACTGGCCGCACGCGCGATCAGTCACCGCGCGCCGGTCGATGCCACGCGGTGAGAGCGTTGGGAATGAAACGTGGGATGGACGCCTCGTCCGTCCGTATTGATCTCGTCCCCCCGCTGCTTCACTGAGGGCGGACGGACGAGGCGCGTCCATCCTACGGAGCAAACTCGCGTCCTTGCCAATCGCCTTACTTCCCATCGACTCGCAGCACGACATCGTCAGCGGTGAAACGGACTTTGGGCATTGCGGCGTACTTGTCGTCGGGGGCGCGATAACCGGCGACGCAAGCGACCACTGTTTGATAGCCGAGACTTTGCAGATCGAGCACTTCGTCGTACTTGGCCGGTTGAATCCCTTCCATCGGACAAGTGTCGATCCCCAACATCGCGGCTGTCGCCATGAATTGTCCAAGAGCGATGTACGCCTGAAGGCTCGCCCAGTGAGTCAAGTTCATGCCGCTTTTCAACAGGCTACTGACCATCATCCCACGGAAGCCCGCGAGGGCCTCGACCGAGCCACCACGCACTTCCACGATCCGCGCGAGGTACTGATCGATGTCGGCTTCCGACAGGTTGCGTTTGATCGCGAAGACCACCACATGCGACGCTTCGACCACCTGCGTCTGGCCCCACGAGATCGGCGGCAACTTGGCCTTCGTCGCGGGATCGGTGATGACCACGAACTTCCACGGCTGCAACCCGAACGAGGAAGGAGACAAGATCAGCGCCTGTTCGAGCGTGGACCAGTCCGCCGCCGAGATCGCCTGCGTCGCATCAAACTTCTTGGTGGCGTAACGCCACTGCAACTGCTTCAACGCGGTTTCGTGGCTGACGGGTTCATGGCCTTGGAGTGGCATGGTCGATGAGTTCCTTGGTTCTGAGTCTTGAAGGTGGAGCCGAATCGTAGGGGTGGCGGCGAAACCTAATCGGGATGCCCTCGCTCGGCAATGAGTCTCGCATTTCCATCAGGGCGACTCGACATCGCCCACGAGGTTCTGGAGTTGGGTGTTCCAATTTCCAGGTTCTACCGGATTGCAGGTGTTGGATTTCGACCCCATCCCGCTGGTCGGGATGGTGAATGAGACGGAGAGCGAACTTGGGGACAACGGTAAATCAAAAGACGACCCATCCGCCTCGCGCGAATGGGGTCTGGGGACAGCACCTGCAATTCGATAGGGCCAGCAAATTGGCACACCCGAGCTCAATTCAGCCATTCGAACGCGCGGCCTTTCAGATGTGCTGTCCACACGGTGAAACGAGGCAGTTCGCCCCAACATCGCGGCTTCCCCCAATATCCAGCCGCCGCTAGAATCCCGCCCCCAACTGGCAGGGTCTCAACTGCCTGATTGACCTACGACGCGAGTTAAAGGAGTGCCCAGTGTCCGTCCGAACTTTGTGCCTGATTCTTTCGGCTGGCCTGTTGTTTGTGCCTGCTGCTAATGCTCAATCCGAAGCCCGGATCAAGATCGTTCAACCGGGAGTGAACCGTCTGGAAGAGGATTTGAAGTATCTGATCGAACTCAGCCCGACCCCTGCTCTCAAGAAGCAGTGGAAGACGGTGAAAGACAATCTGATCGACAACTTCACACCGGGCATTGATGTCACTCAACCGATCCGAATCGATGTGGTCTTCGGTAAGAAGAGCCTCGATTATGAGATGCACTTTCCCGTGACGAAGCTCGGCGGGAAGGGGGGCTTTCTCCTGAATATTGGTGATTTGGGCTACAAGAACAAGCAAGAGGTGACGGGTCTGTATTCGCTGACGGAAAGTGCCAAAGGAAAGCCCGTCAAACTGCTCGGCTACTTGCGCGATGCGAATAAGTACGGCTCGATCGCTCCGACGAAGGAAGCGGTCCCCGCCAATTTGGCTCATCCGATTAACGAAGCCCTCAAGGCGTATCTCGCTAAAGGCTACGATTTCGCGGCCGAGTTAAAGAACGATCCCGCCGACAAGAAGGGGCTGGCCGATCGCCAAGCCAACTTCAAAGAGTTGCGGACTCAGCTCGAAGCGGGGATCAAGTTCAAACGCGATGAAGACAAGAACACGTTCGAGTTACGTAAGCTCACGGTCGTGCAGAACCTCGCCGAAGCCGAGCGGTTTCTGGTCGAGACCGAGCTGCTAACGATGGGCTGGACCACCGATGTCGCACTCAAGGAAGGACGCGGCGAGTTCAGCTTCGCGGCGATCCCCGAGACCAGTTTGCACGCCAGCGCGGCCCTGCTCGGTGCCAAGCCGAGTCACTTCGCGCATGTGAAGGCTCCGGAAAAGACGGCGGCCACAGGACGAATCAACTTCGCCATTGATGCCCTTCGTGCCGAACACCTCAAGAATTTCTACAAAGCATTTCGGCCGGTACTGGCCGCGCGATTCGATTCGAGTGCCACGCTGAAGGACGCTGACCAAAAAACGGCTGCCAAACAAGCGGGCAATCTGCTGATCGACATGCTCGACGCCAGCATTGCGATCGGAGCGCTCGACGGTTGTTTCGATCTGACCGATGTCGGCGATGGTAAGCATGGGTTTCTCGGCGGCATTCGTGCGGCCGACGGCAAAGTCGCCGACCAAATCTTGGGCTTGTTTCCCAAGCTGTTGCCGGGTCACGAAGTCGCACTGAATGTAGCCACTGTCGGTGAGACCGGATTGCACACGCTGAAGGTTCCCGCAGGACGGCTGCCTCAATTCCAAAAGTTCTTCCCCGGTGAAACCGTCGTTTATCTGGCCACATCCAAAGATGTCGTCTGGCTGGCAATCGGCCCCAATGCTCAAGCCGATCTCACCGCAGCGATCACCGCCGTAGCTGGCCCCGCCGCCGAGACTCCCGATACGACGATCCTCTCGTTCTCGGCCAACATGGCACAACTGGTCGAATTCTTCGACGCTCTCGCACCCGAGAAGGCCGAGACCAAAGAATCGAAAACCGCCGACCAGAAAGAGCAGGAAAGACTTCGCACTGTGGCCGAACAGGCCGTGGCCGGATGCGAGCCACGCCTGACGACGACCGTCAAGCGGAACGGCAACGTCATTGAGGCCACGTCCGTGGTCAGCGAATGTGCGTTGAAGTTTGTCGGCACCATGATCGCCGACCAAGTGAAGAAGTATCTGGAGTGACGCTCGGTCGGGACGTGAGGCGGGTTTGTAAGGCAAGCGGCAAGACGTGACTTACCCACACCAACCCGAAGTGTGAACAAGGGCGAAGTCGATCAACATCCTCGTTCACACTTCGGATTGGTGTCCACGAGTAAATCATTTGTTGCCGCTCACCTAACCGGCTGGCAATGACGGGTGTCACGGCCAGGTGACAAACCTGCCCCGCCGATCGGTTGGAGAACGAAGAGGCTCGCCGATGCCATTGGTTCTTACGCTGCGCGAGTCGCCGTCACTGTCGATCGAAGTGGACGCCGTGCGCAGTGAGATCGTGCGCGAGCAGACGGCCGATCAAGTCCAAGCGACTCTGATCCAATACGGCAACCGCCGCGTGCCACTCGCCGAATTCTTCGCTGTCTCCGGTTCAGCCGGTGACGATCAACAAGTCATTTGGGTCGGAGACTGTTCCCGCGTGAAACGGATCGGCGAGAGACATGCCGTCGGTCGGATCCTCATCGAAGGGGACGCAGGAATGCACCTCGGGGCGGAGATGACCGGCGGTGAGATCACCGTGCGAGGGAACGTCGCCGATTGGGCCGGGGCACAGATGAGCGGCGGTCGCTTACGGATCGAGGGGAACGCCGGGAGTTGTCTCGGCGCGGCCTATCGCGGTGCGACGCGCGGCATAACCGGCGGCGAGATTCTTGTCAGCGGATCGGCCGGCGATGAATTGGGCACAGCGATGCGACGCGGTCTGATCGCGGTCGCTGGCTCGGTCGGACACGCGGCCGGGTTCGGCATGATCGCCGGTTCACTGATGCTGTTCGGTAGCGTCGGTCGTCACACCGGCGCGGGAATGAAGCGTGGCTCGATCACGCTGTTCTCGACGACTCACCGCCCCGAACTGCTGCCGACGTTTCATCACGCCAGCATCGAGCAACCGACGTTCTTGAGAGTCTACTTGCGACACCTCGAACGGCTCGGCTTTCCGCTTCCGTCCGGATGCCTCACCGCCAGCTACGACCGCTACAACGGCGACCTGATCGAACTCGGCAAAGGTGAAATCTTGGTCCGTCAGTGTGAATGATGGTTCCGCCGCCATTGGTAGGGTGGGACCAGCGGCGCTTCGCCGCGCCGGCCCACCACGATTTCTCGACGTTTTCGGATGCTGGGCCGGCGCTCGAAGCGAGCTGGGCCACCCTACGTCAAAAAGGCGATGGCCCTGCAAGCCCGCCCCCAACAGTCAGGGTCCGTCGCCCGTTCTCACGAAACAGTGACCTCTTCGAGCGTGCCGTCGGCGCGTTGGCGAAACGCGGGACCAGCATCGCAAGGAGGACGCGTGTAGAGCTTCAGTTGGACCGAGTGGCTGTCGATTTGGCCACGCAAGGTGACGAACGAGCCGGTCGAGCCATCGGCTGTCGCACAGACATTCCAGCGGAACTCATCGACGCGCGTGAAGCCTTCGGTCAGGCGGCCGAAGTCAAACTCGAAACTGATGAATCGAGACTGTCCATCATCGCGGCCACCGACGACCTCGGTTGAACCGAGATACATCCGGGCTTCCCAGCCGTCCGGAGTCAGCTCGCACTGATAGCCGACCTTGGCAACACCCGACAGCGGTTCAAACAACGCCGCCGTCTGATGCACAAACGCCGACAACCATTCCGGGCGACGATCACGTTCCTTGCGGTCTCGCTTGTGAAATTCCAACTGCTTGAGCAGGTGCTTCACCAACATGTGCGAGTGTGCCAAGATCGTCGCTCCCAATTGTTTTTGAATTCGCAACATAGACCTCACACGGCACAAAGCCAGACGTTGCTGAGCGGGATGGCGTCAGCCCCCTGGTTCTTCCCAAGAGGGCTGACGCCCAAGAACCAGGGGGCTGACGCCACCCCGCTCAGATGTCTCATCACTGACCACGCGAGGGACAGGTCCGTTGAACCCGCAACTCGGTAACTTTGTCCCCTTGGTATCGGGTGGTCACGAAAAGAAGCCGAGTCCAATTGGTCATTCCTGCCGAAGTGCGTCCCGGCACCCGTCAGCTGCGCGCCGTGTGCGGCAGGGCGCAGTCCCTCGGAACGTAACGACCGGGCCGGTTCTGCCACGAGGTCGCGGTGTGAGGAGACCGCGAGGAACTGTGAAGTTTTCGCCAACGTGGCCCTTCGCGTTTGTAACTCTTACACGGAACGGCCTCCGCCCGACGCTCGTTGGCGAGGCATTTTGAAGTGCGGCAGCCTCGCAAGTCGTGACTCTCGCAGACCTTGCCAGTCCACTTGGCAATCGGCCGTTTCAGCCGGTCCAGAGTTTGCTCTCTCGACGAGTTTGTCGCGGACTTGGCATGGATGCCTGTGACTCGCGGCAATCCCCTCTCGAAATTCAATCCTCTCGGAACCGGCATGGACGCTTTCTTCCGCGGTCTACTCGTCGTCGGCGCTTTGGCCTCCATCGGGGCCGGGTATCGCACGCCCAACTTCATCGTCACCGCGCCTACGGCCGAGTTCGCCAAGCAGGTCGGCGATGCGGCCGAAATCTATCGCGGTGAGTTGGCGATCGAATGGATCGGCAAACCGCTCCCCGCCAATTGGTCGTCTCCGTGCCCGATCGACGTGAAGGTCGGCACGATGGGAGCGGGCGGCGCGACGACGTTCAACTTCCAAAACGGCGAGGTCTACGGCTGGAAGATGGAGATCCAAGGGAGCGAGGAACGGATCCTCGATTCCGTGCTGCCTCACGAAATCAACCACACCATTTTTGCCTGCCACTTCCGCCGCCCGTTGCCGCGCTGGGCTGACGAAGGAGCCGCATCGCTGATCGAACACGGGTCCGAGCGGCTGCGTTTGCAAAAGATTCACGGGCAAGTGATGGGCACCTCCAAAAAGATCCCGCTCCGCACGCTGCTCGACATGAAGAACTATCCGACAGACAAGCAACAGGTGCTGACGCTCTACGCCGAAGGCCATTCGCTGGCTGACTTCTTGATCCAGAAGAGTGACAAGCCGAGCTACGTGACGTTTCTTCAAGTGGCTCACAGCGACGGCTGGGAGGCGGCGCTCCAGCGCTACGACTACCCAAGCGTGGAGGCTCTCGAACGGGACTGGGACAAGTGGGTGTTGGCGAGCAGCCCGACGTTGAACGGTCCAAACGCTGCTCAATTGGCCGACAACCGGAAACGAGCGACCCCGCCCGGAACGACGATTCGCGGTCAGTCGCCCGAATCCACACCGGGACTGACGGACCTCAGTCTTCCCGTCGCGACAGTTCCTGCCAGCACGCAGCCGAACCGAGCGGCAATCGCCGGTGCTGAACAAGCCCGCGCGCAGAGCGAGCCCGCGCCACCCATCGAAGTCACCGCTGTCGCTCCCGCACGCAGCCGCGCCGGACTGGAACTGCCGCTGCTAACTCAGCCCGCGCGAGCCGGTGCCGCGCGAGTTCCTCGTGAGGGGACTCCCCGGTCCTTCACGCAGTGAGTTGGGGCGCGAGGAACTGTAGCCCTGTCGCTCCGCGACAGGCAGCGCGATCCTCGCGAGACCTCGATCCGTCGAGTCGCTTTGAATCCACTGCAAACGCCACTCGCGCGTTCGCGCTGCCTGTCGCGGAGCGACAGGGCTACCTCTTGGGAGCGACTGCACCCGACTCCCCGCACGGCTCATTTCGCGGTTGTACTTTGGCGAGGCAGGGCGTCTATAATCTGCCCGCCGCCGGTAAGTCCCGCCTGTTGTGACCGCCCGCCTGTTCTCCATTCCCATTCCTCTCGCGAAGGCAATGTGTGCTCGTGCCAACGTTTCATCGACCATTGTCGCGCGAATTGGTGTCGTGCGGACTCACGTCTCTCTCTCTCGTGGCCAACGACAAGACATCCGAGCGGGGTGGCGTCAGCCCCCTGGCTCTTGGGCGTCAGCCCGTTTCCCAAGAACCGAGGGGCTTACGCCGCCACGCCCAAAGAGGTCTCGCGTTGAGCCGGATTGCCTTCCTTAACACACCTGTCGCGAGCGGGATGCTGCTCGTCGGCGTGGCACTGCTCTCCGGCTGCGGGAAGCCGGAGCAAGTCACTTCCTACACCGTGCCCACGCACGAATCATTGCAGACGAAAGAGTTCCTCGCCGAGTCTGCCAAGCGGAAGCCGCAGCCTGCTCGCATGATCGCGGCGATCGTGCCGCAGGGGGAATCGCTCTGGTTCTTCAAGTTGCAGGGACCGCCCGACGCCGTGCAGGCGCGCGGTGAGGAAGTGCGTGAGTTTTTGAAGTCGCTCAAATTTTCAAGCGACGACAAACCCGAGTGGACTCTCCCCGCAACGTGGACCGAAACGCCCGGCAACGCGAACCGCCATGCGACGCTCGTGCTGAGCGAGCAACCTCGGCTAGAGCTCTCGGTCACGGTCCTCGCGAAGGGGCCGGGCGATTCGACGAAGCAGCTTCTGGACAACATCAATCGCTGGCGCGGACAACTCGATCTACCGCACATCGCAGCCGACGACCTGCCGTCTCGCACCGAGACGCTGAAGGCCAGAGAGCTGACGGTGACAGTCATCAACATCGTCGGCAAGGCGTCTCAACGACCAGCGATGCCGGGCGGGATGATGCCACCGGGGATGGGACAGCCCAGTCCGCGCGAAGCGGCTCCGGGAGCCAAGCAGCCCACGGGGAATCCAAAGTCGGGTGAGTCGTCATTCAACAAGCCGGACGAGTGGGCGGAAGTCCCTCCCAAACAGTTCCAACTCGCGCGGTTCACCGTCGGCGAGGGAGAGCAGTCTGCCGAGATCGCGATCTCGCGCGCGGGAGGCGATCGCGCCGCGAACATTAACCGTTGGCGAGGCCAAGTCGGGTTGGAGCCACTCTCCGGCGAAGAACTCGACAAGACCACCCAGCCGTTTGAAGTCGGTTCAAAAAAGGGTGAATTGGTCGAGATCATCGCCGGCGACAAAGCGATCTTCGGCGTGATGATCCCCGACGAAGGGCAGACGTGGTTCATCAAGCTGACCGGCTCAGCGGCCACTGCGGCGAAAGAGCGAGCGCGGTTTGAAGCGTTTGCGAAATCATTGAAGCTGGAATGACGGACGTCGGCGTTACACCTCGCGCGGCACAAAGTGAGAGTTTTCCGAGCGGGGCGGTGTAAGCCCCCCGGTTCTTGGGCGTAAGCCCTCATGGGAAGAACCGAGGGGCTTACGCGGCTCCGCTCAGATGTCTCATCACTGACCGCGTGATCCATTTTGAAGAGAAGACCCCTCACCCTAACCCTCTCCCCGCAAGGCCGGGGCGAGGGAACAGGACACCGAATAGCAGAGGCATCACATGGCCATCGACATCCGAACGACAGATCTCAATGCGGCTGACCGGTCCTCACGCGCGAGCGGTTCCGAGTTCTCTCTGTGGGAGGGCGTGAAGACGGTTCTGGCTCCGGTCGCTTCGCTGAAGCTGACCGTCGCGCTGTTTGCCCTGTCTATCGTGCTGATTTTTGTCGGCACGCTGGCTCAGGTGGACAAGGACATCTGGGAGGTCATCGGTCTCTACTTCCGTTGCTGGATCGCGTGGGTGCCGGTTCAAGTTTTCGTGCCGCCCTCGTTTGTCATCGCCAATGAAGTGCGCGACGCCCAAGACAAGTTGCTCGAACCGACCTACTGGCTCATGGGCTTGATTCCGCTCGGCAGTTGGAAGGCGGACAACATTCCCGGCGGCTTCTGGTTCCCCGGTGGAGCGTTGATCGGCGTGTTGCTGGGGGCGAATTTGTTCTCGGCGCATTTGATCCGATTCAAGGCGGAGGCACGCGGCACGCGGTTGCTCGCCGGACTCGCGGCCATCGCCGTGGGTGGCGCGGCGACGTGGTTTGTTATCGCAGCGGGAAGCAACTCGAAGGGGATTCAGGCTGAGCCGTTCATCTCCTACAGCACGCTGTGGATTGGTTTCGTGGGATCACTCGCGCTGCTCGGTCTCGCGTCGGCCTATGCGACCGTGCAGCAGTGGTCGCGTCCGGTTAACGCGGCGAATCAAGCGAAGGGCTGGTTTGTCCGAGGTCTGTTGGCGATCGTGACCGTCGGACTGGCGGTTCTCGTCGGTTGGCTCTTCTCGCAGGGAGACGCGGTTCGCCCGAGTGATTCGTCGCTCCGCATCCTGTGGCAGTTGACTCAGGCGACGTTCGCCGGTGCGGCACTGTTGGCGGGCTGCTGGGTCGTGTTCAAGAAGCGCGCCGGGATCGTGCTGCTGCACGCGGGAATCGGCTTGATGATGTACTACGAATTGCACGTCTCGCTGACGGCGATCGAAACGCAGATGAATCTCGAAGAGGGTGAGACCTCCAGCTTCGTCCACGACATCCGCACGTTCGAGTTGGCGGTGATCGACAAGAGCGACCCGAATTCCGATCGCGTCGTGGCCATACCGCGTTCGCTCTTGCTCGATTCGGCTCCGACTTCAGCGACGGGAGCTGCCAAACCAATCGACTTCCCCGAGCTGCCGTTCACGGTCGAGATCACGCGATTCGAACCGAACTCGCACCTGCGAGCGGCCTCGTCCCAAGATGCCAATCCCGCGACGACGGGACTCGGCGTCGAATGGTTTGCGGAATCGAAGCGGCCCGGTTCCGGAACTGACGCGGACAGCAAGGTCGATATGGCGACAGCTTATGTGACGCTGAAGTCGCGCGACGGTGGCAAGCCACTCGGCACGTATCTCGTCGGGATGCTGCTGTCGATGAGCGGTGAGACCGACACCGTGACCGTCGGGGACAAGGTGTACGAACTCAGTCTGCGGGCGAAGCGTTACTACAAGGACTACCGCTTCACGCTGAAAGATGTCCGCAAGGAAGACTACATCGGGACGAGTACGCCGCGCAACTATGCCTCGACGCACGCGATTGTCGATCCGACGCGGAACGTCGATGAAGAGAAGACCATCTGGATGAACAACCCACTGCGGTTTGCCAACGAAACGTTCTATCAAAGCGGCTATCACAAGGGACAAGACGGCAAAGAACACACCACATTGTCGGTCGTGGCGAACACGGGCTGGATGATGCCGTACGTCAGTTGCATGTTGGTCGCCATCGGGATGCTGGCCCATTTCCTGATTCTGCTGGTTCGCTTCCTGACACGCGGCGACGAGCCGGACCTTGCCGCCGCTCCCTCGACGGGCGCAATGAGCCTCAAGGAAAAGCTGGGGATCAAGCCCGCGCAGGCTCCCCTCGTCTCGGCCGTCGAATCGAAGCCCGCATCGCAGTGGCTGTCGGTGGCTGTGACGGCGACGATCGTTGTTCTCTGCGCGGGCTACATCGGATCGAAGGCCCGGCCGCCCAAGACGTCTCCGCTGGAGTACGACCTTGCCGCGTTCGGTCGCATTCCCGTCGTACAAGATGGTCGCGCGAAGCCGCTCGATTCCGCCGCCCGTTCGGCATTGCTCGAAATCTCCGGCAAGACGACCGTCACGGTCGGGCGGGACAAGGACAAAAAATATCTCCCCGCCATCCAGTGGTTGCTCGACGTGATCGCCGAAAACGACACAGCCGAGAACTACGAAGTCTTCCGCATCGAGAACCTCGAACTGCACGAGACGATGGGCGTGAAGAAACGAGATGGCATGAGGTACTCGCGCAAGGAGCTGCGGCCGCGATTCCAACTGAACGAAGCATCGCTCGCTCTACTGCGAGACAAAGGTTTTTCACCGACCGTCTTGGCCAAGGTCGAACCGCTCAAGGACCAGCGGTTGAGCAGCGATGACTTCCGCGACCAGCTCGCCAAGCTGCTGTCCGAAACCGAATTCAAACAGCTCGGCGGCACACTGCTGCGAGTTTCCGAGAGCGATGAGTTCCAGAAGCAAGTGGCCAACGCACGCGAAGTGGCCAAGAAGGATCGTCGCTTACTCAGCGTCTACCAGCGTAAGGTGCTGCAACTGAGCGACAAGCTCTCGACGTTCGACAACATTCAGTTCGCGTTCGGCCTGCACCATCGCGTTCGGGGCGAGACCCCCGAAGAAGTGATCGAGTCGTTTCAGATGGTCACGAAGTTCGAGAAGATGGTTGCCGAACAGGGGCAGCCGATCATGGCTGTTGGCTCGACAGAGAAAGACCAGCCGTGGCGAACGCTGGCGGGCGCGTGGTTGGAAAACACGATGAACATGATCCGCTTGAAGCAGGAGCCGAATCTGAACGTCACCGCCTGGGAAGACATTCTGAAGGCGTACTCGAAGGATGAAAAGAAAGACTTCAACCGGGCGGTCGAAGCACAACTGAGCCGTCTCACCAAGGAACCGCCTCAAATGGTTCAGCCCGCGCGCATCCGGTTTGAAGCGTTCTTCAACCAGTTCCAACCGTTTTCGATCGCCATCGTGCTGTACGTCTTCGCGTTCGTTTTGTCGGCATGCGGCTGGCTCGGCTGGACGCAGGGCTTCAACCGCGCGGCCTTCTGGTTGCAGGTGCTGATTCTTGCGTTGCATACGTTCGCGCTGGTCGGCCGCATCTACATCTCGGGCCGGCCGCCGGTGACGAACCTCTACTCGTCGGCCATCTTCATCGGCTGGGCCTGCGTCGTATTGGGGCTGATTCTCGAACTGATCTATCGGATCGGGATCGGCAGCCTGATCGCGTCGGTCGCCGGTTACGCAACGCTGCTCATCGCCGACAGCCTGTCAGTCAGCGGCGACACGTTCACCGTGCTGCAAGCGGTCCTCGACACGCAGTTCTGGCTGGCGACGCATGTGACGTGCATCACGTTCGGATACGCGACGACGTACTTGGCCGGTCTGCTCGGCATCGTCTACGTCGTGCGCGGCGTCTTCACGCCATCACTGACGCGCGACATCGGTCGCGATCTGAATCGGATGATCTACGGCACGCTCTGCTTCTCGATCTTCTTCAGCTTCGTCGGAACGGTCCTCGGCGGACTGTGGGCCGACGATTCGTGGGGCCGATTCTGGGGTTGGGATCCGAAGGAGAACGGCGCGCTGATCATCGTCCTTTGGAACGCGCTGGCGTTGCATGCGCGCTGGGGCGGCTTGGTGAAGGAACGCGGTCTGGCGGTCCTTGCCATCGCGGGCAACATCTTCGTCAGTTGGTCTTGGTGGGGCGTGAACGAACTCGGCGCGGGCCTGCATTCTTACGGCTTCACGGAAGGAACGATTCGCAATCTCGGTCTCTGTGCAGTCGCTCATCTCACGCTGATCGCCATCGGCTCGCTACCGAAGTCGTACTGGCGCAGCTCCCGCAACACGGTGTAGCCTTGAAGTCCGGCTTGGATTTGCCAGCCGGACTTTCTTCGAGGCGGGCGCGCCGGGACCTGATCGCTCGAATGCTCACAACCAGCGCAGCTTCCTCGCCTTGATTCGCGCGGTCGATGATGAGACTTGCGAGCGGGGCGGCGTAAGCCCCGCTCGCAAACAACTTACTTTGTGCCGTGCGAGGCATATTCGCGCGGCACCTCTGCTTGAAGATGGTGTCCGCGCGAATTGAGGGGAGCGCGAATGGACGAGTGGCGAGTCGGAGACCGCCGTTATTTGTCGATCGGCTTGGTGGGCCGCTGGCTGAGCAAGGTCATGACCAGCGCCTGTTCCATCTCGCCGGTCTTGAAGCCGAAGGGACCGCGGCCGCTTTTGTAGGCGACTCGTCCCGCAGAGTCGATGACGTACAACCGGGCGGGCATCCCGCTGTAAGCGTTCCCCGTGGAGTCGTGGATGTCGTCGATCAGCAGCGGGATCGAAGGCTTGAGCAACCGGTGGCACTGCTGCGCGACATCGACTCGCTCGGCGTAGTTCTTCGGTTGAGTCACCGTCACGCCCACGCGGGCATTCGATTCCATCTTCCAGCCGTCGGTCGGATGGGCCTCGCGCACATAGACGCCGAGGAACACCGCGTCTTCCTTGAACCGGCGTGAGACATCCTCGACACCGGGATACATCGAGCGGAACGGGCCACAGGTGAAGTTGCCGAACACGAGGACCACCGGCTTCCTACCGATCTGTTCCGAGAGGCAAATGGCCTGACGACCGTCGTGGGTTTTGAGGACGAAATCGGGAGCCGGGTCGTTCAACGACGGTCCCTCTTGCAGCGAACCGACCTCGCCCGAAAACAGCCCCGCCAGCAACTGTCCCTTCGTCGGGGCGTCACCGGGGTAATAGCTCGATGAGATCCCCGCCAGCCACGCATCGCGAATCTGTTCGGACGTGACGATGTCTTCACCTCCGGAAGCCTCGTCGAAGAACTTCAGCCACTCCTCGCGTGAGAGCTGCCCGTCGCCGTTCGGGTCCATGCGTCGGAAGAGGCGATTGACGAGATAGGCGTGCTGCACCCACGGATGGCGTTCTGACCAGTCCAAGTCTTCGGCCGCGATCAGGCCGTCTCGGTTGCGGTCCAGTCGTTGAAACCAGACAGCATCACCTTGAAAGGACTTCGCATCGATCCCTTCATCCGCCGCAACGCCGTGCCGCTCGGCCAGCCAAGCCCAACTGAATCTCGATTGCGCCGGGCCGAACCAGCCCTGCCCCGGCCCCATGGATCCGCCCTGCGCGATGGCCAGATACATCCGCATCGCCTCGGGCACGATGCGCCCCGCGAACGCGCGTTCGATTTCCTCGACCGGGACATCGACCAACTCGGGACCAACCACAAACGGCGGCGGGCCGTTGATCGGAGTCAACGCGGAAGCAGGTTGCGAACCGTCGGCAGCAGCCAGCAGCAGTGAGGTCATGACAGCGAGCCAATCGATAGAGACGAGTGAGGGCATGGTGAGTCCCATTATCAATACGCCGCTCCCGAACCGAGGCAACGCCAATGAGTGACTCGCTGGAGTTCTCGAACCGGTGTCATTTGGCTTGGCCAACGAGCGTCACGGTGTCTTCGAGAGGCAGTCGCAACATTTCGGTGAAGCGGTCAAACATGTTGGCGTCGCAGGTCAGAAAGATGATCTCGGCGACTTCGTTGTCCGAAAACAGTTTTCTCAGACCGGCCACGTCCTCATCGACGATGGTGTGCGGTGCCGAGGTCAGCTTGCGGGCGAACGCGAATGTCGTCCGCTCGGTTGGAGTGAAGGCGTCATCGCTCGCGCCGATCGCGAACAGCACGTCGTCGGAAACTCCCAACGCGTTGAGCCTCGTGCGAGCGTGAGCCATCGAGTACCACGCGCGGTTCTCGCGCGAGACGACCCATGCGATCTGAGCCTTCAGTTTCGGATCGAGCTTCCCATCGCGGGCAATCGCCTGACGATGCTTCCACAATCGCAGAGCGTTTGTCGGCGAGTACGCCGCCGCCTGAAACCACGCGGGAGGAATGATTCCAGGAGTATCGGCGGCCAGAACCTGCAGTGCCGCTTCAATGGAAGGAGGCTTCACCGACGAAGTGCGATTGCGACAGGCTGCCATCGCCGCTTCGGCCTCAGCTCGTGATTCCCAGGCCGCGCGCGGCTTGTAGTCGAACGGGGCGACCTTCGTTTCAATCTTCGAGAACTCGTCGGATGTCGGCGTGTCGAGCTGACTCGGCTCATCGCCACCGAACGACTTGTCCTGTGGGATGCCGGTCGAGGCGGTCCAGCGATTCGTCGAGTTGTTGCCGGCGATCGTCTGCAGGATGTCCACGAGCTGCTCGTCCTTGAAGTGCTGCTTCACGGCTGCAATGTCCTCGTCCGTGACGAGGTGCGGCGTGAGCGTCACCTTGCGTGTGAATTTCATCGCGGCCTGTTCGTCGGCCGGAAACGCGGTCCACTTGCAGTCGAGCGACGCGATCTGGTCGTCGGTCATCCCCGCTCGTTTGAGCTTCAGTTCCTGATGACCCAGGCAGTATTGGCAGTCATTCGTGCGCGACACGATCCAGAACAGCCGTGTCTTGAAGGCGAAGTCGGGGGCTTGCTGCGCCTGTGCGAGCGCCGCATTGACGTTCGTAGTCCCGCCCGTGCGCCCACTCGACGCGCCCGATGAACCGCGCGACGTTTGCCACGACTCAGGCAGATAGATCGACCGTAGCCGCCCGTTGTTGACCGAGCGTCGTCCAGCGGCGATCTCGTCCGGCGTAAGCGCGGGGAGCGGAATGCGGGCCTCGCGCTGCTTGAGCGCTTCGATCTTCTGCTTCATCTCGGGCCGAGTCTTCGTCAGCCCGAAGTCGCTCTTCTCAGCCGACCACCCACTGACACAGGCGGCCGTCACACACATCACGCCGCTCAACCAACTGATCTTTTGCATGAGTCATCTCCCGAATGGAGTGGGTAGAAAAACAAAACGCTGTTGCGGTTCAATCGCCGCTGTTGAGTCGTGAACGACCGCAGCCTCTCGGTCACTCATCGGAACGAAACACCGTCACCACGGGAGACGTTCCCACGACGTAGGCGACCTCCTGCTGAGTCTCTTTCCCCGCGTCGTCCTTGAGAGTTCGACGCACCGTCAAATGCAGGTTCGTGCCGTCGCTCCGCTCGTCCTTCAGAATTTCAAACGACTCCAATTTCTTGCCGGTCTCCCAGTCGGAGTCTCGACCAATGATCTTCGGCTTGAGATCACCGACCTGCTTGCCGTTCTTCCACGCGGTGAGGAATTCGGTGCAGGCTTCGCGCGCCTTGGGTTGATTGAGTGACAGGCTGCGCGCGGTGCGACTGCAACCCGTAAGTGCGATGCTCAACGTGAAGAGTACGAACAGGCAATGCGACCAATTCACGATCCGACGGGATTTCATCGAAGTCGACTTTCTGGAAAGAGGTGAACCGGTTGCGGGAGACAGGGGCGATCATCCACTGTCAAAGGCGACTCAACGGGCGGCCCGTAGCAGAAGCACGAGGAGTGATACTTCGCGCGGTAGGTAATGAGGCTTTCTTGGTGAGCCGGGCACTAGAGGTCACCGATGATCTCACCCCCTTCGCGCGTCCCGACAGCTCGCCAAATTCCCAGATCGATGTTGGACGACACGAAGCGGACGGAGCCATCGCACATCAGGACATGCACGCCGCCGGTGTGCTTACTGTTGGCGGTCGTCGCGATGCGGCCCGGTGGGTACATGCAAGAAAGATCATTGGGCGTGAGAATGTGGTAGTAGTAGGTCGTGGTGTGGTCGGGAACCATCCACGGAACGCCTCCGTTCGACTTCCCCTGCTTGGTGAGATCCTGCACGTTCACAGCGCGGCATTGATCACGCGCTTCGTCGGCCGTGGTGGGATTCGTCCCCGGCTGGAACGTATCCGTGTTACGGGTACTCAACGCGTTGCTGCCATCGCCCAACATGCGTTCGGACATCATCGCGGTGTTTGTCGTGCCGTCCGAGATGTGGCCCATGCGTGTGAAACTGTTTTGATAGAAGACTCCGTTTGAAATCGGCAGCCCGTAATTCGGATCGCTGGCCAGAGTCGGAGGAAGCGAGTTCAGAATCCCAGTGCCAGTGTTCGTGTAGTAGCTGTTCCGGCCCCCTGCGAGTGACGGCATCTGATCGGTATCTGAAGGACACCGGAACGCGGCCAGATTCGTCTCACGAGGAACCGCGTTGTTCGCGTGATTGCCCGCCACATTGAAGTCGATCACGTTGAACAGCGAGGCCTGATCCAGAAACGGCAGCAGGCGCGGATGCGTCGAATGGGAATTCGTGATGTTCTTCGCCATCGGGAATCCCTTGAAGTTGTCGTGGTAGTTATGCAGGGCCAGCCCGAGTTGCTTGAGGTTGTTCTTGCACTGAGTCCGCCGGGCGGCCTCGCGCGCTTGCTGGACCGCTGGCAAAAGCAGTGCGATCAGGACCGCGATGATCGCGATCACGACTAAGAGTTCGATCAACGTGAATGCTCGACGAGAAAGAGAACGCGGCATGACAACACCTTTCAAAAGGAACGCGCGACTGCGCGGAATGGAAATTCGACAAGAAACTCGCGAAGACCGATGACCCGGAGTGGGCGAGGTGTTCGCCCGTGGTAACGGATAGGGCGGGCGGGCAAGGCGCTGCGCACGCGGAATCGTGATGAGGCTGCAACGACAACCCGCGACGGGCGGCGTCATCAGCTCTCGCGATGAAACTCATGCACGTAGGGCAGAACGAGCCAGCCGTGACAGCGTGTCGCACGTGGAAGCCATTCCACGAAGACGATTCCGATCACCGCGTTTCGGTGCAGACGCGCAACACGCCGCGATGTTCTTCCCGAATCGGAAGGACTCGACCCAAGCGCTGTCGCCAGCGAAACGTCAGCAGGCGCGAGGCGGGCGGAAGAGGCGACTCGCGGGACCAGCCACAGCGTGGTCGAAGCTCGCGGGAAATCGCGAGGCACCGGTGTCATCGGTCGCGAGTCGGGAGATGACACCGAGTACGGCGTCGTGCGGCCGAGAAACTTCCCACTGTCGGGAAGGAGCTGCCGGAGCAGGTTGCTGGCGCTGATGACACTGCGGGCCAGAACAAGTCGGTCGAGGCTGCGGAAGATGGGAAGCCGGATTGCTCACCAAGTCATGGCTCGACGAACGATGACCCTGCATCGCGTGACCGCCATGACCGGCCAGATAATCGCCACAGGATGCCCAAGCAGTACGGGCATCCAACGCAACGAGCGTAACCAGCCACAGCGACAGACAACTGCCTCTGAGCAAGCACCGCGTCAGCGATTGGAGACCTTGCCACCGCATCTTGCACCGCCCGGAACCACACCAAACACGACCAAACTTCAAAAACAACTCGGTTCGTGCGGACTACGCTCGTCCTGCATCCACCGTTGGGATCCACCGTTGGGATTCACCGTTGGGATTCACCGTTGGGATTCACCGTTGGGATTCACCGTTGGGATTCACCGTTGGGATTCACTTCGGCCATTTCACCCAGAATCTTGCGATCGAACGACGGGAAAGACTAACGAGGCAGCGGGAAGAGTTGCAAGAGGCGAGTTTGAATGGTGGACCAGCCATTCAAACCTGCCCGATTGTGCGGCTCAGTTCAATGCGAGGAATGCTGCCGCGCGATCATGAGATCGTGAGCGGCAAGACTTGGCTGACCCACACCAACCCGAAGTGTGAACGAGGGCGAAGTCGATCGGCATCCTCGTCCACACTTCGGGTTCGTGTTTGCGGGTAAACCATTTGTTGCCGCTCACTTTACTTGCCGCCACCGAACATGCCGCCGAGGCCCTTCATCACCGTCCCCATCACATCCGCGCTGTCGCCCGCCCCCGTGCCGCCCAATAAGGCGTCCAATTGATCGGCAATCGGCTTGGGCAACTGCGTCTTGATTTGGCTCAAGACGACAGCCACGGCCTGCTTGGCGATCTCATTCGACAACCCGGTCTGCTGCATGACAGCCTTGATGATCTCTTCCATTCGTCGGTCCTTTCAATACGGGATGTGCCTGATGTGCCTTGGCGGCGAGCGTGTTCAGTGCGATGTCCGTTCGCTCCAAAACACAAACCGGCTGCTCTTGTTTCTCAAGCAGACCACACAGCTTGGCCCGCGTTCTTGGCAAGAGTCGGGCGGGAACCTACTTCCGATGCAAGGCCATCGGAACCAATCTCATTTCTAGACGCGCGGCCTCAGTCCGCACGATAGATCGCGTTCGAGATCGGCGGCGTCCTCCAAACCGATCGACAAACGGACGAGGCCGTCGCCGATACCGTAGTCGGCGCGTTCGGCGGCGGTCATGAATTTGTGAGACGTTCCGGCGGGATACGACATCGTGGTGCGAGCGTCCGCCAATGTCGGCGAGAACGGGATGACATCGGCCAGCGCGCGGAAGAGGGCATCGACGGCGGAGCGGCCTCCCGCCAGATCGAACGCCAGCATCCCGCCGCAACCGTGCGGCAGCAGTCGTTGCGCGAGAGCGTGATCCGGGTGCGACGCCAAGCCGGGATAGAAGACTTTGCTCACGCGCGGATGTTGTTCCAGAAACCGCGCGACGGTGAGTGCGGTTTGCGAGACTCGTTCCATGCGCAGTGGCAACGTGCGCAGACCGCGCGACGCGAGCCAACTCTCAAACGGATTCGCATTCACGCCGTAGAGACTCGACATCGCACGAATCTTGCGGATCATGCTGTGCGAACCGACGACCACGCCCGCCATCACGTCGCCGTGTCCATTCAAGTATTTCGAGACGCTGTGCCAGACGAGTGCCGCACCGTGTTCAATCGGCCGAATCAGACACGGCGTGCCGAACGTGCTGTCCACCAGCAGCGGAACGGCCCCCAACGCGGAGACGAGTCGCGGCAGATCGGCCACCTCCAACAGCGGGTTCGAGATCGACTCGACAATGCACAGCTTGGTCTCGGGCGTGATAAGGCTTGGCAACGACCCGAGGTCGGCGACATCGAAGTACGTCACCTTCAAACCGAACGACGCGGCGAGGTGATTGAGCAACTGCCCCGTTCGCCCGTAAAGGACCCGCGCGGCGAGCACGTGATCGCCCGACTTGACCAGCGCCATCAACACCGCCGTCAACGCACCCATGCCTGACGCTGTGACCACGCCCGCCTCGGCCCGCTCCAACCGAGCCACATCGCTGGCGAAGGCTTCGTGATTGGGATTGCCGTCGCGCGTGTAGATGTAGCCCTTCTCGCGCCCGCCCGTCACCGCATCGAGTTGATCGAGCGAGTGCAGGTCGAACGCGGTTGTCATGTAGACGGGGGGCGAACTGGTGCGCGTCGTGAAGTCCTCGGCCCAGCCTCCGCGTGCGGCGAGGGTCGAGTCTGCAGAGGCGTTTGGTGCGTCGTGGGGCTTAGTCATGGTGATGGCTTTGAATGCGGGATTCGGTCGTTTAACCGCGTGGGCACGAACCCGAAGTGTGAACGAGGATGTCGATCGACTTCGCCCTCGTTCACACTTCGGGTTGGTGTGGGTCAGACAAGTCTTGCCGCTCGCCTATCGAAGTCATCGCGGCAATTGAGCATCATTCCATCACTCAGCGGTCGATGACTTCGGCGTCTTCGAGGAAATAGAGGCCGAACGGCTTGTCGTCGGCGGCGACCATTTCCAACTTGAGGCGACCGACGACATCGAAGGCTCGCGTGGCGGGGATGTAGCGCGTCGTCTTGCCCGCCTTCAGATCGATCTGCACGAGATCGTAGACCTTGGGGTCGCGACCGAAGCAGCAGATTTGGTTGTCACGGGCCAGCACGAAACGTTCGATCCCTTCGGTCTCAAACGTCGGGAACATGTAGCCGCGAATCTTGATTCGCTGGCCGTTCAGTCCCTTCAACCAAGCCGGCATGTGGTCGATGGCGTCGATCGTGACGGGCTCCATGTTGAGAACCTTCAGCAGGTCGAGGTCATCGTAGGAGACCCGCAACGCTTTGGAGGCTCCGTCGGTGCGAAAGGTCTTCTCGGGGATCAGCACTTCGATCTGGCGTGGCTCGGCGGCGACAGGCTTTTCGACGGAAGTCGCCTTCATCAGCGACGCGATGCTCGCACCATCCACGACATTCACCGGGCCGAGGGCTGAGACGGCAAGCTGTTCTTCGACGACAGGCGTTGTCGCGAACGGGTCGGTTGGTGAGATGGCCTCGATGTTGTCGGCAGTGTCGTTGACGACGGCGTTCGCGGGCGAGGCATCCTCATTCTTGGTCGCCGTTTTTTTGGAGGCGGCTGACTTTTCGAGTGGTCGGTAACTGCTGAGGTCCGCGCCGGAACAGCCTGCGATTACCAATGCCCACATCGCGAGAGTGGTCGAGGGAATCATGCGGCCAGTGGCGGACGAGTGGGATGTCATCGAGACTCTCGGGCAGTTGGAATTCGAAGCGGGTGTGAGGTGGGTTGGTCCTCAAACAAGCAAACCCCGCCGGGCCTCCCCCGGTGGATTCAGGACTTTGCACTACTTCTTCTACGTTCATCCAAGCCGTGAGTCGAGTCGTGCAGAAACCCGCGAGCCACCGGGGCAAGCCCGGTGGGGTCGCGGGTTTGAGGGTTAGTACAGCGTCTTGGCTTTACCGAAGAACTCGCAATCGAGTTGGTAGACCGGTCGCAGGCCGGTTTCATCGACGGTCGGTTCCGCTTTGAAGATGCCCGAGACGGCGACCATCACTTTGTTGTCGTGAAAGTGGACGGTCTTGTCACCGTTCATCTTCACCAGAATCATATCGGTCGTTTTGGGCTGTCCACCGAAGCAGCAGTCGCCGTTGTCGCGGCAGAGGACAAAGGACTTGATCCCGGTCATCTGCTTCGTCGGGTACATGTAGCCTTTGATCATGACCTTTTCACCGACCAGCTTCTGTACGTCGGGATGAATGCCAAGCATGCCGTTCTCAGTGCTGAAGCCTTTCTTCGAGATGTCGGTGGTGAAGTTCGTCCGTGCATATCCCTGCGGAACTTCCGTGGCATAGCTGTGAACGTGCATCGCGGCGAACCCGACGAACATCAACGCCTGCGAGACCAACGTCACGCAGGCCAATCGGCCACCGCTCAGCGCCCCCTGCGATTGCCTGATCTGACGCCAGGCAATGACGGAAACAATCACGCCCGCCAGTGGAACGATCAACAACACGTCCCAGATGCTCGCCACCAGTGAGATGACCACGAAGGCCATGCTGACGGGAACCAGCGCCGGGATGGGGCGATAGAGAAATTCCTGGTCATCGGGGGCGATGTTACGAGGTGCATCCAAAGTCATCTGATCTGCTGCCAACATGATGATTTGCCTTGAAAAATAGCGCGGATCGCCGATTGATTGCCTGCGCGAGAACCGGGATTGCCGCAACGCGGAGATATCGTGATGAAGCGCGCGGCCCAAGTCCAGACGGTGGGCAATAGCCCCGTAGGATGGGCACTTCTGCCGATCCGGATTTTTACCGTTTTTTCTCATAAGCAGACGGGCAGAAGTGCCCATTCTACTGGGGCGGCCAATTCCGGCTGGCGGATTACGCCGAAGTCGGCGGTCACGTTGGCTCGGGGCGAGTCTTTCGGGGAGTTGCTCGGCCAGAAACCGACTTCAAAACAGGATTATTCCGTGAAAACAGGTGTTCTCCCCGCAGGTTTTGCCGGACTCAAACGCCTTTCCAGAAAATCGCAACTCACTGAAACAGAATGGGCGTTGAGTCATCTTGACCCTTATTTGCGATTTTCACTATCACTCGCCCCGTCTCTCGTTGAACCCGTCAAAGTCTCACGTCATTGCTCCCTTCGCACCCGGACAACTGAGCCACTGAATCGCAGTGATTGGTTGGTCCAAGTCGGGAAATCAAACTTCGATTGGAACTGGTTGAGGTCTGTGTTTGAAATCTCGGTCACGAGAAACCAGCAAGCCCCCTCACCCTAAACCCTCTCCCAGCAAAGCCGGGGCGCGGGGACCAGCGGGGTCAGTCGAAATCACGTCTTCGGGAAATCGGAGCAGCCGTTCGGTGGCTCCTGTCCATATCACTTGTGACTACTAAGTGATCAACAGACGGATGGTGTTCACGGATGAACATCACACCGTCGCCGGCATTCGCCGGGCACAAAGGTCGACGCATCGTCATCGCCGGACCTGTAGGAGGGAATCTACCTTGGGTAGGATCGTTGGACTCATCACCTGTTCGTGTTTGGTCATCGTCGCCATGCGGCTGACCAATCTTCAACACACCGACCACACCTTAAAGGGTGGCGAGGACCGGGCCAGTGCCCGCGCGAAGTTATCTCCGCGTGAACACTTCAAGCACGGCAAGGACTCGTTCCTACGAGGCCGGTATCAGGACGCCGTACAGCATCTCGAAGCTGTCACGGCGATCGGCACCGGACTCAGCGGAACCGAGCGTCGTCAGGCCGAAGACTACCTGACTCGGGCACGCAGCCGAGTGCAGGCGGCTACCGACGGAACGGTTGTCCGTGCTCAGTCCGATCCGTTCTGGGTCGAAGAGGACGCGGACGAGCCTCCCGCTCGTGAACCTTCCAGTTCACTGAAAGACGCCACGCGAGTGCGCGTTGATCGGCTGATGACGACGGCTCAGGCCGCACTCCAACGGGGTGACGTGCTTGAGGCGAAGAAGCTGTCTCAACAGGCAGCTCAATTATCGAAGGACGCCAAGCTGACATTCGGCAAGGGCGAGACCAATCCCGCCAACTTCCTCGCGAAGTTGTCCGGTGGCGCAGCGACTGCGGCTTGGACGGACAATGAGTTCGCAGATAAGCCTGCCTCCAAAGGAAAAGCCCCCAAGACGGACATCCGTCAGATCGCAGCTCAGCGGGAACCAACCGGCTTTGACGAAGCCGCCCCGTCGAGCGATGTCGCCTTTAACAATCCAGGTCGGACTGCGCCTTCCTCCGGGCCAGCAGCTTCCGACAAGAAGACTGCGGATACATTGATTGCTCAAGCTCGCGCCGACTTGAAGGCGGGTCGCTTTGACGAAGCTCGTCGCAAGGCTTTGCAGGCCGATGAACTCGACCTGACCTACGACCTGTTTGAAGACCGACCCGAACTGTTGTTGGCCGATGTGGATCGCCACTCGTCCACGATGACGATTGCTCGTCCGAACAGCTCTAGCCCGAAGGCCGCTTCGCCCGCTGTCGCGATAGACAATGGGAATGCTCGCAATGCGAAGAGTTCGACAACGAAGACCGCTTCCGCCAGTGCGAACCCCTCGAATGACTCGCAGAAACAGCAAGCCCTCAAGCTGCTGGAACTCGCTCGCCAGGACATGAAGAACGGAAACCTCGACGGTGCTCAGGCGAAGGCCGAGCAGGCTGGACAGCTCAACGTCGCGTACAAGTTGTTCGAGGACATGCCCGAGCTGGTCTTGAACGAAGTCGCCGCACGACGAGTCACCGAAGGTTTGGCTCAGAACGCCGTCGTTCCCAACAAGACCGCGACTCCCGCCACACGACCACAGGCCAAAGCGTTGCTCGCGAAAGCCCGGAGCGCGATGGGCGAAGGTCGTATTGATGAAGCTCGCCAACTGGCGATCGAAGCCGATCGCTTGAAGGCTCCGTATGACTTGTTCGACGACCGACCCGACATCGTGCTGGCCGACATCGCCCGCGCTGCGAAGCGTGGTCCCGGTGTTCCCGCTGCGGGCAAGTTTGCGGATGACATCAAGACGACGAACGTGACGCCCGCCAGCAACGACGATCCGTTTGCGGACCCCGCTCCGAACGCAGGATCGTCCCCAGCGAATGTCGCGGCGAACTCGCCCGCGAATGCCCGCCAGAACGTCACTCCCGCTCAAGCGGAAGCGTTGGAGAAACTGCGTCAGGCTCGACAGCTCATGAGTGCGGGTCGTTTCGACGAAGCCCGTGCCAAGGCTGAAGAAGCGGAAGCGATGAACGTCACGTTCCCCGTATTCGCCGATCGTCCTGACCTGGTCGTCGCCGACCTGAACAAGAAGATGAGTGGCGGCAACGTCGCCTCACGCAAGCCGGTTCGTGACAGCGGTGTCACGACAGCGGATGCCTCTAACGAATTGGTGACTGATGGCGACGTGAACCCGTTCGCTCCGAACACACGTTCGTCGAACGGTCGCAATGGCATCACCACCGCTTCGGGTTCGACGGGTCGTCGTCCCGGCAATGTGATGGCTGCCGATGCCACGACTGAGACCGATCTCTCCGGTTCCTCGGCGGGTGACCTCTACAACCGAGGCATGGCCGAACTGAATCGCGGCAATCGAGCCGGTGCTTACAGTGCGTTCCTCGCCGCTTATCAAAGTGGTCAGCAACTCGACCGCGTGCGGACGCAGCGGATGCAGGACTACCTGCGTGAGTTGGCTCCGAAAGCCAACCGCAAAGGCAACGGCATTCAATTGGCGAACAACCAAGTCGATGACAACGACATTGCCAAGACTCCTGATGACGGTACCCCACTGTCGCTCGAAGCCCCGTCTGTTTTGGATGCGGCTCAGCAAGAACAGGCGGTCAAGTTTGATCGTCTGCGAAGTGATGTGCTCAACGCGGTCTTCAAGGCCGAACGCTTGAAGGACACCGATCCGGAAGCGGCTCTGACGCTGATCGATCAGACGCTGGCCAAGGTCGAAGGGGCCGAACTGCCCGAGCAGGCTGCGGTTTCCCTGACGAGACAACTCAACAAGACGCGCTCGTCGCTCCAGTCCGAGATCGTGCGTCAACAGCCGAACCTCGAATTGAAGAAACGCAATGAAGAGGTCAAGCGATCGCTGACGACGACCGTGGAAACGAACATCCGCGTCGAACAGGAGTACGCCAAGCTGGTCGAGGAGTTCAACGAACTCTTCAAGCAGCAGCGGTTCGCCGAAGCGGAGATCGTGGCCAAGAAGGCCAAGGAAATGAACCCGAAGGATCCGACGGCGGAAACGCTGTTCTGGAAGGCCAAGTTCGGTCGCCGCGTCGCCAACAACGAGAAGCTGAAGAACGACAAGGAAGAGTCGTTCATGGGTCAACTCGACGATGTCGAGCAGGCCGTGATCGTGAAGGTCAACGACAAGCACCCGATCGACTTCGGGGACAACTTCAAGGACATCACCGCCCGCCGTAACGGGAAGTATCGCACCGACAATCGGACGCGCGATGAGGACGACATCCGCATCGAGCAAAGCCTGTCGAAGGTGATCTCGCTGCACGAAGAACAGTCACCGCTCAGCGATGTCATTGCGAAGATCGCAGCTGTCGCCGACATCAACATCGTGACCGACCAGCTTGGTCTCGAAGAAGAGGGTGTCAGCACCAACACGCCGGTCACGATCAGCGTGGAAGGGATCAAGGTCAAGAGTGCTCTGAATCTGATCCTCGGTCGGCACAATCTCGGCTACCACATTCACAACCAGGTGTTGAACATCACCAGCCGCATCCGTCAGCAGGGTGAGTTGGTGGTGGCGACGTACCCCGTGGCCGACCTCGTGATTCCGATCACGAACTTCGGTCAGTCGAGTGCCAACAATCCGTTCGGAACCAATCCGTTGAACAACGGGATTCCGAATCTCGGTGGTGCTCAGATGAGCGTCCCACCGGGCGGGTTCCCCGGCATGGGTCAGGTCGGTCCCGGCGGAGCCAATCCACTGACCGGTGAGGCGACGGATGGACGTTCGGGATCACGGCCACAAGCACCTGACTTCAATTCGCTGACGGAACTGCTCACTTCGACGATCGCTCCCGATAGCTGGGATTCGGTCGGCGGACAGGCTTCGGTGCGTCACTACGAAACGACCTTGAGCCTCGTCATCCGACAGACTCAGAAAGTGCATGAAGAAATCGCCGACTTGCTCGATCAGTTGCGCCGCCTGCAAGACTTGCAGGTGACGATCGAAGTGCGGTTCGTCACGGTGACGGATCGGTTCTTCGAGCGAATCGGGATCGACTTCGACTTCGGTCTGCAAAGCACGCTGCCGGGCCCCGATCGCGACAACACGGGCCTGCCAATCCAACCGTTTGGTTCGATTCAGCAGCCTCAGTTCGGCTTGTCGGGGACTCAGGCGCAGCAAGGACAGCAGCAACAGGGCGGTCAACAGCAGGGCCAACAGGGCCAGGCTGCTGCGGCCAGCAGCTTCTTCACGCAGGGGCCGACACGACAAATGTCCAACCGTTCCAAATACCCCGGCGGTACGGTCCTCGGGATGTCCGCTCCCGGTCAGTTCACCTCGACCACAGACGTTCCGTTCCAGCAGGGATCGTTCGAGGTGGGAGTGCCGACGTTCGGTGGCTTCAATCCGAAGGCCGGTGTGGAAATGGGCCTCGCCATCCTGAGCGATGTGGAAGCGTTCTTCTTCATCCAGGCGGCTCAGGGTGATCAACGGTCCAATCTGATGTTTGCTCCGAAAGTGACGCTGTTCAACGGGCAGTTGGGTCACGTCGAAAGTGCCGTGCGACGGCCGTTCGTCATCAGCCTGATCCCGACCGTCGGGTTCTTCTCGACAGGTTTCCAACCGGTCATCGCGGTTATCCCCGAAGGCATCACGCTCGACGTGACCGCCGTGGTGTCGGCCGATCGCCGGTTCGTGCGACTGACCGTCTCGCCGATCTTCTCGAACATCACCGACGTGTTCACGTTCTCGTTCGTCGGTGGATCGACGGGCGGTGGACAGCAGGGGCAACAAGGTCAACAGGGTCAAGGTGGTGGACAAGGTGGCGGACAAGGCCAGAACGGCGGCCAGTTCGGGATCGGTGGTGGCGTCGGCACGATGCAAATCATGTCGGCCCTGTTCACTCAACAGCAGCAAGGGCAACAGGGACAGCAAGGACAACAGAACCAGGGCGGTGGCGGTGCGAACCTGACCGTGACAGTTCAACAGCCTGTGGTCGAGCAAGTCACGGTGAACACGACCGTCAGTGTGCCAGACGGTGGCACGGTGCTGCTCGGTGGTGTGAAGCGACTCCGCGAAGGGCGCAACATGTCCGGCGTGCCAATCCTGAACAAGATTCCTTACGTCAGCCGCCTCTTCAAGAACACGGGTGTGGGTCGTGAAACGGAAAGCCTGATGCTGATGGTCACGCCACGAATCATCATCCAAGAGGAAGAAGAGGAACTGCTCGGGATTCCAAGAACATAACGGGTGCTCCCCAATCCGAGGCTCTGTCGCAAGTCCTCGGCCGCCGCGATCGCACGGGCAGATCGCGGCGGTTTTTCGTTTGTATGCGGGGCCTGCAGAAGTCAGCAACGAGAGCCAGAAGGGCCACCACGGATCACCCTGATTGACACGGATCGGGCATCGCCCGCAACCCCATGAGTTGGCGAAGGTCGCTCATTCGCGTCGAACAGATGCGACCTTTACTCCGAAGGAGTTGCGTCTCAGTCTGATTAGGCCAACTCATTTTGAGGCGTCGGCTACGATGTCGGTGGCGGCTGATGTATCCTGCCGCCGACTCGGATTGCGGCGGGCTCCAATGGAGGCGACAGACGTGAATCAATGGCTGCGAGAAGCTGGTATTGCTCGGATCACGGTGCTGGTCGGAATGGTGGCTTGGGTTGTCGGTTGCTCTCCGCAACCTCAAACCGTTGTGACCAAGCCTTCGGCCAACATGTATGGCTACGGCGATACCATCGATGACTCGATGATTCAGTTCAAGGACGACGTGACGACGCAGGCGAACCCCGATTCTGACCTGACGGAACTCGTCTTCACCGACAAAGCCGGGAAGCAGATCGCTCTCAAAGACTTCCTCGGCAAGCAGCACGTCATTCTGGTCATCACGCGCGGGTACGGCGGCGCGATCTGTCCGTACTGTTCGACGCAGACCGCGCGGCTGATCTCCAACTACGCGAAGTTCCAAGAGCAGCAGGCCGAGGTCATCGTCGTCTACCCGCTCGAGAAACCTACCGACACGCCGCGGTTGGACGAGTTCTTGGCGCGAGCCGTTTCCAAACTTCCGGCCGCGGAGAAAACAGTCCCGTTCCCGCTACTGTTGGATGTGGAACTGAAGGCCGTCGATGCGCTGGGCATTCGTAAAGACTTGTCGAAGCCCGCGACCTACATCTTCGACAAGGAAGGCCAACTCCGCTTCGCCTACGTCGGCGCGTCACTCGCGGATCGGCCGTCGATCAAAGCGATGCTCGACCAACTCGGGCAGCTCAACAAGTCGTGATGAAGTCGTGTGAATTCGGGGTCAGGTGGTTCAAAGTTCATTTTTCGCCGCGAAAAATGAACTTTGAACCACCTGACCCCTGATCGTATTCTTCGCCGCTGAGTCCGGGGCCTTACGGCACCCGGCTCACTCCAAAACCCTTTTGCCCCTTGTCTCCTGCCCCCTGCTTCCTCCTCATGACCGCCGAATCCACTCAAGAGTTCCTGACGATCGCGGGCCAGCAAGGATTGCTGCCGTCGGAGACGTTGTACGATCTCGCGGCAGAAGCGGCTCTGAAGCAGATGGACGCGGTGTCGCTGGTCTTGCAGAAGGGGTTGATGTCGCCGGTACAGATTGAGATCGTCGAGACGCTGCGACAGCCTTCAAAATCGATCCCCGGCTATGAGATTCAATCGGTCCTCGGGCACGGCGGGATGGGAGTCGTCTATCGAGCGCGGCAGCTCAATTTAAATCGCGTCGTCGCGCTCAAGACGATCCTCGTCAATCAAGCCGCCAATCCGACGATGCTCGCGCGGTTCGAGCAAGAGGCCCAGACCGTGGCCAAGCTGGTCCATCCGCACATCGTCGCGGCTTACGATTTCGGGCGACATGCGGGGCGGCTGTACTTCGCCATGGAATACGTCGAGGGGGAAGACGCCGATCACTATGCGAGTCGTCAGCACCCGCTCAGCGAGCGCGTGGTGTGGGGACTCATTCGACAGGCGGCAACGGGCTTAGTTCACGCGGCCGAGATGGGGATCGTCCATCGCGACATCAAGCCCGCCAACCTGTTGCTCGTCACGCCGCCTCAGGGCTATCCGCTTCCCGCCGGGATGCCGATGGTGAAGATCGCCGACTTCGGGCTAGCGTTGCTCGCCACGGAAGCGGACGAACGGACGAAGCTGACCGCCGAACAAACCACGCTCGGCAGCCCGCACTACATGGCTCCCGAACAACTCGACTCCAGCAAGCCAGTCGATCTGCGAGCCGACTTGTACGCGCTGGGAGCGACGGCCTACCACCTGCTCGCCGGGCATCCGCCGTTCGACAAACAGAACCTGCCGCAGATCATCGCGAAGAAATTGAGCGACGAACGGCCCGAGTTGCCTGCCGCGCGTAACGATGTCTCGGCCGAGGGCCTCGCGCTGATGAACTCGCTGCTGGCGCGAGACCTCGATCAACGCCTCGGCAGTTATGGAGTGTTACTCAGCCGCATCGACGCGCTGCAGGTCATGATTGCGGCCGATTCGGCGACGCTCGCGTGGCGCACGGCGACTTCGCACTCGATGTCCACGCTCTCGGCGGTGACGGACGTTCGCACTCAGCCAGCGCGTCAACCGATTCGCGCCGGGATGAAAGTCGGACTGGGCATCGTCGCCGCGCTGATCGTGACGGTGGTCGTATTCGCGCTGGGGCTGGTCCCCGGTGGAACCTCGACCTCGTCCCTCAAATCGAAAGCGTCGCTGACACCCACGGGTTGGTCGGCTTCGTTGTTCAACGGCAAATCACTGCTCGGTTGGACGATCGAGGACGGACAATGGATCGTGGTTCGCGATGACGAGGGTAGCCCCGTCATCGCCGGGACCAGTGGCGAAATGAAGCGGCCGCTGTTGAAGGTGGTCGCGGGGAAACCCGTTCCGATCGAGCACTATCGCGTCCTCGTCACCTTCCAGTTGCGCGAGGCTTCCGCAGTGGAGATGCAGTTCAATCTGAGACAGCCCGACCCACAGAATCCCGCAGACAGCCGCCACGCACTGCGACTGACCTTGGATCGCGTCGCCTTGGGGACTCGCCAGGAAGGGAGCTTGCCATTCAAGCCGCTCGCGCCCGCAAAGCCGTTCGAAATCGGAGCCGATCGCTTGCACGAGTTGAAGCTGGAACGGCAGGCCACCGAATGGCGCGTCTTCGTGGATGATGTCCTCGCCGGAACAGTCCCGCTCGCGAAGGAGCCTCGTCGTCCCGAGTTCCGCCTCCTCGCCGATGGCGGACCGGCGTGGTTCGGTGACATGGTGGTCGAAGAGCTGGCACAGTAGCTTCTGTTGCCCCAACCCCAACTGCCCTGCCCAGATATTCCCTCCCCTGTTGTCTCTCACGTGGAATCCAACTCATGAACAGAGTCTCTTGGCTGTTCAAACGTCTTTCGTTTGGATGTATTTCGTTGGCAGTGTTGCTCTGCGTTGAGCGGGCCGAGGCGCAGGCGCGTGTCGCGCCGGTGATCGTTGCGCCGGTTATTCAAAAGCAGGCGGCGAGCGGGCAGACGTTTGTTGGGACCGTGATGCCGCTCAAGAAGAGTGCGGTCGGAGCAGCCGTCGATGGTCGCGTCACCGAGTTCCCGATCAACGAGGGAGATCGCGTCACCAAAGGTCAGCCGCTGGCGAAGTTGCTGACCGAAACAATCTCGCTGCAAATCGTCGCGGCTCAAGCCGAGTTGAAGTTCCGCGAGGAAGAACTGCGCGAGCTGTCGAACGGCTGGCGGAAAGAGGAAGTCGAACAAGCGGCCGCGAAAATGGAGGCGGCTCGTTCTCGGCGCGAGTACACCGGGCAGCGGCTGAAGCGGACGCTGGCGCTGTTCGAGAAAGGGCAAGTCGGCACGCGCGAGCAGATAGAAGAAGACAGCTCGGCAGCGGTGTACGCCCAGCAAACGTATGAAGCCGAACGGCTCGGTCACGAGTTGATGAAGCAGGGACCGCGACCGGAACGGATCGAACAGTCGAAGGCGCGCGTCGCCGAGCAGACCGCGCTGGTGCAACAGCTTCAGGACCAGCTCAAGAAGCACACGATGATCGCTCCGTTCGATGGCTACATCGTCGCGGAGAAGACCGAGATCGGCGAGTGGGTGACGAAGGGACAGGTTGTCGCCGAGGTGATCTATCTCGATGAGATCGACATTGAAGCGCATGTCCTCGACACGCACATCGAACACGTGCGCGTCGGGACGACCGTGCGCGTCGAGGTCCCCGCGTTGAAGAGTTCGATCTTCGTCGGTGAGGTCGCGATCATCACGCCTCAAGCCGACATGCGGTCGCGGACGTTTCCGGTCAAGGTCCGCGTGAAGAACGTCATCCGCGACGACGGGCCGCTGCTGAAAGCCGGGATGTTGGCGCGAGTCACTCTGCCGACGGGTGAACTGCGTGACTCATTGCTCGTCCCGAAAGATGCGATCGTGTTGGGTGGTCCAACGCCCGTGGTGGCGTCTGTCGTGGCGCTCGATGACAAGGAATTGGCGGCTCTCGACCCGAAGGCTCCCGGCCCCAAACCGACCTCCAAAGTGAAGTTCGTCCCCGTAGAGCTAGGCATCGCTGACGGGGCTTGGATCGCCGTGACCGGGCAACTCGCCGCCGATCAACAGGTGGTCATCGTCGGCAACGAACGTGTCATGCCGGGGCAGATGATCAGCATCATCGAAGTCAGAAAAACTCCGGTGGCCGATGCGGCGGCGGTAAACAACTGAACCTACAACGCCACCCTGACAGCGGCCGCGATTGTCTTTTCAGCCCGGAGGGCGGCAGATGGTAGCCCACGGCGTGAGCCGTGGGATGAGTGGCGCTGATTGCACTTTAGCCCGGAGGGCGACACATCTATGCCTCACGCGACACAATGAAAAGAGGGCTGACGCCCAAGAACCGGGGGGCTGACGCCGCCCCGCTCAGAGGTCGCATCTCGGACCACGCGAGGTCTATCCGCTGTCCACGTCCGTCAGTGTGCCGCCCTTCGGGCTGAATTTCCGTCCAACACAACAAAGTTGAGTCTCTGAATGTCGCTCGTTGAAACCTTCGTTAAGAACCCGGTCAAAGTTTCGGTGGCGATGTTGCTGCTGATGTTGTTCGGCACCATCGCTGGGTTCTCGATGCCGATGCAGCTCACGCCCGAGGTCGAGACGCCGACGTTGACGGTCGAGACGCGCTGGCCGGGGGCCTCGCCGCAGGAGGTCGAACAGGAAATCGTCCGCGAGCAGGAGGAGAAGCTGAAGAGTGTCGAGGGGATCACGAAGCTGTCGTCCGAGAGCTTCGACTCGATGGGGAGCATCAAGCTCGAATTCGCCGTCGGCACGAACATGGACGAGGCGTTGCTGAAGGTGAATAGCCGCCTCCAGCAGGTCAGCACCTATCCCGAGAACGCCGAACAGCCGGTCATCAGCACTTCGAACTCGTCCAACCAGCCGATCGCGTGGTTCGTGCTGACGCCGCGCAGCGCGACGCCGGATGAGATTCGCGGATTCCAGAAGGAGCACCCCGACATTGCGGCGGAACTCGAACCGGTGCTGAAGGCTCACAACGTGGGTGTGGCCGTCTACCGGTTGAAGCAGGTGATTGCGAAGCATCCCGAAGCGCGGCCGCTGCTGGCGGAGATCGACGTGCTGGAGATGCGGCGGTTCGCCGAGAACAACATCGAATCGGCGTTCGAGCGGGTCAAGGGGGTCTCGAACGCGGACGTCATCGGCGGATTGGAGAACGAACTGCAGGTGGTCGTCGATCCTGAGAAGCTCGCCGCGCGGCAGTTGACGATCGCCGACGTTCGGGCCGTTCTCCGGGGTCAGAACCGCGACACGTCGGGTGGCGATTTCTGGGAGGGGAAGCGGCGCTGGGTCGTGCGGACGCTGAACCAGTTTCGCTCGAAGGAGCATGTCGCACGACAGTTGCTGGCGGTGAGAGGCGGCGCGCCGGTTTACGTCTCCGATGTGGCCGAGGTGCGCGACGGCTTCAAGAAGCCGGACAGCATCGTGCGGCGGTTCGGGACCAACAGCATGGCCGTGCGCGTGCTGCGCGAAGGGGGGGCGAATGTCCTCGATGTGATGGCGGGCCTGCGCGAGGTCAACCAGCGGCTGAATGAGTCCGTCCTAGACCGACAGAAACTCCACTTGGCTCAGGTCTACGACGAGACCGAGTACATCTACTCCGCCATCGGACTCGTGACCGAGAACATTTTTCTGGGGACCGCGCTGACGATGGTCTCGCTGATGATCTTTCTGCATCTGAATCGCCGCACGCTGTTGTTCTCACCACTGATCCTCGCGACCGGTGCGGCGGCGGTGTACGTCCACAGCTACTGGTTTGCGGTCTGCCTGCTGCTGATCGCGGTGTCGGGGTTGTGGTATGCCCGCGGCGCGCTGGTCATTGGGCTGACGATCCCGATCTCGTTGATTGGCACGTTCCTCGTGATCGCGCTGCTGGGTCGATCGCTGAATGTCATCAGTCTCGCCGGCCTGGCGTTCGCGGTGGGAATGGTCGTCGATAACGCGACGGTCGTCTTCGAAAACATCTACACGCGGTGGGAGCAGGGGGAGTCGGCGTACGACGCCACCATTCGCGGGACCGAGGAAGTGTGGGGAGCCGTCGTGCTGGCGACGCTCACCACGGTGTCGGTGTTCGTGCCGGTGATCTTCGTCCAGGAAGAGGCGGGGCAGCTTTTCAGCGACATCGCGCTGGCGATCAGCGCGGCGGTCGCGATCTCGCTGATTCTCGCGATCGTCGTCGTGCCACCAGCGACGGCGCGGTTCCTCGGAAAACGAAAGTCATCGGCGACGGAGGACGCATCCATTCTGGGCGAAGCGGACGGACCGGGACACGTCGTGATTGGCGGCATGGCGCGCGGGCAGACGGCTTCGACATCGAAGGGACTCGTGCGGCTACTGGAAGTGTTCGCGATGTCGTTCATCGACGGAGTGACGGGCCTCAATCGCGTCATTCAATGGAACTGGCTGACGCGGCTGACGACGGTGTTCCTGATGGTCGGAGCGAGCGCGAGTGTCAGTTGGTGGCTGTGGCCGTCCGTCGAGTACCTGCCGAACGGAAACCGCAACCTGGTGTTCGGCATGTTGCTCCCGCCGCCGGGCTACAACATGGACCAACTGATCGAAATGGGCGAGAAGGTCGAGGCCGATCTGCGTCCGTACTGGAACGTGGACCCGAACTCACCGGAAGCGAAGAAACTCGATGCGCCGGTTATCAGCGATCTGTTCTTCGTCGCCAGCTCGAAGCGGGTCTTCATCGGAGCAAAGGCGCACGACCCGGCACGCTGCGCCCAACTGATCCCGATCATGCGCAAGGTCTCGTCCGACTTGCCCGGCACGATCGCACTCGTGTTTCAAACGAGCCTCTTCGAGCGGGGGCTGTCGGCTGGACGAAGCATCGACATTGAAATCACCGGCCCGGAATTGACGAAGCTCGTGCAGCTCGGCGGTCGCATCTTGGGAGGCGATCCCGAGTCGATGCCGGAGCGTGTCTTGAAGCTGCCGATGGCGGTCTTGATCCCCAACGCTCAGGCCCGCCCGATACCGAGCCTCGACCTGTCCAGCCCCGAGGTTCACGTGATCCCCCGCCTGTTGCAATCGGCCGAGATGGGGCTGAGTGCGGCGGAACTCGGTTACACAGTCGATGCCCTCGTCGATGGAGCGTATGCGGGGGACTATTTCCTCGGGACCGACAAGATCGACCTGTCGATTCGCGGGAAGGACGAGTTCGCTCGGCAGACGCAGGACGTGGCGAGCCTGCCGATCGCGACGCGCGACGGACAACTCATCCCGCTCGGCGCGCTGGCCGATGTCAGCATGGCGAGCGGTCCCGAACAGGTGAACCATCGCGAGCGGGAGCGGGCCATCACGATTCAGGTCTCACCGCCGCCCGAGATTCCGCTCGAAGAAGCGATGCGGCTGATTCAGTCGCAGGTTGTCGATCCGCTCGTGAAGTCGGGGCAACTCGACGGCGGCTACAGCATCCACCTCGCGGGGACGGCGGACAAACTTCGTCAGACGTGGAAGGCATTGCAGTTCAACATCGTGCTGTCGTTGCTCATCACATATTTGCTGATGGCCGCGCTGTACGAGTCGTGGGTCTACCCGTTCATCATCATCTTCACCGTGCCGCTGGGAGCCGTGGGCGGGATCGTTGGATTGAAGCTGCTCGGCTGGTACCTGGTCCAACTCGGACAGCCTCCGCAAAGCTTGGACGTGCTGACGATGCTCGGCTTCGTGATCCTGATCGGCACCGTGGTGAGCAACGCCATTTTGATCGTCGATCAAACGCTGCAACTGATCCGCTACGAAGGAATGGCGGATCGCGAGGCGGTCGTCGAGGCGGTCCGTTCGCGCATCCGGCCGATGTTCCTCACCGCAGTCACGACGATCATCGGCCTGTTCCCGCTGGTGCTGTTCCCGGGCGCGGGAAGCGAACTGTACCGGGGTCTCGGCGCCGTGGTACTGGGCGGCTTGACCGTCTCCACCTTCTTCACGCTCTTCCTGATCCCAACCGTCTTCACACTGACGAGGGATGTTCAGCGGGGGGTGATGCGGTTGGTGTTCGGACGCGGTAATGCGTAACGAACTGTTGGAAAACGTAGAGCAGGCGGCTCGCCCGCTTGCTTTGCTAGTTAACAAACACAGGTGAGCCGCCTGCTCTACGTTTTTCCACAGGCTGCAAGCGTTAGCTGGACTAACGCTTGCCCCTTGGGCCGGAAAAATGTGACCACCAATGGACGACTGCACCCACTCACCACCGCGTCGGGCTCACAACTTCCGCTCCTATCCAAGAAAAAAGGACTTGCGACAATTTGTCGCAAGTCCTTTCTCTGTCAAGTGCCGAAGGTGGGACTCGAACCCACACTCGGGGTGAACCGAACTGGATTTTGAATCCAGCGCGTCTGCCAGTTCCGCCACTCCGGCCTCTCCAAGCGGGCGGCATCATGAGCGCGGCACTTCGACCCGTCAAGGCTGAGGCGGCCAAGGTGCGAAAGGACTTCTGAAGTCTTCACCGTCCCTCGACATGATCGGCGCAAGTCGCGTTTAGAAATGTCTTTCCCAAGTTACTCCCACCAGCATTGCCTGTTCAAAGTGATCAGGATTACTTCAGCTCGCGGCGAACTTGGCTCCAGCATCAAAACAGCCACCCGCAGTGCGTCCTGCCCCCGATCGTGAAATTCTGATGAGGTTTTCAGATACCGCTTGTCACTCCACGCGGAACTCGGACAATCCCCGCTCCAACCGTGACTCAGCCGCGTGCGCCTGCAATCGCACCGTGAGTTGCAGCCCGTCCCACACGATAATTGGTCCCATGAAACCGCTCTCCACCACCATGAACGTTCCGTCGTCCTCAGGAAACTCAAGCATGTCAGAACAGTGGTACTACCGCATGTTTGGCGAAGAGTTCGGCCCTGTCGCCCTCGAAAAGCTGCGTGAGATGGCCGCCCACGGAACGGTCGGTTGCGAAGATGAGGTTCGCTCAGATCGGTCCACGCGCTGGGTGCCAGCCGGATCGGTTAGGGAGTTGGGCCTAGGTTCCAGTGGTGGCGGTGTCGAAGTTGCGACGGCCAGTGATTCCGATGCGGCGATGAACGTTGTCGCCCAAGGTGAGCGGGCGGGCCTCGACGACTGGTACTGTTTGGCGAATGGCCACGAACTCGGTCCACTCAATTTTGACGAACTGATGAAGTTCGCTCGGCATGAACAGCTCTCTGCTGACGATGAAGTGAAGCTTGGAGCCAACGGCAAATGGCGTCGTGTCGGTTCGATTGGTCGCCTCATGGCGGTCCTGCCTTTTCGAGCCGCTGAGCCGACCAAGCCGCGTCCCGCCGGGCGACCCGCATCGAACCGGTCAATGACGCCGGCTCACGAGCAACCCGCCGTCGGAAGTTCTCCTCGCCCTGACATGCCACCAGCGGCGGAGCCCGCACCAGTTCCTGCGGTAGACATGAATGCCGCCTATCTCGCCGCCTACGAACAGGCCCGAACGCAAATCGCCGAGTCGATGATTGCCCAAGCGGAAGCCGCATACAAAAAGGCAGAAGAGACTGCGAAGGCCGAGATGGCTTGGGCCTCCGCTCCCAACGTGGATTCCCAATGGTGGGGTTGGATGGGGGGCGTTGAGTTTGGCCCGGTGGCCTTCGTCCAAGTGTTTGCACTCGCCAAGAACGGCCAGTTGAAGCCGTCCGATTTCTTGCGCAACGGCCCGAATGGTCAAATGTTTCCGTCCTCGAACGCTCCGGGATTGTTCTCGGCGGTAGCGGCAATGGCGAAGGCCGCTGAGACCCTGAGCTTGGCGAAGGTTCAGGCGCAAGCCGCAGCTGCCTTGACTGCCCCAGCCCCCCCGCTCTCGTCGTTGCCCGCGACGGCTTTTGTCACTGCTGCTGTGCCTGCGAAGGAGACCAATAGAGCTGTGCCGCAAGATGTTGAGGACGCGCCCAAGCCCGCCGCTACTTCAAGGCCGATCGGCACGGGATCGAAACCCCAATTGACGGCTGTCACTGATACTCCCCCGCGTAACACCAACACGCCCAATACCGAGACACCTGTCGTGGAGCGTCCCTCGCCCGCACCGGTCTCTGCCCAAAGGCAACCATCCCTGTCGTCTGCTGGTTCGAGTTCGTCGTCAATGTCGTCGAGCAGTTCGTTCAATTCGTACCGACCTGTTGTCGCACCAGCGCGTCCAGCACCTCGACCCTCGCGGTCAAGCAGCCAATCCTCGTTCTCCTTTTCCGAGATGCTGGAGCCACTCAAAGAGCCGAAGGCTCTCGGTGCCGTCGGTGTCGTCGCGGCGGTGCTGCTCAGCTTCGGCTGGTTCTACCTTCCTAAGAGCAGCGCGGCGGATGTCAAGAATTTCCGTGAACTCAAGCACATCATCGACGAGATCAAACAGAAGCGGTCCAGCAACTCGACCGACTTCGCCTCCGTCAACACGAAGGCGGAGAAGATCGGCAAAGCGGTCATCGCAGAATTGGCGAAGAAGGCCAGCCGCGATGAACCCGCCAAGCAACATCTCCTCTGGGCCGCTCGCGACCGAATGCCCGCCATGCTGGGCGAGCTGAAAAAGGCTCCCACCGAGCCTTCCAAGGCCGAACAGAGCTTCATCGAATCGCTGCGAGAAGCTGCAAGAATCCTCCACATCAAGGACGACGGCCTCCCCCCGGCTCCACCCCGACCTCCCGTCGATCCCAACGCCCCCGTGAGTATCGACGATTGAAAGTCTCTTCTGTCGAGCGTCACGACCGTTCTTGCAATCTATGCAAACAACAGTGGCTGACGAACGAGCTGAGCGACCTCGACTCCCCGCGAGCAGTGCGATACGCGAGCGTGCATCAGTGAATTGGCAGCGACAAAAGTGTGGTCATGGATGGACTTAGCAAGTCGAACGCCGTGAATGCCGCCCCGCGTCAACTACGGACGAGATTCATCGCTTGTGCCTCGGCAACCTGCTGCACAACCTCTTTGGAGGTCGAATTGATGATCGTCACATCGACTGGCAAGTCATCGAACAGGTTTGCCGATGTTCGTTCTTCGGTTGCGATCAAGATGAGTTGCGCAGGTTGCTTGCTCTTTCCTGCGCGATGCAGCGGTTGGGCCGCGTCCCCGAGCAGTTCTCCCGACCGTTGAACTCGGATCAAGATCGGCTGGCTTCCCGGGACCGCTCGGACAATCGCGTCGATCCCGCGATTCCGCTGCACCGGGACGAAGCGCAACCCGTGCAGATGCGCCATCGCATTGCACGTAGGAGTCACGTTCCTTGCGTAACAGTTCGGATGGCGTCTTTGTCGTTCATCCGAGTTTCTGGGGGATGAAATAGGAGCAATGGCGATGTCGGCCCGAATCTTCATCCTGAAGGGATGAAAACCAACGACCGCATCCGTCTCACGAAAATCATCATCCCCCCCAAATCTTCGGATGAACCCAACAACCTGACCGAGGGCTTCGCCAAATCGACGGGAACTTTTCCGCCACTCGCTCGTCGAACGAGCCGACTGTTGTGTGATCCGTGATTTTGCCAAGTTCGGAGAACTGCCATGAGACGCTTACTGGTTGCGATGTTGGGGCTGTTAGTTGCGTTGTCGAGTGGTGTGGTCGCTCCGCGTGAGGCGGCTGCTCAGGGAGTGCTGATCTTCACGAGTCATCCCGCGCCGTTGCCTCGGCCGATTCATTCGCATGTGGCTCGGATCCCCATACCGGTGATGCCGGTGTCGTCGTACAAGATTAAGGAACTGGCGGTTCAGGCGCGGATCGTCGATCAGGTCGCTCGCGTGCAGGTCTCGCAGTCGTTTGTGAACACTGGCAGCCAGCAGATGGAAGTGCAGTTCCTCTTTCCGCTCCCTTATGACGGCGCGATCGACAAGCTGACGTTGCTGGTCGATGGGAAAGAGTTCCCCGGCAAGCTGATGGCTGCGAAGGAAGCCCGTTCGATTTACGAGTCCATCGTCCGGTCGAACAAAGATCCAGCGCTGCTCGAATGGATGGGGATGGGTCTGTTTCAGACGAGCGTCTTTCCCGTGCCGCCCGGTGCCGAACGGAAGGTCGTGCTGAACTACAACCAACTTTTGAAGAAGGATCGCGGGCTGACCGACTTCCTCTTCCCGCTCAGCACAGCCAAGTACACGTCGCATGCGGTCGAGAAGGTTGAGTTCCAGATCGCCATCGAATCGGCGATCGACATCAAGAACGTCTACTCACCGACACACACCGTGGACATTAAACGGCCCGATGCCAAGCACGCTGTCGTCTCGTACACGCGATCGAATGAAGTTCCGACAGGCGACTTTCGGCTGATGTTTGACGTGGACAAGGGGGCGGTCGGCGCGAGCGTCATCAGCTACAAGCCGAAGGAGGGCGAGGACGGATATTTTCTCTTGCTCGCCAGTCCACAAGTGAAGGCCGCCGATGCGGAACGTCCCAAGAAGACCGTCATGTTCGTCGTCGATCGCTCGGGCAGCATGAGCGGCAAGAAGATCGAACAGGCCAAGTCGGCGCTCAAGTTCGTGCTGAATAACCTGCGCGAAGGGGACATGTTCAACATCGTCGCCTACGACGGCAACGTCGAATCGTTCCGGCCTGAACTGGAGCGGTACAACGATGAGACTCGCAAGTCGGCGATCGGTTACGTCGAGGGCCTCTATCCCGGCGGCGGGACGAACATTCACGGAGCACTCACCACGGCGCTGGCTCAACTGAAGGACAGCAGCCGCCCAAACTATGTCCTCTTCCTGACCGACGGCCTCCCCACGATTGGCGTCACGAATGAAGGGCAGATCGCGTCGGGAGCGAAAGAGGCCAACAAGATTCGCGCCAGAATCCTCTCGTTCGGCGTCGGCTATGACGTGAACTCGCGACTGCTCGACCGCATCTCGCGTGACGGCTTCGGCCTCTCGGAATACGTCCGTCCCGATGAAGACCTCGAAGCGCACGTCAGCACGGTCTACAGCAACATCAGCGCGCCGGTCCTGACCGATGTCACCGTGAACGTTGAACTCGATGGCCTCAAGCCCGAAGACGGCCCGCCGGTAAACCGCATCTATCCGAAAGGAAACTTCGACCTGTTTGAAGGCCAGCAACTCGTCGTCGTCGGCCGTTACAAGAAGCCGGGCGCGGCGAAGGTCATCATCAAAGGACACGTCAGCGGAGCCGAACAGAAGTACGACTTCGGCGCGAACCTGATCGACAAGAGTCACGACGAGAGTTACGCCTTCGTCGAAAAACTGTGGGCCATGCGCCGCATTGGCGAGATCATCGACCAGCTCGATCTGAGCGGTCAGAACAACGAGCTGGTGAAGGAACTCGTCGATCTCTCAACTAAACACGGCATCCTCACACCGTACACGTCGTTCCTCGCCGACGAGACAAGTCGTCCGCTGGCCAGCGCCGACAACGTTCGTCTCACACGCGAAAGCCTCAGTGCCCTGAGTGACTCTTCGGGCGTCAGCGGCGTCTCACAGCGTTTCGAGAAGCGCAAGTTCCAGAGCGCCACGAATGCCGCGTCCTCCGCCAAGGCTCTTCCCGCAGCCGCACCGTCCGCCGGTCAACCGGCCGGATTTGGAGGCGGCGTCGCCTCGAACACCTACCGCGACGCGAAGACCGACAAAGAGGTCGCCGCTGACTCGGTGAGGCAGTACGGCAACCAAGCGGTCTACGCACGCAGGCTGTCCGAATCCAAGACTTCCGGCGTCGCCTCCGGCCCCGCCGACAAGGCCGAACAACAGATCGTAGTCACTCCCGAAACGGCCGACCTCGATCTCGACAAAGACAAAGCCAACATCGAAGTCGTCGATCGCTACACCGACCCCTACTTCGCCCTCATCAACGCCAACACACTGGCCGAGAACCAAATCCTCAGCCAGCAGCGTGTGGACGAACAACTCCTCATCAAGCTGCGCGGGAAGAACTATCTGGTGAGGTGATCATTGTGGGATGGACACTCTTGCCCGTCCTGCTTTCAAAGACCGTAGGGGTGGGACCAGCGGCGCTTCGCCGCGCCGGCCCACCATGAATTCTCGACGTTTTCAGTTGATGGGCCGGCGCTCGAACTGAACTTGTCCCACCTTACGCTCAACAGGCGATGGCCTTGGGTATTTGAGTGAAGCCAGCCCACGACTACGGTCGTGTGACCGTCACCGCGAACAAATGCTGGCCGTCCAACATCCACACTGGCATTGGCCCAATGCGACACCAACAGCCGTTACTTGGGTTCCGCCGACAGTTGGCCGAGTCAGGAGCGCAGTATTTGCCCCGAGACTGAAAAACAAATCACGTCGCCGATCCCAAGCATTCCGCAAAGCCGCCAGACCCAGCCACCACCCCGTCAACACGCCACGAATGGGCAACCCCGGTGTCCCGTGCCACCGCTTCGGAACCCCCGGAGCAGCAGTGCCAACGAGCAGTCCTATTCAAGATGACAGCCGCGCCGCGAAGAATTCGGCTTCTCCGAAGACTCCGAAGCAGATGGCACTGCTCACCTGAGCGGCTATCCGAGAATTAGCGTGCCCATAACAGTTACGCAGGTATTGAGTTGGGTGCCACGGTCACGGCTTGGCGTGGCCGTGTCTTCGCTACAATCGAAGCACGGCCACGCCAAGCCGTGACCGTGGCACCCTGAAAACAAGCCTTTTCTTTCCGGATAGCCTCTGAGTTCTGAATCGAGCAAGGCCACCCCGCCCATGCCGGTGGAAATGCCGCCAAGATCGCTCGGCCGAGTTGGGGGCTGGGAGGCCCCCATTGCACACCGCTGCGGCGACTCCGAATTGTCGTAAGTGGTGTAGAAACAGCGTTACGTCAGCAGGCTGGAGTCGAGCGTCGCGCCGACATGACGCCATTTTGGCTCCGTGGACCCTCCGTGAGAGCTAAACGAATGCTGCGTCGCTGATGTGACCGCCTTCAGATCAGTGGCGCAGCATGCGTCTGGCTCCGATGACGACTCGGCGGAGCCAAAATGGCGTCATTTTGGCTCCGGCACCGACTCCACGGAGCCGCCGCAACGCTGCGCCAGCATTTGGATGTCAGGTTTTCTCTTTCCTGACAACCAGTTACGTCAAAACACCCATTTGAGCGTTCCAACCACTTACGTCGCGAGCGTCTCGGCCAGGACTGAGCGTGAAAAGTGTGGCTGGGGTCGAGTCTTCGAGCCTCCCAGTGCCGTGCCGGTGATCGCGCTGTGCTGGGGGCGGTCGAAGACGCCCGATTCCAGTCACCACGCCCTTTGGGCTGTTCGGTCGGGTGTGTGGAGTCTTCGGAACACACCATGGACGGTGCCGATCTGGTGTGTTCCGAAGACTCCACACACCCTACGTCACTTCTCGCGGAGCCCAAAGTGAACCGTTGGTACCTCACTCGGCCATAGAAAAGTACGCAGAGGTCAGGCGTCGTCGTTGTCTGACTTGCCATTGAAGCGGACCTGCGGACGACCGCGCGGGTTAATCGTGGGAGCGAGTCCAAGGCGTTGCGCGGTGGATTCGATCCAAGCGGAGTCACCGAATGGGCTGCCTCGCTGAGCCGAACGGCGGAGTGCGATCAACTCGCGGTCTGTCAGCGGTTCATTGACGCGCGCCAACCAATGGGGAGAACGCGGGATCGGCCACGGAGACAGCAAGGCCGGAACCGGCTCAACGGATTGTTGCCAGCGCCACAGCGAACCCCAACGCCAGTCTTCGGCGCGAGCAGTCAGCTCCGCTCGCAGCGCGTTCCGCTCGACATACCGACATACGGTCAAAAAGTGAGCGTCGTCTTGAATGGGAAAACTCTTGAACCGCCCTTGGTAGACATGGCCTGTGCCGGACGTGTGGTAATGAGCGTGGTAGCGCATCGTGTGCGT
>CAMAYU010000013.1 GCA_945862235.1 Schlesneria paludicola DSM 18645
CAGTTCTCTGGCTCCTTCGTCTGAGCAATCTGCCGGGATGATTGCTCCCTTGGAAGGCAGGGCGTCACAATCTGCCATGAGTTTGTGAAACCACAGGGCTACGAAAGAAACGAAAGAGACGAAAGAAGGGCCGTTTGGTTATGCGATCGCGTACCATGTTTCAACAGGACGACCGGCCGTGGGAGTCGTATCCCGGCGAGCCAGCTTCGAGGTGTAGAGCACTTGCAAGGCGGCATCCACTTCAGACTTGGACTTGTTCCTACCCAGTAGGTTGCTGATGTCGCTCCGACCCATCCCCGACTCCCCGACTCCCTTCAATGCGTTCAGAACCGAATTGGCCGTTCGATTGGCCAGGCTGTGGCCGAAGATGTGCTTCACCGAAGCCTCGCAATAGTTCCACACCGCGATGGCAGCGTGGAGATGTTTGGCCGTCACATCAGGCGATTGGTCGAGTAAAGCGTACAGCAGCGATAATCTCACTACTTGTGCCGCACCACGATTACAGATCGCCCCGGCAGCACCGGGACGATCGGCACTCAGGCCCGGATAAAGGCGACGCCATTCGGCAGCGGCATCATTGTCGCGGCGGACATCTCGTTCAATCGACGCGAACTCGACAACCGCTTTGAGTCTCGCAATCTCCAGATCGAAATTCACCTGATCTACATTTCCCCCATCGGGCAGCATTTTGGATCGCTGCACACAACACCACAAGAATCGGTTGGCAAACCCGTTGACCAGATCCGTCTGGCTCGCCACGTCACGAAGTTCGGCCGCAGTGATATGCCCGATAAGGCTCACGTGTGCGTCCGTGGCATTAGCAGGTTGATTCTTCGCGGCCGTTTGCAGTTTGCCCGAATCCCATGCCTGCCTCGTGATTTCCGAGAGGGTGTTCGAGTCACGGGCCATGACCTTCATCAGGGCCGCAAATTCAGTCTGAAAGACCAGTAGACGCTTGTCTGCGATCCCTTCGTCGGCAATCACCTGTTGGTACTCAATGACCCTGCCACTGGTCTTGCCACCTTCGCGAACGGGCTCTTTTTTGTTGATCGGATCGCGAACATTCCAAATCAAACCTTCACCAGATGCGAGACCGCTCATTACTCGAGTTGCATCCCACACTTCGTCCACTAGTTTCACGACACGGCGCACATGATCTCCGGCCGTCCCTTTGCGAGCGACGGACGACGCGCCAACGATCACGGTGAACAAGTTCGCGTAGTGCCGCGTCGCTTCAACCTGAAAATAAGCCCTTCTGCCAACCACGTTGCCCACAGCGACGAGAATCTGAATCAGGATGGCCACAGGATCGGCTTCCGTGTGCGGTTCGATCTTTCGCGCGATGTCGCCTGCCACCCCGTAGAACGCGGCAGGATCAATCGCCGCAGGCCATGACTCGTCGATCAAGTTCGTCGTCTCATCGCGTAGCACGACGACCGGCGTGCTTCCAGCGACCGCTCCCTGTCCCTTCGCAGGTCGGTTAGGAGGATTCTTTCGGGACTCGTCGATCTTGCGGCGGACTCCATCATCTGACCACGGCGGTCGGCAGCGCGGGTTGAACTCGGTCATCAGCAGGTCAAATGCCTCACCGTCACTCAGAGCGAAATCGTTGACCAGCACCGACGCGGCTTTGATGAGCCGGTCCGATCCTTTGTTCCCTTCAACGCTCGCATCCATCTTGGCCAGATACTTCCGAGCCTGTTCGATGGCATCGGGGTACGAAACACGATCAGCGGCAGCAGGCGGACGGGGAGCAGGCTGGCCAGTCGTCGCTTGCTGCGCGTCACCTTCACCCGCGAGCTTCTCCAACATCGCGGCCGACACAACTTCAAATTGTTCAGGGATCGCGATGATCTTCGACAACCGATGCGGCCTGTCGGCGGTGTGCTCACCCTTCGCGGCACGCGTGCCGTAGAGCTTGCAGATGCGTGAGGCGTTGGCCACCTTCGTATCGATGCTCACGTCCTCATCGTTGAACCGGCGGGCCAATTCCTTCAGCACTCGATGTACAAGTCCGCCATCTTCACCGGGCAGGTCGATCCGATACAGCAGATGGGAGCCGTTCCCACTGTCGGCAATGAGCGGAACCGGCCACCCAAGACCAGATAGGTACGTTTCGACCTCAACCATTTTTGCACGAGCCGCGTCCTTTTCGTCATCGGTTGATGACACCGTCCCCTCGCGACTTGGATCACAGTCGATCAGCAGCCACCTTCGCCTTAGAATGTCCTTGTCCGTTGCTGGCGAGCCACCCCACTCTGCGGGGAGTGGGTTCATCAGAAAATAGACACCCTTCGCATCTTCGCTGAGCTTAATGGACTCACTCGCCATCGCCAGCAGATCATCCGAGGAGTAGTGGCGAATGACAGGCGAGCGCCTGTCGTACAGCACCCGAATCTCGATGGTCGAATTCGGTTCGACCAGTTTTTGGAGCCAATCGACAATTTGCGTGGCGCTGTCGCCGAGGGTATCATTATTCATAGTGAAAGAGTCCTTTGAGGATTCGGCAATGGCCCCGTTCAAGCGGGGCCTTGCCATTGGTAAAACGCTTGCTGCGCGCGGCCTACTGATGGACGCGGAACGGACGACGCGTGACCTGACATGTGCGGGTGGAGGTAAATCCGCCTGGAATCGGGTTAGCTCGGCGGTGAACGGCATGACTGAATTGCTCCTTGTGTTAGTGGGCTAGTGACGGTTCGAGCGTGATGGCTGTCTGATCACGCTTGGTCTTCACTCCGACCTGTTGATTTGCGCGAACTCAACTACTTCAGTTCCAGCGGGCTGTGCCGAGGCTCCGATGGCTGAAGGAGAAGGGGCGAGGCGTTTGTCTCGCTTCCGCTGACGTATCCGCTCAGATGCCGCGATTAGTTAGCGCGGCTTCCGCAGCCGTGGCGCGGTCAGCGTTCGGGGAACTGGCCTTAGCCTCTCGATCGAGCGGCTCCTGACCAGCGGCGAGGAAGGCTTCGAGGTCGGCAACCAAGATGTAGCGCCGACCGCCTACCAAGAATGTGCGCAACTTGCGTCCACCTGAGCCGCGAAGTTTCCATCTCCACACTGAGCTTGTGTGGACGCCGAGGTGACGTGCGACCTCACTCATTGAGAGGCGAGGCGCGTCGAGAAGGGCTGCTGTCACTTATGATCTCCTGTGATTGTCCGGCCCGGAATGGGCTGGTTCGCAGGATTTTAATGACAGCGCGTTACGCTAGGATTTCGTGACAGCGACATCTTGGTTACACGAGTTACGTCGACGTTACAGGGTCCGTCAGACGGAGAGATTCGTGTAATTCTTGATGATCGCCATGAGGCGTAGGCACCGAATTGATGGGGCTCTCGCCTTTTTCGAGTTTAACGAATTCGGAAAGCCTTTTTCTTAGCCGTGTGAGAGCAGTCCGGACAGCATTATCGTCAGTGTTAGTGTCACCCTTCCAGCCGGCCTCAATCAGTTGCATGCGGGAAACTGGGTAACGGTTGGCCGCGAGGCATTTCAATATACCCCATGGAATTGGAGTCAATTTGTGCCATTCTCCTTCACGAAAGCGGACTTTCCCTGCAACGAATTCCCAAAGGCCGTGTTTCTCCACATCGTTCGCTGGTGGGTCAAGCAGGGGTGCAGGTCTGGTCATCACTAGAGGAAGTGCATCCGGCCGTGGAGCGGCGATAGCTTTGCTGGTATTCTCGATCATCTGCATCACGGCATTGACAATGGAGGAGGCTGTTGACAGATCCGGCTCTACGAAATTGCATGGCACCTTCACTTGCTCACTTAGTCCAACCACTTCTCGCCACCAGTCTCTTCCCGGTCGCAGTTCGCCCGGCTCGAGCACCCGTAACGGCGGCAACTCCGGTTCATCTTCATCTTCATCGTCGTTGGTAACAATAGATTGCGAATTCACGGGGACGACGTGGCGCCGATCCCGCGGTGGATTGAACTTGTAGAGGTGGCTACCGGTGTCTGGAGGATGCCGACCGGAGTCGATCAACAACCCCAACAAAAACCACTGACGTTGCTGAGTCGTTGACAGTGTTGAGTCAACGATGACCTTCAGCAGTTTCTCCCGTTCACTACGAACACCGAAATTGCTGTACCACAACTCCCCTGCGTTTATGCCATCTCCATCTTCTTCACCGGCGAGGAGCAAGTCGCTAAACCACACACTGTAATTTCCCGTCATTCTGTCAGGGAGATGCTCTCTAGCCCCCTTCAAGAAGTCCTGCAGCGGCGCATCGGTTCTCATCCCGGTAAAGATCGCTCCAATAGCTCCCAAACGTTGGACAAGCCCCAACGCGACCCGGCGATGGGGTTCGCTGTCGGCCACAACCGCTTGATCGAGGTTCCATAGGAACTCGTTGGCAAACACACCCAATCTGAAAGCCGACAGGTTGGAGTCAGACTCATCTCTTCGGGCGGCATCAGTCATCGTAAATTCCAAATAAAGGCGAACACGATCTTCAGCCACACTCCTTCGCGATCCGGGTCGCCAACCCGAAGTTGCGCTCCGCATAGATTTCGGTGACATCGGCGCGTGCGTGCCCCAAGGCAACTTGGGCACCCTCCACACCGTACTGGCGACGGACTTCGGTTGCACGCGAATGCCGCAGCTGGTGGGGATGCCAGCTTAGAATCTGCACCCCGTTCGCTCTGGCCTTCACAATGCCGTACTTGATTGCGCGGCGGTACGAAGCCGTGTCGTAGTGGTCTCGCTTGGGACGTTTGGACGGACGCCGCTTCGCCGCTGCTTTTCGTTTCTCGCGTGCTTTCAGTTCGCACGGATACACCTTGGTCTTGCGGTTCGGATCACGGGCGACGACACGATGACCGTTTCGCCACTCCTCCGCTTCCACAGGCGAGAACAGGTAGGCGTCACTCGACCGTGTCAGGAACGCCCGGATGAATTCCTGAGCGCGTGGCCCAAGCGGAACCTCCTTTTTGACACCCAGGTAACTCGTCTTGTGTTGGGACGGGCGATAGACCCAAACGTCGCCGCTGGAGTCGATGTCGCACGGGCGCATGATCGTGACTTCAGCCGGACGCATCCCAGTGATGCGTTGCAATTGAACCATCGCGGCGACGTGGGGGGATAGAAACGGGAGCGTCGCATCCACCCGCTGATCGTCCACGGGTCTGACGGGAGGGTTCTCGCGGGCCGTAGTCCGCCCCATGCGCAGGCCATCGACGGTCCTCAACCCCTCAAACACACTCGGAGGAATCAGTTCTTCCGAAGCGGCCCATTTGAAGACTCGCTTGATTCGGCCAATCCGTTTGTTGACTTCCTTACGGCATAGCTTCTGCCCTTCAACCATGTGCTCACGGACAGCCTTGAGAGCATTTGGCCCGAAGTCCTTGGCCTGTGTGCTGCCGTACAAGTTCTTGACGGGACGCAGCGCGAGCTTGAGGTTCACGACTTCCTTGGAGACCTCGCCATCGAGCACGTAGTACCGCTCGGCATGATCCACGAACTTGAGCAGGAGTTCGTTGATGAGCAAACCGCACTCGGGAGTCACTGTCACCGCAATCGGTTGGCGACCCTTGGACAGCCATTCGGCGATCAGCCGATCATACTTCTCGCGAGATTCTGGCGAACCGTGGAGACCCAGGTAATGATCGTGTCCGGCGATCCGAACGATGGCCTGCCCCGAGCTGCGGTGCAGAGAATAGGCCGGAATACTTCCTGACTTGCGTGGCATGTGCGACACCTCATCCCGGATTCCTCAGTACAATACTGAGGAATCACAGGCATTTTGGCCGCACTACCCGACGCGGGTAGGTATCCTAACTACAGGATTCGGCAGACTTTGAAGAAAATGTCCCCGGCTGGAGTCGAACCAGCAACCTTCGGCTTCGGAGGCCGACGCTCTATCCAATTGAGCTACGGAGACAAATGAGCTTTTTCACCGGGCGGTGAGCGGCAGAGGTTTACCGGTAACGGACGACCTCGACGCGGCGAGAGGGTACGAGCCGATTTCGGGAATGTCAATTCGCGGTACTGCGATCGCAGGGTCATCGCTGTTTTCAATTGCGGGCGGATTGATTTGCAACCGTATGCAGCCCGGAGTAACACATTTGTCACTGCGAGGCACTCAGCCGAAGTGTAAAGGAAGAGATGTGTGGCGTTCCTCGCTCACGCTTCGGGTTAGTGTCACTGCGGGCCGCGTGAGGTATGGGCGGGCATTGGGGCGGCGTTGCACTCACACCACGTCCCTCTTCAATATCCCCTTCACGATCTGCCCCGCTTGGCCGTCAAGCAGCGTCGCTTCCCCCGTCGGCCTACGGTACGTGAGTTGTTGCGGGTCGAGACCGAAGAGGTGCATGAGGGTTGCGTGGTAGTCGAAGTGATTGACGATGTCTTTCACCGCGTGGACTCCGAAATCGTCAGTCGCTCCGTGGACGTGGCCGCTCTTCATGCCGCCACCAGCCAGCCACATGCTGAACCCGTACGTGTTGTGATCGCGGCCGATGCTCTTCTCATTTTGAACGACCGGCAGGCGCCCCATCTCGCCGCCCCAGTGGACGAGCGTTTCGTCGAGCAGCCCGCGTTGTTTGAGGTCCGCGACGAGAGCCGCGCACGGTTGGTCGGTTCTCAAGCATTGAGCTGGCAGTGCCGTCGTGATGTTGCCGTGATGGTCCCAGTTTTGTGTCCCCGAGAAGATTTGAACGTAGCGCACTCCTCGTTCGACGAGTCGCCGCGCGATGAGGCATCGCGACGCCCAGTCCTTCGTTTTCGGATCGTTGAGTCCGTACATGTCCTGGGTGGCGGCGGTCTCTTGCGACAGATCGAGTGCCTCTTTCGCGGCGGTCTGCATGCGAGCGGCCAGTTCATAGCTGGCGATGCGAGCCGAGAGGTCGTTCTCACTCGGATGCCGCTCCATATGCTCGAGGTTCAATTCGCCGAGCAGTCCGAGGAACCGTTCCTGCGGGACTCCCGCCAACTGCGGTGGCGGGTCGAGGTTCAGAATCCGCGGCTCACGCGGGCGGATGACCGTTCCCTGATAGAGCGATGGCAGGAAGCCGTTCGTCCACATGTCGGTTCCCAGCACAGGCAGTCCGCCCGGATCGGTCATCACGACGTAAGCGGGGAGGTTGGCGTTCTCGCTGCCGAGGCCATAAGTCAGCCACGAACCGAGCGACGGTCGACCCGCGTTGATGCGTCCCGAACTGAGTGCATACAGCGACTGCCCGTGATTGTTGACCCCCGTGTGCATCGACCGAATCAGACAGACGTCGTCCGCCACGCGAGCCAGATGCGGGACGAGTTCGCTCAATTCCATCCCGCACTCGCCGCGTTGCTCGAACTTCCACGGCGAGCCGAACAGCTTGGCACTCGACTCGGCCGCGTTGTCGTATTTGATCTCACCATCGAACTTCTGGAGATGCCGCTTCGTGATCTCGGGCTTCGGGTCGAACAGGTCGATGTGACTCGGCCCCCCCTGCATGTACATCGAAATCATCGCCGTCGCCTGTGCCGGTTTCGGAGGCTGCTTCGGCAACAAGTCATACTGGGGCCGCTCCAACGCCGGCTTGGCCGGAGCACCCAACAGACCGTCACGCTGCATCAAGGTCGCCAAAGCGAACGAACCGAGTCCGAAGGCTTGCTGCTGAAGAAAGTGTCGTCGTGAGTGCATGGTCTTTCCTACTTGAAGAGATCAGCGAGAATCAGTGTTCCCAATTCTTATTTTGATCTGCGTTCTCTGTACGACTCACGTTTCGTCGCCTAGTGCGAAGATTGTCGAGCGAGCAGGGTTCGCGTGATTTGGTGCTCGGTCGTCATTACTCCGAAGGAGTTTCGTCTCACCGCCCGGGGTTGCGAGCGAAGCGAGTTACCCCGGGTGAACGGCTGAATGAGTTACGTACCCCAACCGGATTCCGCCATTTCCCGGTCTCTCATGACGCAACCCTTTCAGGGTAGGTGGCGAGTGCAACCTCGCCCCAGGGTAGCCGCGACGCGCGGCAACCCTTGGCTTTGTGACGGAACTCCTTCGGAGTAAACGCTGGCCGTGCGACTTCAAACATATCCCAATGAAAACTCAATCCACGTACAAAAACCCGTTTGAGCAGATCAGTGCTTGGCAAAGCAGCGACATCGCGCGGGTTGTTGGTGCCAGTTGCTTTGGGCGTTCCGCTTCCGCCAGTTTGCCGATGGCTTCTTCAAAGTACGTTTGTTGTGACGCGAGGAACGTTGTGGCGCGAGTCGTTTCGGTTTCGTTGGCGGTTCGGCCGTAGGCGAGTTGCCAAGCGCGGTGGATGCGGGCGACGGGATCAGCGGAGGACTCTTCGACTCGGCGAGCGAAGGCTTCCGACTGCTTGATGAGGATGTCGTTGTTCATCAGGAGCAGCGACTGCGGGGCGACCGTGCTGAACGTGCGGCGTTCGCAGTTGGGGGCGGTGTTGGCGACATCGAATGGCTCCAACATGCCGAGCGGCATCGAGCGTCTGACTTGGATGTAGAGGCTGCGGCGGAACTCGTTCTCGCCGAAGCCGTCTTGTTTGCCGATCAGGATGCCGTTGCCATCGCGCTCGCCCGAGCCGACGATCACTTGGCCATCGGCATCGGGCAGGACCGTGATCGCCGGGCCAAACTGCTTGTCGCTGAGTCGTCCTGAGACCGCGAGGATCGCGTCGCGAATGGCTTCTGCTTCCAAGCGTCGCACCGACATGCGCGCGAGGAGTCGGTTGTCGGGGTCGATGGTTTGAAGAGCGTCGGTGCGCGTTGAGGTCTGGCGATATGCGGTCGATGTCAGCAACAGGCGATGCAGCTTCTTGACCTGCCAGCCGGACGAAATGAACTCGGACGCGAGCCAATCGAGTAGCTCGGGGTGTGACGGACGTTCGCCTTGAGTTCCGAAGTCGGCGGGCGTCGCGACCAGACCGCGTCCGAAGTGGTGCATCCAGACGCGGTTCACGAAGACGCGGCTCAAGAGCGGATGTTTTTCGTTGGTGAGATGCCTCGCGTAGGCGAGCCTCCGTCCCGAGGTCGGTACTTGGGGGTCATCGACTGGAATCTCAACCGGCACGGCGGCGAGGACGCTCAATTCGGCGGGTGTCACGGTCTGGCGCGGCTGCTTGATGTCGCCTCGAAAGAAGAGGACCGTCGGCGGGAGATGGCCCGGCGGTTCGGTCAGACACGCGACGAAATCGTCCTTCGGCCGCTTCGCGTTGATGTCCGCTTTGAGCTTCGTGTACTTGGACTCGATTGCAGTGGACTTGGCCGGCTCGAAGAGCGAGATCGTGCCGTTGTTCACGTTGAGCGACGGGAACTGTTTGGCGATCTCCTTCTGTTGTTCGGTCCGTTCTTTCTCGGGCGTCTCGTGAGCGAGGCGGGCCGCTTCACGCCATTCGGGGTCGATCTTTTCAAGTTCCTTCGCATATGTCTCAGAGACGAGGACTTTGTATTCGTCGAGCCGCTTCACCTCTTCAGCCTGCACTTCTTTCGCGACGGCTGCCGCTTGTTCGTGATCGGCGGCGGACCATAAGTTGACCAGACGACTGCCCGGCGCACGCCAGTTCTTCCAGTCGTAAGCCGGTTCGAACATCGCCCGGAAGCGGTAGTAATCGACCTGTGAGATCGGGTCGTACCGGTGCGAGTGACACTGCGCACAACCGACCGACAAGCCGAGCAGCGCGGTCGATGTGATTTTGATTGTCTCGGCCACGACCTCATTCCGCGCGACCTCTTGCTCAGGCCCGCTCACCGTTCCGTCCGGCCCCATCCGCAGGAAGCCGGTCGCCGCGAGCAAGTCTTGCTGTTCACGAGTCAGGTGCGGATACGGCGGCGTCAGCAGTTCATCGCCCGCCAGTTGTTCGACGACAAACCGGTTGAAGGCCATGTCACCGTTGAAGGCGGCGACCACATAGTCGCGGTACTTGAAGGCCCACGGTCGGACATGGTCTTCCTCACGATACCCGTCGCTGTCGGCATAGCCCGCGACATCCAGCCAATGCCGTCCCCAACGCTCTCCGTAACGAGGCGAATCGAGCAGCTCGTCGAGCAACCGCTCCCACGCATCCGGCGCGGAGTCGTTCACAAACTGCTCGACCAACTCGGGCGTCGGCGGGACACCGAGCAAGTCGAAGTGAACTCGCCGCAACAGTGTCAGCCGGTCGGCTTGTGGCGAGAAGCTGAGCGGTGCGTGAGTTGGGTTGGACGGGCGGGAATCTGTAGGGTGGGACAAGCTCGCTTCGAGCGCCGGCCCACCATCGGATCGCGTGGAGACTTCTTGGTGCGCCGGCGTGGCGAAGCGCCGCTGGTCCCACCCTACGGTCGCAAGCTGTTTCAACAGAAAAGCATCGACCGGCGATGCGACCAACTCGGGGCGAGCGACCGTCGGGACCGGCGGCTTCACGACGAGTTGAAAGGCCCAATGCGTCCGCTCTTCCTCAGTCCATTGGCTGTCGCTCGGGACTGTGTCAGGTTCGGCCCGCGCGGTCTTGGCTCCTTGCACCAGCCACTCGCGCAACACGGCCTTCTCGGCAGCAGGCATCTTCTTTTTACCGGGGGGCATCTCGTCGGCGAGGACTCGTTTGAATAGCAGACTCGCGTCCGGCTGGCTCGGCATAATTGCGGGTCCAGACTCGCCCCCCTTGCTCATCAACCGCACGAGCCTCAAGTCCAACTTCCCTTCAGGCTGCTCTTCGTCGCCATGACACTGCCAACAGTGCGCCTTGAGGATCGACCGGACATGCGTCTCGAACAACACGGGCTTTGTTGTGGCTGGCGATGAGATCGCTGCAACTTGAGTAGCCACTTCGACCGCCGCGCCGGCGGACTTGTCTGCCGCAGCCACTCGCGCCGGTGCGTCTTCAGCGAACGTGGCCGACATCCAAACAGCGGTCTCGGACCAGCGGCCACTCGCAACAACGAGCAGCCCTACAACAATCGTGAACGCAATCGCAGTGCGTGACATCGCGAAGCTTCCGGGCAGGGGATCGGGCGGAAAAACCAGCAGCGGACTGATCGTAGCTCACCCCACAGGCATCGGATAGCAGGCTCTGATGCGTTGAGTCCATTTAACCGAAGCCGTCGCAGTTTCGCGGCGATGACTTTGCCGAGCGAGGATGCAGCCGCTAACCTCTTGGACGCCGCTCACTTCTTGATCGTGTCCAGCAGTCTTTCCAACGTGGAGGGCCTGCGGCGCGAGACCTCAATACGCAGACAGATGTTCTGTCGGGAGATTCGACAATGCCTTTGGTACCGCTTCGCACCGTGCTCGATCACGCCGCCGAAAACAACTACGGCGTGGCAGCGTTCAACGTCAACAACATGGAGCAAATCCAGTCGATCATGGAGGCAGCCAAAGAGACGAACTCGCCTTGCATCGTGCAGGCGTCGCGCGGCGCGCGGTCGTACTCGCAAGACAACTACCTCCGCCACTTGATGCTCGCTGCCGTCGAGCTCTATCCGCAGATTCCGATCGTCATGCACCAGGATCACGGCAACAGTCCCTCGACCTGCATCAGCGCGATGGATAACGGCTTCACCTCGGTGATGATGGACGGGTCGCTGATGGAAGACGGCAAGTCGCCCGCCGACTTCGACTACAACGTCGCCGTGACGCTGGAAGTGGTCAAGCTGGCTCACGCGCGGAACGTCTCGGTCGAAGGGGAACTCGGTTGCCTCGGTCGGCTCGATACGGGTGAAGGGGAAGCGGAAGACGGTCACGGAGCGTCGGGCAAGCTCTCACACGATCAACTGCTGACCGATCCGGAAGAGGCCGAGCGATTCGTTGCGGCCACCAAGGTCGATGCCCTCGCCGTCGCGATCGGCACCAGCCACGGAGCCTACAAGTTCGACGCGAAGCCGACCGGCGAAGTCCTCGCCATGAAGCGGATCGAAGAAATTCACCGCCGTCTGCCAAACACGCATCTCGTGATGCACGGCAGCTCGTCGGTGCCGCAAGAACTGCAAGACATCATCAATCAGTTCGGCGGCAAGATGAAGCAGACATTCGGCGTCCCCGTCGAAGAGATTCAGCGCGGGATCAAGTTTGGTGTGCGGAAGATCAACGTCGATACCGACTGCCGCATGGCGATCACCGGCGCGATCCGCAAGATCCTGCAACTGGAGCCCGAGAAGTTCGATCCGCGCGACTACCTCAAGCCCGCTCGCGAAGCGATGAAGCAGGTCTGCATGGCTCGCATGATCTCGTTCGGCCAAGCCGGCAACGCCAGCAAGTTGATGGCCAGCGGCCGCTTGAAGTGACCGAATAATGATTGAAACGAGAAGCCCCGGTTGTCACCACAGCCGGGGCTTTTTTCGTTTGGCGTCAATCCGCAGCGAGGGTGAGAGGTTTGGCGTGGCTGACAGAGGTCGGATGAACCAAGATGCAGGGGCGGACAAGTTCGCTTCGAGCGCTGGCCCACTCTACATCGAGTTCTGTCGGTCACATCAGCTTTGGCATTCTGGTTCTCGCTGTGAGAACTTGGTTTTGACACGTTTTTCGCTTCCAACTAAAGTCCCGCCCCCACCGGCGAGCCAAAGGACTGGCTCGTCAAATTGAGGCGGTCTGTCACACGGATCGCCTTCCCTCCGCAAGGCAAGGACGGCCGAGTGAACTCATCGCCGCGCGTACTCGTGATCGACGAATCCTCCGACACGGAGACCGTTCTCAAGGCGGTCCTCGAACCGCGAGGCACCTCGGTCGGACGCAGCCGCAACCAGCGACAGGCGTCGCTGTCGGTCAGGTCTTCGCAGCCTGAAGTTGTCGTGATCGACCTTGATGGCGAGTCGGACTCGCAGTTTGCAGACTCAATGTGGCACGCAGCGCCGCGAGTCCTGATCGGGACGCATCGACCGGCTGTCGCCAATCAGCGTGAACGATTCCTTGAGAAGCCGTTTCAGTACCCGGAGCTGGTGCGTGTGATCCAAGAGTTGCTCGATGGTCAAGACGCGGCGTGATGTGACTTCGCACGTCACGCTCTATGGCTCGTTTCACCGCGTGGGCGACGCCCCGCGCGGCAACGCAATCTCAATCATCGCGCGACGCGCCGGGCGTTGCCCACGCGGTGAAGCGATGCGAACTTTGGTCGCAAAAGTAGCCTTCGTCGCTCCGCGTGAAGGAAGCGGAGTGTGATCCGGACAGGGATTGGCATCATCATCGCCCACTCCCAATCGGCTTTCTTCTCGCGGAGCGACGAAGGCTACTTTCAGACAATCCCAATGCGCGCGGCCCGACAACATTTCGGGAACTAGTAGTACGAGGCCGTGCGAGCTGCGAGAGACCTCAAAGCCACTCACGCCAGCAACGCCGGGTGCAGCTTGGCCTTTCCTTCCGCACCGATCAGGCGTTGGTCGAGGCCCTGAAAGTTGTACGTCAGCTTGAAGGGATCAAGTCCCAGCAGGTGCAGGATCGTCGCTTGCAGGTCGCGCACGTCCATCGGGTTCTCGGTGATGTAGTAGCCGATGTCGTCGGTCTTGCCGTACGTCTGGCCCCCTTTGATTCCGCCTCCTGCCAGCATCATCGTGAAGGCGTGAGGATGATGATCGCGACCGATGAACGGCTGGTTCGGAGCGTTGTTCTGCTGCATCGGCGTCCGTCCGAACTCACCTCCCCAAATAATGAGCGTCTCGTCGAACAGGCCGCGTTGTTTGAGGTCCTTGATGAGCGCCGTCAATGCTCGGTCGATCTGCTGCACTTTGATCGGCAGGATCGTCGGGATGTGTTCGCCGGGACTGACGCCGTGATGGTCCCAGCCCCAATCGTAAATCTGAACGAACCGCGTCCCCGCTTCGATGAGCCGTCGCGCGAGGAGGCAATTGTTGGCGAGAGCCGCATCGGCCCCCTTGTAGACGACGCGCGGATCGCTCGCCGCATCGGACTCGGGGACGAAGCCGGGCTTCGCGCCGTACAGATCGAGGATGTGCTGCGGTTCTTTCGAGATGTCCATGATTTCGGGGACTGACTGCTGCATCCGATAGGCCAGTTCGTACTGCGCAATGCGCGTGATGGTCTCAGGATCGCCGAGTTTCTCGGCCTGAAACTCGTTCAGCGTTTTGAGGGCATCGAGTGTCTCGCGACGCCCCGCGCGGTCGAGGCCATTCGGGTTCGAGAGGAACAACACCGGATCGCCCGGTGAGCGGCATTGGACTCCCTGATAAATCGACGGCAGGTAGCCGCTCCCCCACACACTCTTCCCCGCGTCGGGCGTCTTGCCACCACTCGTCAGGACCACGAAGCCGGGCAGGTCTTCGTTCTGTGAGCCGAGTCCATACGTCGCCCACGAACCGAGGGCGGCCCCGCCAAACAAGTTCGTTCCCGTGTGCAGCATGAGCTGCGCGGGAGCGTGATTGAACTGCTCGGTGTGCATCGACTTCACGATGGCGATGTCGTCGATCACCTCGGGAAGATGCTTCCAGACTTCGCTCAGTTCCGATCCCGACTGACCGTGCTTCGCGAAGTTGAACGGTGAACCGAGCATGTTCGGCACGCCTTGAATGAACGCGAACCGCTTCCCTTCAAGGTACTCCTTCGGACAGGGCTGCCCGTTGAATTTCTTCAGCGCGGGCTTGTCGTCGAACAGATCGAGCTGTGTCGGGCTGCCCGCCATGTGGAGATAGATCACATGCTTGGCTTTGGCTGGGAGCGGCGGCTGTTTCGGCGCGAGCGGGTTCTTCGCGCCAGGCAACGGCGGAGCCGCGATGCCATCGCGCTGAAGCATCGTCGCGAGCGCAACGGCTCCCAAGCCGACGCCGCTCTGTCCAAAGAAGTGCCGCCGCGTGACGGCACTCAGATACTCGTGATGCAGGTTCATGTCTGGGCCTCAATGACCGAATGGAAATCCGACTGCGGTGTTCTGTACTGAGACATCTGAGCGGGGCGGCGTTCCTCGCTCACGCTGCGGGTGAGTGTTACTGCCGTCCGCGTGAGGTTGATAGGCGAGGCGGACTGGCGGTGAGTCACGCGGCGCGGCGGTGTGATTGGGCATCGAACAGGCGTTGATAAACGGGACAGGTCGCCAGAACCTCAGCGTGGCGACCGAACGCGATGGCTCGCCCGTGATCCATGACCAGCACATGCGAGACGAGTTCGACGAGAGTCGTCGTCATCGCGTGCGTGACGATCAGCGTCGTGCGACCGACGGAGAACTCGCGCAGCGTCTCGTGGATGAGCTGTTCGCTGTGAGTATCCACGGCCGACGTGGCTTCGTCGAGGATCAGGATCGCCGGGTTACGCAACAGGGCGCGAGCGAGTGCGACTCGTTGACGCTGGCCTCCCGAAAGTCGATGGCCGCGATCACCAACGTGGGTCTCCAACCCGTCGGGCAGTTGTCGCGCGAAGTCGGTCACGCGGGCGTGTTTCGCGGCCTCTTCGATCTCGGCTCGCGACGCTCCCGCGCGACCGTAGGCGATGTTGTCGGCGATAGTCCGATCAAAGAGGAACGTCTCCTGTGTGACGACACCAATTTGGGAACGCAGGTCACGCAGACCGGCCTCGCACAGATCAACGCCATCCAAGCGAACGGTTCCCGACTGCGCGTCGTAAAAGCGAGGCAGCAGGTTCACCAACGTGGACTTACCCGACCCGTTGCCACCGACAACGGCGACGGTTGCCCCGAACGGGATGCGCACGGAAACATCGTCGAGTGCCGGAGCTCTCGCGGAATCACCGCCGGTTGTTTGGCCCTTCGCGTCACTGGCCGTTGCGTAGCGAAAGGTGACGTGATCGAACTCGATCGCGACGTTGTGTCGAGGAAGCATTGCTGACTGCTTGGAAACGGTCAGCAGTGATGCGCGGTCCATCCAACCGAAGACGCGATCGCACGCGGCGGCCGCGCGTTTCACGCGCGAGTAGACCGTCGCCAGCTTGCGGGCGGGGTCGAGAATCCCGGCCAGCAACGTGTAGAGCAGCGCAAGATCCGACGCCCGCATCGGAGTCGAGGAGAGCGTGATGCCGAAGATCGAAGTCTGCTGGTAGAGAACCAGGTATGCGCCCGGAAGCGAGGTCGCACAGACGGCAACCGTCGCGAGGAACTCGACGGACGGACTGGCCAGCGCGTCGATCCGTACGATCTGCTGCGCCTTCTCGAAGTAGTCGCGCTGCTCTTTCGCGAGCCGTCGTCGGTGCAGCCGCTCGTTGCGAAAGGCGAGGACTGAGCGGAACGACGTGAGTGTCTCATCAAGCACGCGGTAAACGCGTGACATGCTTTCCATTTGCCGACCGCTGGCTCGCTTCAAACCGCGACCAAACGTTTGAAAGAGAACCACCGCGACCGGAGCACAGACGAAAGACAGGGCTGTCAAACGCCAGTTCACACGCAGCGCACACGCCACACAGAAGAGTGCCTTCAGCGGCTCCAACACCATCAGGCTGCCGAATAAAGTCAGACCGAGCGTCACTTGTTGCAGGTCGAACGTGAACCGCGACATCAATTGCGGCGTGGTCTCCAGCGCGAGCGTTTGTTGGTCGAGCTTCAGTGTGCTGCGGAACAACCGCTTCCGCACGGATTGCATCGTTCGCTGCACGATGGAACCGACCAACACATCCTGCCAGTACGACGCACAGCACTTCACAATCGTGACGGCCAGCAAGGCTCCCATCACTGCGGACAACAACGAGAATTCATCCTGCGGAACCCACGGTAGCAGCGTCGAGGCGATCCACTCGTTTTGCCATTCACTCCATCGAGCCGCAGTGAGTACGTCCTCGCTCGTCCGTAAATCGACTTGAGCTTGAAGCCGCGCGGCGGCGTGGCCTTCGCCTGCAAGCTGTTTCATCTGCACTGTGAGTTCGAGTTGGCGAGTCGTTTCCGCCGCGATCGTACCTTGCGCCGCCTGCCGTTCGGCCGCGACGAACTCATGCAGTCCCTGTCCTTCGAGCAACAACTTCACGACGGGATAGACGAGCAGCAGCGAAACCACGGATAGCAGCGCGGCCACAGCAGCCAGCCCGGCCGACGCGATCAATCGCTGTCGCAGGTGCCAGACAAACGGAATCAAACGCGCAAGACTGCCCACAGATGCCACCCCAAATCATCGGACTCAAACGAGGCGGGATTAGACAGGCAGGCTCAGAAACGGTCCAGACGAGTTCGAGCGGCTCAAAACCGGGCCTTGCGTTGGGAGAGATAGCCGACCAGCGCGCGGTCGAACGGCAGGCTGGTGTCGAGCGGCACGTAGTCGGCTCCCATACTGAGGCACTCGGTTTTGTACGTCTGTCGCAACTCTTCGACCGCGCCGAGGTAGTCTCCGCGAATCCCGGCCGCGTCCACCACGAGTCGCTCGCCCGTTTCGGGGTCTTCAAAATCGGAGAGGCCCTCGAAGGGGAAGTGAACCTCGGCCTCATCCAACACGTGGAACAGGATCACGTCGTGACCGGCATGTCGCAGCATGTGCAGGCTGTCGAGGACGGGCTTCGGATCGCAGAGGAGATCCGAGAAGAGCATCATCAGTCCGCGATGTCGCACCATGGAGGCGATGCGGCGGATGTTGCCCGCCACGTCGGTCGCTCCCGTCGGCCGGGCCTTCGACAACAGAGCCAGCATGTTGCCGAGCTGACTCCGTTTGCTGCGGGCCGGGAGACACGTTCGCAGTTGCGTGTCGAACGTCATCAACCCGATCGGATCTTGCTGGTGAATCATCAAGTAGGCGAGCGCGGCGGCCAAGCACGTGCAGTAGTCGAACTTGGTCAGCTCTTGCCGGTACGTGTAGCCCATGCTTTCGGACAGGTCCATCAGGACGTAGCCCGAGATGTTGGTCTCGGCCTGATACTTCTTCACGTAGAGACGGTCGGTCTTGGCGAAGACCAGCCAGTCGATGTCCTTCGGGTCGTCACCCTGTTGGTAGCGACGATGCTCGCTGAACTCGACGCTGAACCCTTGAAACGGGCTGGCGTGAAGTCCGGTGAGAAAGCCCTCGACAATGAACCGCGCCCGCAAATCGAGCCGCGCCACATTTCGGATGACCGACGGCTTCAGATACTGCTCGGCACCGGGCATGGGCGGCTCTCACGCTGGAGACAGGCACTTCGCTTCGATAAGCGCTTGTTGAAAAACCGTAGCGCAGACGGCCTCTCCTGTGGCTTCTTAGCGAACCACGAGCAGGCGAGCCGCCTAATCTACGTTTTTCAACAGGCTGCCCACGCGGTGAAACAAACACACTTACTTCGCGACCGAGAACTTGTGGACCGTCGTGTGGCGATAGGTCTCACCGGGGTTGAGGCGTGTCGTGGGGAATTCGGGGCGATTCGGTGAGTCGGGAAAGTGCTGCGTCTCCAAGCAGAACGCGCCGTGCTTGGGAGCGTTGCCCGTGGCAGGCGTCCCTTCGAGAAAGTTGCCCGTGTAGAACTGGATGCCCGGTTCGGTCGTGGAGATTTCCATGACTCGGCCCGAGGTCGGTTCGACGATTTTAGCGGCTGGGCGCAGTTCGCCCGCCGTGCCATCAACGACATAGCAGTGGTCGTAGCCACCGGCTCCGTTGACCGGCTCAGTGATGCGAGTGCCGATCTTTTCCGGCTTGAGGAAGTCCATGCAGGTTCCCGCGACGGCAGCCAGTTCACCACTGGGAATTCCCGTTTCATCGACCGGGAGGAACTGCGAACACGAGAGTGTCAGTTCGTGATCGACGATCAGTCCGCTTCCGGCACCGGCCAAGTTCCAGTAAGCGTGATTGGTCAGGTTCAGCACCGTCGGCTTGTCGGTCGTGGCGACGTATTCGATCTTCAACTCGTTGGCATCGGTCAGCGTGTACGTAATGACCGACTTCAACTCGCCGGGATAACCTTCTTCACCATCGGGGCTGGTGTAAGTGAACTTCACGCCGGTGGCGTCATCGTTCTGAAACGGCGCAGCCTTCCAGACCTTTTTCATGAAGCCGACTTTGCCGCCGTGCAGCGTGTTGGTGCCGTTGTTCAGAAAGAGGCTGTATTCGGTACCGTCGAGCGAGAACTTTCCTTTCGCGATGCGATTGGCAAACCGGCCGCAGGCACCGCCGAAGTACGGGTTGTTCTCTTGATAGCCGGCGATGTCGGGAAAGTTGAGGACCACATTGGCGAGTTTGCCGTCACGGTCGGGGACTTCCACCGATGTAATGATCGCACCAAAGTTGATGAGTCCGACTTTCATCCCCGACCGGTTTCGCAAGCTGTACTGGATCACTTCGTCCCCCGCTTCGGTCTGACCAAACGGTTCGTTCTGCACGGTGAGCATAGGTTCTTCCGAGGTGGGTGAGTCTGTGGTTTCCAGTGCCGGCTTGGCTGCTGCGAGCGTGCCGCCTGCCTTCGGAACGGTTTTCGTCACTTGTCCTTCACAGCCGACGAAAGCCAAGCTGCATCCAGCCCACATTCCCGCCATCAGCATCTGTCGAAACGAAGTCTGCATTGCGTGCCATCCCGTGAAGTCGAACTGACTCAAATCCGAAGCGGCGGTATCTTGGGTTGCGTCCCGAACAGGGTCAAGCGAGCCACTCGCATCAGGCGAATGGATAGAAAAAGCCGTTGCTTGATCGTTTGAGACGAGACTGCTATCTTCCCCGCCCCGCTGAGAGCCATCTCCGGCGGATTCACGTAGAGATAAAAAGATGACTGGAGTGCAGAGCTAATGGGTGTCAAGCAGACGGGTAAAGGGCGACGCAAGATTGGCCGCAAGAAGCGGAAGAACCGCAGCAAGATTCGGCACCGTAAGTAAGCGAGTTCGCGTTTGGACTCGTTCCTCAGCCAGCACAATTACTGGCGGAGTTCGCGCGGTCCTGATTCGCAATGAACAATCGTCGTGACCGGTTTATCCCGATTGCGACTGACGATGAAATTCAGAAGCCCGGCATTTTCGAATGCCGGGCTTCTTGCGCGCGCGGATGGGTTGGGAAGCGTAGCTCTGACGTGACCGACAAAAGTCGCCTTCATCGCTCCGCGAGAAGTCAGCCGAGTCACCCGCGATCCGAATACCCGAGAAACAGCGTCATTCAGCGTTCGGCTCTCTTCACGCGGAGCGATGAAGGCGACTTTTGGGCGGGCGCATCACGAATTCGCGATGGAAGCCATCACGACTCCCACCGCCGAGTCTGGTCCACAGATCGCTTTCACTCGTGTGTCGGGTTTGCCGAACTTGGTCTTGAGGTAGCCGAGGGCCAGTGTTTCTCCAGCTTCGTTCCGCAGCGGGGCCACTGAGGTGAGGACGCCCGCTTCGTCATCGGACTCGGCGGCGAATAGCTTCGTGCCGGGGGCAATTGATAAGTCGGAGGCGAAGCGGACGCGACGGAGTTCGCGGTTGGTGTGACCGAGCGCGTCGAGTCGTGCGATCGGTTCTTGCCCGAGATAGCAGCCCTTAGTGAACGAGATGCACTGCGGCGTGCGAGCCACTTCCTGCGCGAGGTTCTCATCGGTGATGTCACGGCCGAACAGCGGGAACCCGGCGGCGATCCGCAAGGAATCAAATAGGTCGCTCGATCCGGAGACGACTCCCACCGCGAGTAGGCTGCGTTGCATGGCGTCCCGCGCGGTGAGTGACAGCGAAATCAGAAATCCCGGCTGGAGGAAGCAGTCCGCGCGGCGGATCACGAACGGCTGGCCAAAAGATTCGCGTTCAACATGGCCGTAGGGCGGCAGGCCCTCGTCGAGCATCAGCAACTGCGCTGCGTGTGGCCCCGTGAGGAACAAAGCGCCCAACTCGTTCGACCGGTCGTGGAACGTCACGTCCTCGCGAATCAAGTAGCGGTCGAGATGCGTGATGATCGTCTCGGCCTGCCCGGTGACCGTGTCCAACCAGAGTGAGGTCGCGGTCGCGAAGACGAAGACGTGACCGACCGCCTTCCCCTTGATGTTCGTCAAAATCGCTTCGCAGCCCTGCCCCGGCTCTAGCCGCTTGATGTCATTCGTGCAGAAGCCGTGCAGAAATTTGGCTCGATCCGCGCCAGTCAGTTCGATTTGAGTGCGACCGCTCAGATCGAAGAGTGTCACCGCAGTGAGTTCGCCCGCGCGGTAATCGGCGGGACGGTGTGAGGCGGAATCGGCGATGTGATTGGTCATCCGTGGACGGTGCCTCGCGGAGAAGTGTGTGATGAAGTCGGCCAGCGCGAGCGCGCTTCAAAACTAGCCCGACGCGCGAGCGAGGGCTTCATTGTCATCGAATGTCCAGCCCTCGCTTGCGCGTCGGGCTAGTTGTTCGAGGCGAAAACAGGTTTTGAAATGTGCCCGCGAGTCGTCAAACGAATAGAGGCCATTCGACGGAGCGACGGGCCTACTGTAGTCCAGTCGCTCCGTCGAATGGAGTCCTGAGACTTTCTCAACCGCCACTGGCACCGCTGGCACCGTGGACGATGAGGGCGTTGCGAGACGGGGTGAAGTCGATGCGGCGGGCGGACGTTTCTGTTGGCGGGCCGCGTTCGGAGTCGCGGGCGACGGTCGCGTTCTCTTTGCCGTGTGCCCGCAGCATGTACAAGCCCTTCGAGCCGTCGTAGCTGATCTCATCGGCGGTCGCGTAGAAACCACGGCCTTCGATTTGCGCGTTGCCGTGTCCAACGAGTTGCTGGTACGCCACCGGGTTGTTCGGTCCCTTGCCCTGATGAACGATTTCGAGCTGTTCGCATCTCATGCTGCCCGCATCGACGGTGAGCTTGTCGCGATTCAGAGTCTCGATCGGACTTTTGACAGGACCATGTACGACCCACACCGCGTCGTGGAATGTCGCCCGTTGGCGTTCGATGTGGCCGGTCATCTTGCCTTTGAAGTCCACACGCGTGTAGTTCCATTCCGAAGCGACGACCGTGATCGGCCGATTGGCTTGAATGACATCCGTCGTGGAGCCGCCCGTCAGGCCACTTTTGCCTCGCTGCCAGAGCAACATGTGACCCGGCCCTTGAGCGAAGGCGGTGTTCTTCACGCGGTCGAATTGGAACTCGGCCAGCTTGCCGCGCCGGACTTGAACGAGCTTCGTTCCGTCGTACTCAGAGTTTTCAAACGTCACGTCTTCGCGGCACGAGACCGACTGGAGTTCCGGCTGCGTCTTGATGGACTCATCCGAGAATGACAGACGCTCGGTCAATCCCACGTCCATCAATTCACAACGCATCGTGGTTCGTCCTAGCTCCGCGCGGACCTTGCCGACGAACGTCGCCTGCTGGCCGTTGAACTCCATCGACTCATCCCACCAGACATCGAGGTCTGGGTCGGCGGTCAATTCACCGAGAGCGGCAATCGGCGCCCGCTTGGGCATTGGTAACTGAAGCAGTCCGTGCCCTTTGACCCATGCCCGGTTGCCCGCACGGTCGAGATGGACTTCGCGCCCCTCGATGTGAACGCCGCGATCACGCAAATGTGCGGGACTGCCATACAGATGGATCACTTGATCCGACGGGCCTGCGTTGGTGAGGTCCATGCGGTCGCCTTCCGCGGTGAGCGGTGGCTCGCCCGGCTTGCGGTTCTGGCGGACCTTCACATGTCCGAGTGTCCCGATGAAGGTGACTTCAGGCTGAGACTGGCCGCTCACTTTGCGAAGCCGGACGCCGATGCGGTCGGCGGTCAAATCGAGTGGCTCGGTGGTGGAGCGGCTTTGATCCGAGACGGAATTCCGTCCCGCAGCCCCCGTTGACACTGAGGGAATGTCAATCGGCGGGCCGAGCGAACCGTCCGCGGCTCCGCGAGGCAAAGTGGAGTGGGACATTTGCTGGACTCGATCATTACCGCTCTCGCGCGGGGCGTTGCCCACGCGGTTAAACGAGGGTTGCTCCGCGTTCGAGTCGTCGCGCGAGGATGTCTCATCTAGCACTAATGCGGCGAGAGTCAGTTCCGCGCGCGAGCGTGTTCGCGCCGAGACGCTGGGATCGCCGGCCTCATCGAAGCGAACATCGAGTTCGTGCGAACGAGCGACGAGCTGCGGGCTGACGAGTGCGACTTCTCGCTCGGCAAAGAGGCGTTTCACGTCGGGTTCGGTCGCGGCGTTGGATGGCACCGCAGAAGTGGACGGCGAGCCTGATGAAGCGTCATTCAAACGCAGCACGCCACTGGCCGAGAGCGATGCGACCCAGATACGAATCCGTTCCGCTCCCAGTCCCATCCGTTTGCTCGGCTGACGGAATGAAGCCTTTTGATCGAGTTGAATCACATCGAGTCCCGTCGTGCGGTCGGTCGTCAGGCTGAGCTGCTTCGCCCATGAGGCAATGAACGCGAGCTGGTTCGAGCCGGGAGGCATCGACTCCAAACGACCCGCTCCTCGGCACAGGACTTCACTGAGCGAATCGCGTTCGCCGAGTCGCACTTCGATGTCGGGAACGACCAGCGTGGTCCCGCGCTGCGAGATCGTCACTCCCTTGGGGTCGCTCAGATGCAGCGTCTGTTGCAGGGCGTGGTAGTCCAGCTCGGCCATGTCGGCGCGAAGGCCATTCCCTTGCGAGACAATTCGCATCTTGCGCCCTGCAACGCCGGTCGCGGTCAGTCGCTCGAACTCAAGATCCGTTTCAATCTGTTGGTAGGACGACTTCCGTTCGACAGCAGCCTCGGCACTGACAACACTGCCGTCGGTCGAGCCGTCGCTGTTGTCTTTCGGCCCCGCCTTCGGCTTGGACGCGAAGTGAATCTTCAGGAGATCGCAATCCAAGCCGTCGTATTCGTTCGGCCCGGTCTTGGTGGAAACGCGGACATCCTTCGAGAACGTCGCCGTCTGCGAAGCCATGTCATATTCGAGTTCCCACGCCTTGCGAATGTTCACGACGACTGGCTTGCCCTGCCGACGCATTTCGACATCGAGTCGCACGTCTTCAAACTTCTTCGTCGCGGGATCGATCCCGCCGGAGAGCCGGACATTGCGAATGCCGAACACATGCGGACGGTCTCGTCCGGGCAACCCCTCGGCGGGGATCAGACTCATGTGCAGACTGCGGCCCGAACCGACGTGCGGCCCAAATCGAAAACCCACCGGATGCGTGCTGATGAGCGACGGAGCGGACTCATCAAAAATGAACCGCTTGCCTTTGACCTCCAAGCCACCGGAACCTTTCACCTGCACTTCGCCATCGAGTACCGCACCAACAACGCGGCCGGGGTTCGAGTGTTTGTCATCGAAGGCCGACGCGAACCGGATCTGCGCTGAGTCACTCACCAACGACACGGCCTGCTCGCGCCCCTGCTGGTCCTTGCTGATCCAGACCATCGCAAACGGCTCGAAGTTCACCAGCCGCTGGTCCGTCTTTTCGCGGTCCCAGTTGTTGGTGAAGATGAAGGCCTGACCGGCTCGCAGCATGTACTCGGACTGCGCAGCCCACGACTGTTCGGTCAGGTACGACTCCGCGATGCGCACGTTCTCCGCCGGCCGGTGAGACTCAGTCTGTTCCTCGGCAACCTGTGGCGCGACCGGTTCATCCGGGATCACAACTAAGGGCCGGATCGCGACCGCGTACACCGCATACAACCCGGTCAGGCTGACGGCCGTCGCAATCGTGAAGAGGATCCGGGAGAGCATGAGAGGCGATGTCCGTCGCAGGTTTGTTTGCGTGGCTTCTGGAACGAGAGAGGGAAGAGATTGATAACTGCAAATTGGTAACTGCAAATTGCTGATTCAAGGACGCGAAATGCCCTCGGTACGGATTCCGTTGTTTTCCAATTTGCAATTAGCATTTACCAATGATCAATTTGCATTCGCCTTCTTTCATCAGCTCCGGTTGCCCTACCCGATCCCGATCAGATCCGTGATGTCGATCAACCCAATCGGTCGCCGGGTTGAATCAATGACGGGCAGTTCACTGACATGCTTCGCACCGAGTATCTGGAGGGCCTCTTCGATGATCGCGTCGGGACCAATGGTCAGCGGATGGTGCGTCATCGCGTCGGTGATCGGCCGATCGAACTGATCGTCCTGCCGCCGTTCGAGCATCCGTGCGAGATCGCTGTCCGTGAACAGCCCCGACAGGCAACCCTCGTCATCGACAAGCATCACCGCGCCCGTGCGGCGTCCGGGTCGAGAGAGACTCACGAAGACTTCGCGAATCGTGGCGGAGTCGGCCGCGATCCGTACTTGATCGCCCGATCGCATGACATCTTTGACGGCGGCCACGCGGCGACCGAGGCTTCCGCCCGGATGAAACACCGCAAATTGCTGCGGCGTGAAATTGCGCTGCTGGCTGAGTACGAGAGCCAAGGCGTCACCAATGGCCAGCATCGCGGTCGTGCTGGTCGAAGGAGCGAGTCCGTGCGCCCCGGCCTCCACCAACCGCCCCAGCTTGATCGTGACATCGGCCTCCGCCCCGAGCGTACTCGCGTCGCTCGCCGTGATCGCGATGATCGCCTGCCGTCGCTCACGAATCAGCGGGAGGAGCCGACAGATTTCGTCCGTCTCACCGCTGTTCGAGAACATCAACCAGACATCGTCCTCGGCCACGCAACCCAAGTCGCCGTGCAACGCTTCCGTCGGATGGATGAAGTGAGAACGAGTCCCGGTCGAGGAGAGCGTCGCCGCGACTTTGCGAGCGATCAGTCCCGCCTTGCCGATCCCCGTCACCATCGCGCTGCCGCGACAGGCGGCAAGCAGATCGAGAGCACAAGAAAACTCGACATCCATCCGCCGCGAGAGATCAATCAGCGATTGGCCTTCATGCGCCACGATGTCTCGTGCCGCCCGCAACTGCGCAAGCCGCGACGCCGACACGATCGCGGGACCGGCCGAAGTGTCGAGAACAGGTTGACGAACAGCGCTCATGCGTGCTTCCTTGCAACGCGAACTGCGGCCCCGTGAAGCCGGGGGCTTGGAGCGGGGCGGGAGTTGTATCGGGGGTCCGAAAGAGGGTCAATCTGCGTTGTCGGGCAACGGGTCCGAAGTCCAGCTTGGCCTCATCGCCCGTACCTTTATCGCCCGTACCAGGTGATCAGACGTGGCAGGTCACCCGCGGCGGTCAACATGTGGACGCGGCGTCGCGCGGCGTATTGGCCGAGCGCGGGCGAATACCCGTGATGGTGGTCGGCGATTGTCAGAGCTTGGATCACATCATCGGTCGTCCATTGCGACCGACCAGACGATGCGGCGAGCCAGCGTGCGAGCCACAATGTCACGGGGATGACCAGGGCCAGACTGTGAAAACCCTCGACGAACGGCACGTCGTAATAGGCCGGGCCACAGAAGTGCAGCCCCTGCACCTTCACTCGCAAGTAGCGTGTCAGGATTTCATCCTGCTCGGCGGTGAGCGGTCCGAACGGCGCTTCGAACGTCGCGAACGGGACCGGTTTGAAAACCGACTGCAACGGCGGAGCATCGCCCCTCCCGCGCGAGAACTTCCAGATCGCACTCAACAGCCGCCAGCGACCGATCCATCCCGCCTTCAGATCGGCGGCCGTGTCCTTCCGCGCGTACTGCGCCACCAGCAACCGAAAGTACAACCGGCCGAGTCGCGTCGGTTCTTCCAGCGTCTGCGGCAGCGCGGGGACATCGGCGAGAGCGGCCTCTTGAATGATGTTGAGAAAATCGCCGAGCCGCTCGCCCTTGAGCTTGTCGAACTTGGACATCCCCACGAGTCCCGTCCACTCGACCGCGCGTAGCAGACGAACGAGGAGCGGCGTTCGCGTTCCGGCCGCATCGGCCAGCGTCCCGTCGAGTGCCTCGACGCATTGATGAAAGTCGCGCCAATCGAGTCTCTCGACCGCATTGATCTGCGGCGGCTGGCGTTCTTCGACATCTTTCGGCACGACGGACTCGGCCAACCGGCGAATCTCCGCCTGCTGCGCGGTCATCGTCCGGCCCGCGTTCTTCACGACGGAAGGACAACTGAACCGCAGGCTCACCGCGACCGACTTGCCCGCCGGATGAAAGGCATACGGATAAATGCGACACGCCAGCGGCTTGGCCGCCTCGCCGAACTTCGCATGAATGCGGCACAGCCCCCGTTCATCAAGGAACACGCATCCGCCGTCCGCTTGATGACTGAGTCGCCATTGCGGGCGTCCGAACCAACCGCTCATCTTTTCGATGACCGGCTGCCCGTCCGGAATGCCATCGGCCGCCGTCCAGCCCTGCGCGAGGATGCGATCCCGTTCGACATCAGTGATCTCAATGAGATGCTGCTTGCAGCAACCGCCACAGTTGTGACAGTCCCAATTCTGAAGCACCGGCAAATCCAATCGCAACGACGCCATGCTGATCCCGTGACTGCTGATCCCAAATTCGAAACGCCACCTCGGCGGCAGTTGTACTCCACGCAGTCCAGATCACCACACCAACCCGAAGCGTGAGCGTGGAGACTGCGTGAGCAAGTCTTACCGATCCGTACCGTTTGATGTTGCACAAAAAGTAGGTTGGGACCAGCGGCGCTTCGCCGCGCCGGCCCAACTATAATTTCTTGATGATTCCCAATGCTGGGCCGGCGCTCGAAGCGAGCCGGTCCCACCCGGCGTCGAAATCGGCGATGGTCTCGATGTTTCACTCACACGAGTTGAACATTGTTTCCCCGTTTCCAATAATCGCACCCCCCGAATGACTTCCCCCCAATGGTCGTGACCCCACCGAGCCAATCCATGTCGAATGCCCAGCCACAAAGTCGTGCCACTTCTCAAGTCCCCGATGCCGAGGGACGGTTTGGAGAGTTCGGGCGCCGGTTCGTTCCCGAGACGCTCATGCACGCGCTCGAAGAGCTGACCGTCGAGTACCAGCGGGCGATGCAAGACCCCGAGTTCAATCGCCGCCTGAACGAGATGTTGCGAACCTTCGTCGGTCGTCCCAACCCGCTCTATTTTGCCGAGCGACTGTCCGAAGAGTGCGGTGGTGCCCGGATCTTCTTCAAGCGAGAAGACCTGAACCACACGGGTGCTCACAAGATCAACAACACGATCGGTCAGGCACTGCTCACACTGCGCATGGGCAAGACACGCGTGATCGCCGAAACGGGAGCGGGTCAGCACGGCGTTGCCACTGCGACGGCCTGTGCCCGGTTCGGTTTGCCGTGCGTCGTCTACATGGGTGAGGAAGACATCCGCCGCCAAAAGTTGAACGTCTTCATCATGAAGACGATGGGTGCGGAAGTCCGTCCGGTGACGAGCGGTTCGCGGACGTTGCGCGATGCGATCAACGAGGCCATGCGCGACTGGATGGCCTCCGTCGAGAACACGCACTACATCCTTGGCTCGGTCGTCGGACCACATCCGTTTCCGATGATCGTGCGCGACTTCCAATCGGTGATCGGACGCGAAGCTCGACAGCAATGCCTCGAAACAATCGGTCGCCTGCCGGATGAAGTCGTCGCGTGCGTCGGCGGCGGCTCGAACTCGGCCGGGATGTTCCATCCGTTCGTCGATGATGTCGGTGTCGAACTGACGGGTGTTGAAGCGGGAGGACGCGGCGACAAAGCGGGAGATCACGCGAGTACGCTCAGCTTCGGCACGAAAGGCGTCCTGCACGGCAGCTACAGCTACGTGCTGCAAGATGAGGACGGCCAGACGATGGATGTCCATTCGATCTCGGCGGGACTCGACTATCCCGGCGTCGGTCCCGAACACAGCTACTGGCACGACACGGGCCGCGTGAAGTACGTCAAGATTCGCGACAACCAGGCGCTGGAGACCGTGGGCAAGGTCGCTCGCATGGAAGGGATCTTGCCCGCGTTGGAGAGTTCCCACGCGATTGCCTACGCGCTGGAGCAAGCGAAACGCCGATCACCTGATGAAGTCATCGTCGTCTGCCTGTCGGGACGCGGCGACAAGGATGTGAATGAAGTCGCCCAGCTCACCGGACGAGTGCTGTAAGGCGAGCGGCATTCCGATGTAAATCAAAGCCTGACGCGCATCAAAGCCTGATGCGCAAGCGAAGGATGAATGCCCGCAGCCTTCGCTCCGCGTCAGGCTTCAATGACCAACCGACAATCTTCCCAGAAAGCCTGATCCGTGACTCAAGCCTCGCGCATCGCCCAAGTGTTTGCTCAACGCGCCCAACAGCGGCAGCTCGCGTTCATGCCGTTCATTGCGGCGGGCGATCCCGACATGACGACGACCGGCCGCTTGATCCAAGAACTGGCGAAGGCGGGCGCGGACCTCATCGAAGTCGGCTTTCCGTACAGCGACCCCATCGCCGATGGGCCGGTGATTCAAAGCTCCTACACGCGGGCACTCAACAAGCACTTGAAGTTGAAGGATATTTTCAGCGGCGTCACGGCGGTCAGTTCGTCAGTGAGTTGTCCGCTCGTCGCGATGGTCTCGTACTCGATCATCTTTCGGACGGGAACCGAATCGTTCGTGATGCAGGCGCGCGAGGCTGGTTTCGCCGGTTTGATCGTTCCCGATTTGCCGGGCGATGAAGCGGCTGAGTTCGCGGCGCTGGTCGCTCGCCACGAGATGGACCTCATTCAACTGGTCGCGCCCACGACGCCGGTCGATCGCGCCGCGCGAATTCTCAAAAACGCCACGGGCTTCGTGTACTGCATCGCCGTCGCTGGGACAACCGGCGCGCGAGCCGAACTGGCTCCACAACTCGCCGACATGTTGAAGTCACTCCGCAATCAGACCTCGCTGCCTCTGGCCGTCGGCTTCGGGATCAGCAGTCCCGAGCAAGTCGATCAACTGCGTGGACTGGCCGACGGCGTGATCGTCGGCTCAGCCATCGTACGACACCTCGAAGCACTGGCCAGCGACAGCACCCCGGCCCACATGGATGCCGTTATGAAGCAGATCGCCGAGTACGCTGGCAGCATCGCGCGAGCCGCTCACGCTGCACGTTGAGCGGCGATGAAGTACAGCCCGGCATAGACCTTCGGGTCGATCAGTTTTCCCGCCGTGACTTGTTCGACCAGCCAGCGCTTGATCGTTCTCAGCTTCGGAGCGTGAACTTCGATCTGTTCGTGTTCGACGCCCCCACCCGCCTCGACTTTGCTGACACTCCGCGCGAAGAAGTATGAGATCACCTCGGATGTCAAACCGGGCGACGAGGGACAATCGGCGAGATGTTCGAGTTGCTCGGCGTGATAGCCGGTCTCTTCGATCAGTTCGCGCAACGCCGACCGCGCGAACGCTTCATCCTGCTGACCGGGCACGTCACCGCTGAGTCCCGCCGGGAGATCGATCACACGACAACCGACCGCCGGGCGGAACTGATCGGTCAACACAAACTCCCGCGCGTCGGTGACGGCGATCACTGCGACCGCCCCGCGCGCGTTGCTCCGCTCGACGAACTCCCAGCGTCCCTCACGAACCAGCCGCAGAAATTTCCCTTTGCCCAACACCTCGCGATTTTGCTTCTTGGCCAAGATGATTTCCTTCCGAAACACTTCGTGTGATGTAAGGCCCTTGATGAGTCGCCAGACTACAGTCCCCGTGCGGGACGGCAAGCGATGCTCGTCGCGTCTGTATGTCATATCGACTTGGAAACACTCATGACTCTGCCCCTTCGTGAAATCGCCGACACCGGAATTCGAGTTACTCCCATCGCGTTGGGTTGCTGGCCGATTGCTGGTGTCACCAGTCTGAATGTGACCGAGGCGAACAGCCTCGCCACGTTGCAGGCGGCGGTGGACAGCGGCATCAATTTCTTGGACTCCGCGTACTGCTATGGCCTGCACGGGGAGAGCGATCTCCTGATTGCCCGCGCGCTGGGGCATCGTCGCGATGAATTGGTTATTGCGACCAAGGGCGGCATTCACTGGGAGAATGGCATCCAAGTGAAAGACGGTCGGTCCGAGACCTTACTCCGTCAGTGCGACGAAAGCCTGACCCGTCTGAACACCGACCGGATCGACCTCTTCTATCTCCACGCTCCCGACCCGAAGACGCCGCTGGCGGAGTCCGCCGCCGCGATGAAGCAACTGCTTGACGCAGGCAAGATTCGCAGCGTCGGGCTTTCCAACGCGAGTCGCGAACAGCTCGCCGAGTTTCATGCCGTCTGCCCGCTCGCCGCGTATCAGCCGCACTACAACATGCTGCAGCGTGAGATCGAAGCGTCCCAGTTGCCGTGGTGCGTCGAACACGGAGTCTCCGTGATGATCTATTGGCCGCTGATGAAGGGCCTGCTGGCGGGAAAACTGCCGCGCGACTTTCACTTCGATCCGAAGGACGGTCGTCGCAAGTACCCGATGTTCCAAGGGGACGAGTGGCAAAAGAACCAAGACTTCCTGGACGCTCTCCGTCCGATTGCACTCGAAGCGGAAACGACCGTCGCGCAAGTCGTCTTGAACTGGACGATCCAGCGCGCAGGGATCACGGTCGCGCTGTGCGGAGCCAAGCGACCGGAGCAGATTCAAGACAACGCCGCCGCGATGACGTGGAGTCTCGCGCCGGACCAGATCGCGCGCATCGACCAAGCGATCGCCGCGCGCGGGCCGGTGGTGTCGCGCGCGGCGGTGTAATGCGACCGGCCAGTGTTCGCATCCCCGTAGGATGGACGCCTCACACACCACCTCATTGCCAATCGGCCGCTTCTGCCGACAGCGCGGCGTCCACGGAACTTCAATCATTTTTGATTCAGCCACAGAGTCTGCCCGGTCGATACGGTTGACAGGCTGACTGTCTGAGGATGGCTCGGCCTTGTCGTTCATTCTCTGAATGTCGCTCGTGGTTGAGTTCGTTCCGTGCCCTTGACTCGCGCATCGCTGACTCGCGGATTGCTGTGCCACAGTGCTGTCGTCGCGCGACTGTGGCTGATCGGCGCGCTGCTTCCGTTCATCCTGTCGAGCGGTTGCGTCGGCAACTCCCGCCGGTCGATGACTCATTTTCTACCGTCGGTGTCGCAAACGTGGTGGCCGGGAACGCGCGAGGAATTGATTGAGCCAACGGTACCTGACGAGCCATCTGTCACAGCGAACATCGCGACGGCGGCCGATCCGCAGGAAGAGACACGAGACGAGAACACGCTCAGGCCAAACGGCCTCGTCAACATGCAACGCAAGCCACAGGTCAAGGGGGACGGCTCGGTGACGGCTCATGGCGGTGGACGTGTGGCCTTGCCGCCGACTGAGAATGAGCGACAAGCGGCTCGTCGCGAATTAGCTGCGGCCAACTCAACGGGTTCAGCGGGGACCGACGACGGCGACGATCAACTCGAACGTCTGAAGGCCGCATTGAACGAAGACGCGCATCGCACGGCGACCGTGAATCCCGCAGTGACGGCTTCGAGCGAAGTGCGGGCGCGAGTCGATTCGTTGCTCAACCGTGCGCGACGCCTGTTCGATGTCGGACAACTTTCTGACGCCAAACAAACCGCGCAGTTGGCTCAAGAATTGGGTGAGACCGCGCGACTCGACTTCGCCCCTGACGAGGACCGGCCGATCGACCTCGTTCACCAGATCGATGATCAGTTACAGGCATCCCAAGCTGCGGTGGCAGGCGACGCTCGGCAGGAGTCGATGGGAAACGACATCGCCGCCAGCCCCTCGTCCCGTGCTGCGTTCAAGTCGTCTTCGACCGGCGCGACCCTTCCCGCACAGACCGCCGCTGCAAACGAAGAAGCCGAAGCCACGAACGGCCGTTCGTGGTTGCGCGGTCGCGGCATCAACGTCTTTCGCCGTGATGCGAAGTCGTCTGCGACCGATTCCGAACAGATCCAAGACCCCCTCACCCCCAGCCCCTCTCCCCGCAAAGGTGGGGCAACGGGAGAGTTTGCAGATCGGCTTTCGTCTCCGGTGACATCGAACGGCGCTGTCGAGATCACCGCCGCTCCAACTCGGATCGCGGCGGACTTCACTCCCGACATCGAATCCGATGTTCAAGCTGAGACCGATTCACACGTCGCCGTCGTGCAAGCCAATCGCAGCATGGCACTCGCGAGAATCGGCTCGACGCCGCAGGCAATGCGCGATGACCTCGATGCGTCGAACGTTGCTCGTGAACCTGACGAGTTCGGGACTCACACGGATTCATCGTCCACGTTGCCCACTCACGACGATGCGCGAAGCTCCGGCCGATCCGATGACAATTGGACCGAGCGAACAGCGCGTGGCGACTCGACCGATGAGGCGTTCGCGTTGCGGGACAGCACCGCATCGGATGACGGCCCGCGATTGCTGGTCGATGACGCGGTCACGGCTCCCCCCACGTTGGAAGAGGTGCGTCCGATGTCACCGTTCCGCAACGTGGCCCGCGCGACAAAGTCCGCTCGCCCCGCCCGCGCCGAACAGCACGAACCGCGCGTCTCCGCAACCGGCTGGGCCATCGCCAGCGCCGTCTTGATTGTGTGCAGCCTGCTGGCGATTACGTTTTACCGCCGGTAAGAAATGCGGGGCGTCTTGCTCGCTGATACCCCGCGCGGCAGAGAGTGAGAGGTTTCTGAGCGGGGCGGCGTTAGCCCCCCGGTTCTTCCATCCAGTAAGGGCTTACGCCGCCTCGTTCAGTGGTCTGATCAAGGACCGCGCGAAAGCTCGCACCGGTGCTTTACGACTCCGGCGGTGGCTCGACCAACCTCGCAGAGCGAGTTCGTTGGCGGGCCAGTTCCTCGGCAAGCGATCTCTCCAGCGAGACCGTGACGGCGGCACCTTCAAACAGGACATCGAGGTTCGTCAGGACGACGCGGTCGCTCGGCGCGAGGCCACTCGTGATGAGGGCCATTCCGTTCAGGATGCGACTGACGACGACCGGTTGCTGCGTCACCTTGCCGTCTCGTTCGACGAAGATGCGACCGTTGGAGACGGCATCGCGCGGGACGGCGAGTATCCGCTTCAGCACCGGTCCCTCCACGCGCGCGTGAACGAATGTGCCCGGTAACAGGGGAGTCACTTGCGTCGTGTTCTCGACCCGAATGAAGACCGTGGCCGTGCGCGTCTGCTCGTCCGCCTTGGGCGAGACGCGGACGACGTGCCCCGTCCAACGCGGCTTGGAGGTTTCGTTCTCGGCCAGTTCGACGGCCGGATAACGCCGTTCGAGAACATCGGGGAGGAGCTTCGTGTAGTCATCGAGCGTGACGGCGAGCGGGATCTCGACTTCAGAGTCCGCCGTGATCGTGACGAGCGGCTCACCGACGCGCACGTACTGACCTCGCTCCACATGGACCGTGCTGAGGACACCATCGAACGGCGGGCGAACAAACGTCCGCGCCAGATCGAGCGTGCTGAGTTTGAGGTCGGTTGTGTGGCTCTCGATCATCCGCTGAGTCTGCTCGCGCCGCAGCGGGAGCAGATCGCGTTCGTTGTGGCTTTGGACTTTGGCTTTCTCGTGCTGCCGCAGTTCCATCTGTGCCCGCCGCAGATCGCTTTCGGTGTTGATCCCTTGCTCACGCAGTTTGGACGTTTTTTTGTACTCGCGTTCCGAGTCCTCCCAATCGGCAACGATCTTCTCGTAGATGCGGGCGAGGTTCGCCTCTTCCTGCTCGATCCGATTCAAATCGGATTGGTCCGCAGACAACCGATGCCGCGCCGCCGCGACACGTTCTTCGTAGGAACTCGGATCGATCCGGACGAGCAAATCGCCGTCAGGATTTTCAACGCGGCTGTCTTCGATAGAAGCCTGAAGCGCAAGCGAAGGATCCGCCGAACGTGGTCCTTTCACCTTCAGGCCGACCTTGAGTTGCGGGAGAATCTGCGAGACCTCACCCGCCACTTGAGCCGACAAGACAACTTCTTTCTCGGGGCGAGCGGTGCCGAACGCATTGACGATCTCACCCAGATCGACCGGCTGCACCGTGAAGGTCTCGACGTTGTACTGGCGGTTGGAAGCGGCTTTCAGTTCCGGTGGCTTCCGCAACTGAGCCAGCCCGTAACTCCCGGCCGCTCCCGCTGCCAACACGAGTGCAGAGAGCAGCACCGACTTGAGCAAGCGGCGATCAGCGGGAGGTTGATGAGTCGTCACGAAAAATGTCTCGGAATGGAATCGGCGTTTGGCAGAACGATGTTTTGCAGGACTGATGTTTTGCAGGACTATAGATGCGGGGGCGAGTCTTGCTGGAACGCATTCTAGCCTCGAAAAACCAGCCCGACGCACAAGCGAGGGCTTCACCGTCATCAAAGGTCCAGCCCTCGCTTGCGCGTCGGGCTAGTTTTGAAATGCGAACTACTTTGAAGACGTTTCCAACACCGCTCGCACATCGGCTTCGGGGACATCCGCAAACGTGCGGACTTCGCCTAGTTTCACCGGCAAGACGAACCGCAGGCTGCCAGCGACTGTTTTCTTGTCGAGCTGCATCCGGGCGAGGATGTCATCGGTGGCGAAGTGAGCGGCTGCGGGAAGCGCGATCGGAAGTTGAAGTGCTTGCAGCAGGTCGCGCTGTCGCGCGGTGAGGTCGCTGCCGATGAGACCACGTCGTTCGGCGAGGCGGCTGGCGTAGAGCATCCCGATCGAGACCGCTTCACCGTGCAGCATCTGGCCGTAGCCGCTGAGAGCCTCAAACGCATGGCCGAACGTGTGGCCGTAGTTCAGCACGGCGCGGAGACCGGTCGCTTCAAACTCATCCCGCTCGACCACGTCCGCTTTCAGACGACAGCTTCGGGCGATGATGTGCCTCAATACGTCGGGCCTGCGCTCGTGGATCGCTTCGACGTGGTGTTCGAGGTACGCGAAGAACTCGGCGTCGAGGATCACGCCGTACTTCACTACTTCGGCCAGACCCGCGCGGTACTCACGGTCAGGAAGCGTCTCCAACACGGCAGTGTCGATGAAGACGCCGATCGGTTGATAGAAGGCCCCGATCATGTTCTTCGCACGCGGATGATTGACTCCCGTTTTGCCTCCGACCGAACTATCGACGGCCGACAACAACGTGGTGGGAATCTGGGCGAACGGCAGCCCGCGCGTGTAGGTCGCCGCGATAAAGCCCGCCGCATCGCCGACGACTCCACCACCGACCGCGACTACCAGCGTGCGGCGATCGGCACTCATCGCGATCAGCCGGTCGTAGACTTTGGTGACAACATCGAGCGACTTAGAAGGTTCACCCGCCGGCAGCACCTCCATTTCGCAGCGCCAGCCTCGGGCAAGCAGGCTGTCGCGCACCGTGGCCGCGTGCGACGACACGAGGTTGGAATCGGTGACAATCAACGCTGAACCTGCCGCTGGATGTTTTTTTTCCGCCAGCCAAACGCTGCCAGCGGGCGGCGGCTGCTTGCAGGTCATTGATGACATGCCATCCCGTTCGATCCACCAGCGCGTGAGGAATTCCGCGCAGTGCGATAGCCGGTGACTGACGATCGGAATTTGATACCGACGCGGCCCCAGATCGACATCCACGACGATTTCATCAGCATGTTCAACGAGAGGCACGGCGAAACTTTCACAACGAGAGACGGCTGCAAGACCGTGCGGATTGTGACGCGGGAGACGCGGGTCTCACAAGGGTTCGCTCGGATCGTGCAGGGCCAATGCCTGCTTCCAGTAGGGGTGCCACGGTCACGGAGCTACGACGTGGCCGTGAGATTGCGAATCAGCCTTCACATCTGCGCACGGCCACGCGAAGCTCCGTGACCGTGGCCCCCCATCTCCCGATTCAACAAGGCGATGGCCCTGCGGGTCGTCGCAGCGTCCTTGCCCCTGTTCAATCAACGCTGAAAAAGCCGACGCCCCGACTGCCCGAAGGCAGTCGAGGCGTACAGACTCTGTCGCAGCTTCGACGATGAATTGGTCAGCGGAACGGATTGTGAAATCAGGCGTTCTACTGCACGGCGGCGAACGTTCGCGGTGCGGCGCGGAAGGCCGCGAGGTTTTCGATGGTGCTGAACAAGTGGAGGCGGTGTCGGAACCAGACGGCATGATCGAGCGAGCCGTTCGCCACGGCCGACCCTTGTCGGACAGCCACGACATCCAAGCCGCCCGCCATCGGGGCGTAGAGTTCCGGGTTCGCTTGGAACTTCGCCAGCGCTTCGGTCGAGCTGAAGCGATAGACCTGCGATTGGTACTCGAATGAGAATTCATCGCGAGCGGCGGTGAGGCGTTGGTCGTCGCGAATGGTCACCGGGCAGAAGCCCTTCAGTCCATCGGCCAGTTCGACGAAGCCGGTTTCGGGAGTTCCGGAATGAGCTGCGGCGAGAGTCGCCTGCTCATCTTTGACCCATTCCAAGCCGGTCAATTCCTCGGCATCGGCCGACTTCGTTTCGAGACGATTGTCGTCGTCTGTAAAGGCGCTGGCCAACTCATCGGATGGGTCGCTGCTTCCACTCAAGGGTTTTGGCGGAGCAGAGGGCGACGGCAACTCAAGGTCCGCATCCCAAGCGTTGATGGCGACTTGCTGTGGAGTAGCGACCTCCGTTGAAGGGGTGACTTCCAAGCTGGCGGTTCGAGCGGCAGTGGTCGTGTGCGTTCCCGCGACGGGCGAGACGAACGCCCCATCAGGGACGATCAGCGGCTGCTCAAACTCCGACAGCGGATGTTGTCTGGGTTGTTCGCGTTCGGCCACGGCACGAGTGCGAACCTCAGGCTCACCGTCCTCGAAAAATGGCAGTTCTTCGTCGTCGGGGAGACGGTCACGCGGTCGGGCTGCGGCGTTTTTTGCGGCGCGGGTGGTGGCGACTGCATCATGAATGGAGCCATCGAGACCTGGCGATGGCAGAAACTCAGAGGCATGAACCAGCGGTGATTCGGTGGCCGACGACAACTGCGGGGAGGTGGAGATGTCGGCGGGAAACTTCGCGGCGACAGTCGTGACGGGAGCCGTCGTGGTGGCGGAGTTTGCGAGCGCCGGTTGCTCGGGAACGGAGGCACCGTTTGAAATCTGGGTTTCCAACTGAGCGAGTTGGGTGGCGAGCGACTTGTTGTTCGGTTCAAGCGACACGGCTCGGCGGTAACACTCCAACGCTTGCGGCTGTTCACCGCGTTGAATGTGGACGTAGGCCAAGTTCGACAGGGCGTTACTTTCGCTGTTGATCTTGCGGAACGTCGCCAAGCTTTCGTCAAAGCGGCCCTGATGGCCGAGTGCGAGTGCGAGATTATTGACGGCGCGGGTGTTCTCGGGACGCAGTTTCACGGCGGCCGTGAGCAGTCCTTCGGCCCGTGGGTAGTCCTGCTGCATGATGGCCGAGTAGCCCATGTCGGTCAGCAATGACGCATTGTTGGGGTCGAGTTTCCGGGCGTGTTCAAAGTATTTCGATGCGGTCGCGTGATCGTTCAGTTGAGTGCTGACGACTCCCATTCGGTGGGCATAGAGAGAAACTTCGGGTGCCCGACGCTGCAAGGGCGCATAGAGATCGCGTGCTTTGACGTAGTCCTTTTGTTGTTCCGCTTTCAAAGCGAGACGGTATTCGTCTGCCACGGAATGCTGCCGGGCGACCAACGGAATCGCGGACAGTTTGCTGGGTAGGCTCGCACAGCCGATGGTTCCCAGTGGAGCACAGGCTAACAGCACGCCGATCCCGGCTCTTCTTACGAATCGCATGAGTCTCTTCCCCCCTCGAACACGGCTGGATCGGCCGAACCGCGCTGGTTCTTGCCGATTCACGCCAGTCAGCCGACAGCGATCCGAAATTGTTCGACGGCTGACCCTACGTTTTTCAGCAAGCAGTGAACCGCTGTCGATGCGCTTCTGATCGCATCTGTTGTATCGGTTGTGCCGACTTTGGGGTTCAGATAAAAGTCGCGCAAAGTGGCGGTTGGTGGGAGAACGGCCGGAAATTCGGTGGTTCGACGACACCCACCCGCAGCGTGAGCAGGGGCGACAGCGAAGTTGCTCAACGGCCTACGACCTGACCGACTCCTTCGCTACGTCAAGCCGCATCTTCGCAACGGATCGTTCCTACGGAAGGAATCGTCATGGCCAACCGCTCGACGGGTCTCATGTCGAAGCAAAACGGCTCGGCGATGGAGGACCGTTCACGGCACCGCGCGTTTGAAACTTTCGATGCTCGCTCAGTTCGAGCAGGACGAATTCGGCTGGCTCTCGTTGGCTTGAGCCTGTCGGCGGTCGCTCTGAATTGGCTCGTGCCCGGTTTTCAGGCCGTTTCACCGGGATTGACCTGCTGCGCCGCGCTGCTCTGGCTGACGAACGGCATTGTGGACGAGCGTGATCTCGGTGCGCCACGTATCCACACAGGTTGCTCCCACACAGATGCGTTCAACGCATGGAAGCTGGGTGCCGGTGTGCCGCTCCTGTTCGCGGTGTGGTCGTGCGTGGATCACACGTTTTGGATCGGTTGGTTTCTGTTGGGTGTGGCTGCGGTCGGTCGAGGTCTCGATGGGTGTCGGGGCTCACAGCGGCGAGCGAGCCTGGCGCGAGACCGGTCATTCGTGAGGTGGTTGAGTCTGCTCGTGCTGGCAGTGGCCGCGACGTTGCTCGGGCCAAATGGGATGCCGTGGATCGAACAGGCACGATCCGAATTTGTTCTCACCGGTCGCTGGCTGGGTGAGGTGTTTGATCAAGCTACGAGCGTGGAATCAGCGGCGCTGGCGCTGGTGATGGATCACGCTTGGCAAGCCGTCTGGTGGCAATCGGCGCGGCGGGCGGGTGGCGCGGCGGGAGGAATCTGGTGGCTGACGTGGCAAGCGGTCAAGCAAAGTGGTCGTTGTTTCGCGTCGGCTGAACACGGGGTGCTACTGCTGTTCACCGTTCTCTTCTGGTGGCAGCCCGAACTGGGGGAGTGGTTCGTGTTGGTGTGGGCCATCGTGCTGGCTCCCCATCTTGCGGATTTGGTCGCGCGAGGGAATCTGGCGCACGAGACCGTGCTTGGTGAATCGGGCGGTTCAGTAATAACAGGTGACATGAGCGAAGAGAGACCGTCGGACTTCGCCCTCGCGGATGCTGCGGGTGGGTGGGTGAGGACGCTGCGGTTTTCTGTCACTTGCTTGAGTCACGTCGTGCGGCGGTTGGCTCGTGATGAAGAGGCGCTGATGATGGATGTCGGTCGTTCACGGACGGCTTCCATGGTCTTGACGCCGGTCTTCGCGATCTTGATCGTCGGGACGGCGACTTGGTTCGTCCGACATGCCGGGGCGGGATCCGTCTGCGATGTGGAGTGCGTGCCGCGCGTCAGGCCGGTCGGTGTGTCGCCACTGTTCGACGAGAAGTCGGTCGTCAGCGATGCACAGCTGAGCCGCGTCTTTTCGAGTCCGTCATTGGCGGCCGCGTTTCGGTCGAGCGACTCTTCGAGTGGGACGTTGGTCGAACTCTCTCATTGGACTTGCAGTGAAAACGGTACCGGTGAGCCGGGTGGCGTTAGCCCCCGGACTCTTCACGACAGGATTCCGGGAGCTGACGCCGCCCGGCTTAACCGATTGGATTCTTTTGCGGGACAGCGTGGTCGTGTCGAGCGTCCGCGCGGACGTGACCTCGCACGCGGTCTGGCCACTGCAGGGTGGCTTGGACTGACTGCGGACACGGTTCTGCAAACGGCGGACGGCAGACGTTCGATCAGTACGCTGCTGCAACAACTGCGGCACGAGTTCCGACTGAGGACTCCGTCCGCAGAGCAACATCCCGCTGCAGAATTGATGTTGGCGTTCGCGTTTTATACGCCAGACACGCGTCGCTGGCTGGATGCGGAGGGGCTGTCGGTCACGTTCGACATGCTCGTCGCGCGGGTTCTCAAACAAGAGTCCTCGTGCGATGCGATCGACGAGCGTCAGGCAACTCTCGACCGTGATGCGCTCGCCGAGTTGGATCGACTCTGGAGTCTTGCCGTGATGTTGCGGATCGACGATCAACAGTCGTTGTTCAGCGAACGAACACGGTCACTCGTTGTGGACCGACTGCGGCTCGCGACTCGGCAGTTGTGTGAGACTCAGCACCGCGACGGAAGCTGGAGCGAAGACGGGCAGGGCAAGGCCGCGTCGCAAACAGCCGTGCAATCCGAAGCGGAAGCGAGACTGCTCATCACGGCCCGCACGCTCGCTTGGTGGGGACTCTGTCCGCGTGAAGTTCTGCCACCATTAGACGTACGTGTCCAAGCGGCTCGCTGGTTGTCCGATCAGTTTGAAGCGGGCGATGCAGCGAGCAATGAGCGGGACATCGATCCTCGATTCGAGGTGATTCGCCACCGCAGTGTCGCCGTACCGACCGCAGTCGCACCTGCCCATCGTGCCGCGCTCTTCGATGCTGCGCAAGCACTCGCTTTGTGGCGCGGTCGTACGACTGCGATCGCCTTTCGAGAAGAACAACTTCATCGGTACAGCAGCCGATCGAGTGGAAGCCCCGCCGATCGAGTGGCCGTTGAACCTGACAGACTCAATCAGCCCGACTTGGAATGAAGCAATGGCCTGGGGTCTGCGATCCGGCCGAGTTGACTTCCCCAAAAGTTGTGGCAATCATCTCGCCCCTCTCGTTCCGCGAATTTTGCGTGAATTACCGACGAACCTTTCGTGTTCGCTCGGGGTGATTGGCGGACTTCATCTCTTGGGTGAGGTCTACTTCAATGCCCGTTCTCCGCAGAGGTCGTTTTCACTCTGAGGCCATTCCAGCTCCGAGATCATCCCAACAAGGTTCACTTGATGACTGGCTCGTTTAATTTCTTGAAATGTCTTGGCTGTGTGATGTTGTTCGTGTTGGTGACGAGCATGGTGGACGCCCCGTGGCTAACTCCCGCATCGGCTCAAGCCCAAGATGAGGCCGAAGCCAAGCCCGCCAAAAAAGGGGCTGAAGAACATTCCGAAGTTGAAAAAGACAGCTTCATCTGGTGGGTGATCGAGACCTCAGGCCCCATCGGTGTGCTGATCTTTGGGTTGTCCGTCTACTTTGTGGCGATGACCAGTCGGCTGTTTCTGGAGCTGCGGCCGGATGTAGCGATGCCACCCGACTTGATGAAGGACATCCAGCAGAAGATGGAGAAGCGGGACTACAAGGGAATCTACGCGAGCATTAAAGAGCGGGACTGCCTGTTCACCAAGGTCACGGCGGCGGGGATGGGCGAGTTGTCCGGTGGGCTGGATGAGGCTCGCGATGCGATGGACCGTGTGGCCGAAGTGCAGGTCGTCGAGATGGAAAAGAAGATCAGCATGTTGGCGGTCCTCGGGACGCTCGGCCCGATGATCGGACTGCTGGGAACGCTGACCGGGATGATTAAAAGCTTCAGCGTCATCGCCCGTTCGGACACGCAGTTGAAAGCCAGCGAAGTGGCCGGTGGTATTTCGGAAGCGTTGCTGCTGACGTTTGAAGGGGTCGCCCTGTCGCTGCCTGCGATCTATTTCTTCGCGGTGTTCAAGAACCGCGTGATGTCGATCACGGCGAACACGACTCTCCAAGCCGACGACTTCATCAAGAAGCTGGCTCAAGCCGCCAAGTCCGCCACGAAAGCTCCCGCTGCTGCCGCCGCCGCCGCCGCGACGACTTCTGCGGTGAAAGAACCGCCCAAGGCGTAGGAGTAGCAAACGAATGCTTAAGGCGTTGGTGAGCCGGATGCCGTAAGGCCCCGGATTTCGCTGTGGAGTCCAATGCCTTACTGCACCCGGCTCACCAAATCCAATAGCCAGAGTTTGCGTGACAACGTGACCTGTTCCCGTCGAGGTAGTCCATGTCCGGCTCGATGAATTCCGCCGCTAGTGCCGAGCCGAACCTGACGCCCATGCTCGACATGGTGTTTCAGTTGATCACCTTCTTCATGCTGGTCAGCAACTTCCAGTCAGCGTCTTTGGACCTGAGCTTGAAGCTGCCCGTCGTCGGCTCCGCCCGGCCGGTCGATACCGAAGGGACCGAAGATCTGCTGATCCTGAACATCGACAGTGAAGGTCGGCTCCAACTTTACGGCTATGCGCAGGATCTCGACCCCTACATTGCATCCGAAGCCAAAGCCAGCCGAACCAAGGCCAAGCAAGACAACCCCAAGTTCAAACCGGACGACGATCTGCCCGCCACAGTGGTCTTGCGAGTCGATAAGCAAGCGTCGTTCAAACTGGTCAACAAAGTCATCACGACCTGTCAGGCCAAGGGCTTTCGCAAGTTCGCTCTCAAGGCGATGAACAAGGAATGAGTTTTTTGGGTGTAGCACTGTTGAGAAACGTCGGGTAAGCGTCTCGCTTGCCCGTCTAGCGGTTGAAAAGCGGGCAAACGAGACGCTTACCCTACGTTTTAGATCGGGCTGTTGGGCGTGTTCTTTCGAGACCCTCGCTCACGTTGCGGGCTACTTTTCCGCCAAGTTGAATCCCTGAGAATTGAGTTCGGGCACCATGCGACGAAGAAGGAAGAAAAAGGGAGGCCACGAGTCGGTCGAACTCAATCTGGCCGCCATGCTCGACATGGCGTTCCAGTTGTTGACGTTCTTCATCCTCACCTTCAAGCCCGCTCCGATCGAAGGGCAGATCAATCTGAAGTTGCCGCCACCGCAACCGGTCACCAACGTGAACTCGGGTCAGCAGGCGGGAAGTGATCAACAGAACAACAGCGCTGTCAAAGGTCTCAACTCTCTGGTCATTTCGATCTTCTCGAATCCCGGTGGCAAGATCGCGACGATGGCCATCGGTGAAGGGACCGTGCTGGGCCTGACCGCATTGGAGAACCGCCTGAAAGCGGTCCTTGGTCCCGATTCGGGGGCGTCATTCGATCAGGTCATCATTCAAGTCGGTTCGAGACTCAAGTACGACGAACTCATGAAGGTTGTCGATGTCTGCACGAGACAGACGCTGGCGAATGGTGAGAAGCTGTCGAAACTCAGCTTTGTTGAGCTTCCGGAAGACGGGTAGTAATGCCAGCCCGGACACCGCACCTCACGCTGCTGGTCCGTGAAACCTCCTGTCGAGATTGGTCCTGTCGAACTTTTTGTGATCGTCAGTTTTCAATGGCATCCAGACATCAAGCTGCCGTCCCGCCGCTGTTTTCCCGCCGTGATCTCTTCCGGTTGGTGAGCATGGTGACGTTGTTGACCTTGATCGGCATGACGATCTATCAGACTCGACAAGAGAAGCGGGAAGACGACGCTCCGCTGGCCACCAAGTCCGAAGAAGCGTTTGTTGAGACGTTGGTCACCGGCCCCAATGACACGCAGGCGTTTCAAGAGACGGAAGCGGCCGCACAATTTGAAGCGGTGTCCGACAAGACCCCGCTGGCTGCGGAAGAGATGTCCGCTTACTGGCGGTTGATGCGCTGGAGCATGACGCAGACGTTCGATGAGCTGTGGGAACGTGCTCACAAGGACCGCTATCTCACACATCTGGCTCAGGCACCGGAGAAGCACCGCGGCGAGTTGATCGCGTTGAAGCTCAGTCTACGTCGCTCCGCCTCATTCGAGGCACCCAAGAATTCAGCGGGAGCCAAAACGGTCTACGAGGCTTGGGGCGTGACCGACGAGTCTCGCGGGAATTTCTATTGCCTCGTCTTCTATGACAAGCCGCCCGAGTTGCCGATTCATCCCGACGTTCACGAGGAAGCCCAGTTTGTCGGTTACTTCCACAAGCTGCTGTCGTATCAAGACCCGATGGACAAGACCCGCTGGGCACCGTTGCTGATCGGACGAATCCGTTGGCGTGAGAATGCGGCGCGAGTGGCTTTGGTGCAAACGCGGCATGTGTGGTCGTACTGGCTCTGGGGTTCGTTGGCGGTCACCGTGATGGTTGCCGTGTGGACGAATCGTTACGTTGAGCGAGGACGTGCCTTGCTGACTCGGCCTCAAGAGGTCGATCACGCTTCAATCGAACACTGGCTCGATACGGGGCTGGTCGAGGACGAGACTCACACGAATGATGCGGTCTGGCCACCTGAGGACGACTCTCAGATGGATTCAGAAGATGCGTCGAAAACGTAACCATTTTTTTTTGGCGATACAGTTCGAATTTTGCCATGCTGCCCGGAGTGGCTGCATTTTTTCCCGATGGGGGTCTGCTATGAATTTCATGGAATTGTTGCGATCGATCATTCCCACACCCGCTGAATTCAAGGTCAGCTTTGCCAACTGGGTGCAGGCTAACGCCAAGTTTTGGGGTGCCAGCCTCGGCGCACATGTGGTGATCTTGGCCATTCTGGGTGTAGCGATTGGCGCGCCTGCCGCAGGAAAGCTGCTGGAAGAAATCATCTTCATCGACTCCGAAGTGGACACCGCTGATGAGGTGGCACCGGTCGAGCACTTTGAGATTGGTGAGACTCCGGTCGAGCCATCGGTTCTCAATACGGAAGCACTGACCGAACCACCGGCCACAATGGAACAGGACGCTCAGTACAACGATGCCTCCGCCGAGTTCGTGGAAGCGGGTGGCGGTGTGTCGAGTGGCACGACGACCGTCGGTGGACTCGGAGTGAGTCTCGCCGCGCTGGGTGACGGTCCCGCGCTGATGGGAGCGTCTGGCTTGGAGGTCGGCAAGGGCGATGGTTCCAAGGGCGGATCGGGCGGTGCAGGTGAAGGCTTTGGCGGTCGTGGATCAGGCAGCCGCGAGAAAATGTTGGCCAGCGGCGGCGGCACGGCGGACACCGAGCGGGCCGTTCACGGCGCGATGAACTGGCTGGCGCGACATCAAAATCCCGATGGCAGTTGGGGCTGCGGTCCCAAGGGCTTTGCTCATCAGTGCAAAGATAAGAGTTGCACGAAGATCCTGTGGAAAGAGGCCAAAGAGTCGAAAGAGCCTGTCGCCGTTCCCCCAGAATACCCGATGGCCGCGACCGCCTTCGGATTGCTCCCCTACTTCGCCGCCGGGCAGACTCACGAAACGGCGGGGACTCACAAGGCCGTCGTTAGTCGCGGGCTGAACTGGATGATGCGCAATCAAAATACCAAGACCGGGAAACTGGGGGACGGCACCATGTACGAGCATGGGCTGGCCACGATTGCGCTGTGTGAAGCCTATGGCTTGAGCAAAGACCGTAAGTTGCAGCTTCCCGCTCAGGCCGCGATCGCGTTCATTGAAGACGCTCAGAATGACACGTCGGGGGGCTGGCACTATGGCGCCAATCCACCTTCGGTTGGTGATACATCCGTCGTCGGATGGCAGTTGATGGCACTGAAGAGCGGAGACATGGCTGGACTGAAGGTCAATCCGCAGACACTGGTGAAAGCCAAGCTCTTCCTCAAATCCGTGGCCAAAGGAAAATCGGGCGGGTTGTTTTCGTATTCACCGGAGCAAGGGCCAACGCCCACCATGTCGGCCGTCGGATTGCTCTGCAATCAATACGGCGGCATGAAACGCACCGAGCCAGCCATGATCGAAGGCCAAGCCTACGTGATGGCCAACCTCCCCGGAGCAGAGAGCAACCCGTACTTCTTCTATTACGCGACACAGGTGATGCACAATCTGCCCGGCAGCGAGTGGGATACTTGGAACCGTCACGCGCGGAAGTTCCTCATCAAGTCGCAAATCAAATCGAAAGATTGCGATAACGGAAGCTGGAATTCCGTGGGGAAGGGTCACGTCGCGGGGCCGGTCATGATGACCAGCATTTGCTCACTGACCTTGGAGGTCTACTACCGCTACCTGCCGCTCTACCAGATCGACGCCAAGAAGATGGATAAGAAGGAATGACGTGACCGCCAGAAGTAGCCTTCATCGCTCCGCGTGAAGTCAGCCGATTCACCAGCGACCCGGAAACACGGGAAACAACGTCACGCAGCGTTCGGCTATCTTCACGCGGAGCGATGAAGGCTACTTTTGGCGGGCGCATCAAGAATAGCTGGCGGTCAATGGACGCCTCCCAGCCCGCCCGGTTTCGGGTGGGCTGTTTTTGTTTCGCGACTTGCAGTTTTGATGAGGGCTTGATGAACTTCACTGATCGCTTCGGCCACATCGTCGTCGTCCTTCTTCGGCGACTCACTTGCTCAAGGGCTGTCAGAATGTTTGGGCGTCTCTCGCGACTCGGTTGGTGTTCAACGTGCCTCGTTTTGGGATTGCTCGCGGGGAGCAGTCGCGCCGAAGATCAGTACTTCGATTTCCTGCGCGGCTTGCAGGACGAAGGCTACGGCGAGCTGTCGATGCTGTACCTCGAGCAGATCAAAACACATCCCAGTTTGCCCGAGGAACTGAAGACGACGTTCGACCTAGAGATGGCCACGAGCCTGCGGATCGCGGCAGAAGAAACGCCCAACGCCGACTTGAAACAGAAGTATCTGGTCGATGCCCAGGTGCTGCTCGACAAGTTTTTGAAGGAGTTTGCGCGGCACGCTTCGGCGGGGAAGGCGCAGCTCACGTCGGGAGACATCTCGCTCTATCGCGCTCAGAACACACTGACACTCGCGCTGCGAGACAAGACGAAGCGTGATGCCTTGCTGGTGGACTGTCGCAAGCTGCTGGCCGATGCCCGGCCGAAGTACGACCAAGCCGTGGCCTTGTTCAAGGCGCAGATCGACGCTCCGCCTGCGGAAGGCAAGAAGGCAACGGGCAAGGTTGCGGAGCGGGAAGCTGCGGCATTGAACAGCCAGTGGCTCACCGCGCGACTCAAGATCGCGACCGTGGATTTCAATCTCGGTCTGACCTATGCCGACAAGGACCCTAAGCGCAAGGAGGCGTTCACGGCCGCAGCCAAGGGTTTCGATGCACTCTTTCAGGAGAATCGATACGGTCGCGTTGGTGTTTACGCCCACATGTGGGAGGGGAAATCGCGTGAGGAGATGGGCGATTACGTCACCGCCCTCGACATCTACGACGAAGTGATGTCGGCTCAACCCGAGAAGGCGTCCGCGAACATGGCGCAGTGGATGGCGATGTTTCACGAGGTCAATCGCTACCGCCTGATGTTGCTCGGTCGCACGAAGAACATCGAGAAGCTCATCGACGACGCCACGATCTGGATGGCCGAGAACCAAAATCAAAAGCGGTCAAATGGTTACCAGGGGATCGCGTTGGAATTGGCGAAGGCTCACCTCGAATTCGCGAAGACTGCGGAGAAGACTGGCGCCGCCAAGTCCACTGCGGAAGCGAAGCGACTGCTTGCGGCGATCGTGGAAATTCGGAGCGAGTTCCAGAAAGAAGCGATCCTCGTCAAACGTTTGAGCAGCGGTGGTGAGGAAGCCCCGCTGAACACGTTTGACGAAGCGATCGCCATCGGTGACGCTGCGACCAAAGCGGCCGGTGATTCCCAGACTCCCGCCGACGCGAAGACCAACTGGCAGCAAGCGGAAACGGCGTTTCTCCGCGCGATCGAGCTGAGTGCCGATGTCAAAGACAAGAACCGCGTCCTCGCCGCGCGATTCACGCTCGCCTACACCCAACTGATGACTTCCAAGTCCGCCGCCAGTTACGACACGGCGATCGCTCTCGCCAAAGAACCGGGCTATGCGAAGGCACCGGCTGCTGCGGCACTCGCGGTGAACGCGTCGATGTCACTTTACGGCCAAACGAAGGAGAAGGCCGCACTCGACAAGATCAACGAGGCGACCGAATTGCTCCTCAAACAGTTCCCTCAGCACGCAGAAGCCGATGACGCGCGTATTGCCCGCGGCAAGCTGAAGCTCATTCAGGGAGATGCCAACGGGGCGATCGAGATCTTCAAGAGTGTCAACCCGATTTCGGATCGTTATCCCGTCGCGCTGCAACTCGCCGGAGCCACGCACTGGTCGCTGTATGTGGACGGCAAGCGGCGCGGTGACAAGACCACGGCCCCGCAGCGTGCGACGGCAGTCGATCTGCTGCAAAAGAGTCTCGAAGGCTTTAAGAAGAGCACGGGAGCGGCCAACGTCGCTGCGTTTCAAGAGACGCAGTTGCTGCTGGCCGAGATGCACTTGGAGCAGAACGACGCCGCAGCCGCGCTCCCGCTGCTGCAACCGTTGGTGGACAATCTCAAAAGCAAATCGTTGGCCACTCTGGACCGCTCGTCGCTCCGCATTCTGGTCTCTGCGCTCCGGACGTATGCCGAGCTGAACCAGTCACCGCAAGCGATCGAAGTCGGCCAACTGCTGATGACTGCGGGAGACGACGTACCGGTGGTCAATGGTGTGTTGATCGAGTTCGGCAAGATTGTCCGCGCCAATTGGAAGAAGTCCCACAACGAGCTACTGACGGCGGAACAGAGTCAGGAAGAGGGCCGCATCAACAACGCGAAGCTGGCCGAAACAGCGGCCCGCGAATCGGCAACCAAAGTGTTGGAGCAACTCGCCGCCCGCAAGCAGATTGACCTCAGCGGACTCGTGTTTCAGGCGGAGTCGAGCCAAGACCTCGGTCTGAACGACAAGGCGCGCGAACAGTTCCAAGCGATCCTCGATCGAGCTGCCGCAGACCCGGCCTTCGCCAAAGTGGCCGCGAAAGCGACGACTCGCATTCGGTCGCAACTCATCGCACTGCTTCGCTCGGACGGCAAATTTGAAGAGGCCCTCGCACAGGTTGAGGCGTTGCTGAAGGATCAGCCCAACGCGCTTGAGCCACTCTTGGAAAAGGGGAACATCCTCCAAACGCTGGCCGAGAAAGATCCCAATCGCTACGACGAAGCCGTGCAGTGGTGGACACGCATCCGCCTGAAACTGGCCAGCGCGCCGGGCAAGAAGCCGGCGGAGTATTACGAAGTGATCTACAACTGCGCGGTCTGCCTACACGCTCAGAAGAAGCCCGACCTGAGCCTGCAAGCGGCGCAGTTGCTCAACAGCACGCTGGCCCTCAGCCCCGACTTGGACAGCCCGGATCGCGTCGAGGAGTACAAGGCTCTGATCAAGCAACTCCCCACGCCACCCAAGCCCGCTCCAGCCCCAGCGGCAGCACCCAAAGCCAAGCCCAAGGGAAAGAAGTAGCGGGCAATGCCGATGGCCTGCCACTCCACTGAGGGGTTTGCTTGCGCGGCGACCCATAACCCTTGAGGCGTTGATTGGGATGTTTTAGGCGAGCCGCAGACCAGTACTCCTGGGCCTCTGAATCCTGTCGTAGGTCGCGCCTTTTCGTGTTCAAACAGTAGCCTTCATCGCTCCGCGTGAAGGCTACTGTGGCCGCAGCTACGCCGCGTCTTTTCACCGCATCGGCAACGCCCCGAGCGTTGATGGGGAACAGACTCGAAGGTCGCTGGAAGCGCGGGGCGTTGCCCACGCGGTGAAAAGACGCAACAGGGCATCACAAAGCCTAGAACGTCGGCCGACCGGACATTGTGGCCTTGAATCGCGCGTCCGAGACGAACGAGAGAAACTCTTGGAACTCGGGTTCGTACTCGGTGATGTCGTCCGTCTGGCGGGTGTTCAACCAGACGAGGAACTCGCGGTTGACCGGGTCAACTTCGGGAACCGGCTTCGGTGCGACGATTTCGGCCAACGCCTGACACAACTCATCGGCCGACTCGAAACGGTCTTCCGGTTGCTTGGCCAATAGCCTTGAGACGATGTTCTGAACGGCTTCGGGGATGTCTTGGTCAAAGTCGAACAGTGGCTGAGCGGTTGCGCGCGCATGACGCAACATCTGTCGCACAGGGTTCCTGTCCGGGAAGGGAACCTGGCCCGTCAGGCAGCGATACAGGGTGCAGCCGAGACTGTAGAGGTCGCTGGCGGCGTTGGCGGATTGCGGGGCCTCAACCTGCTCGGCTGACAAGTAGTCGTAATGCCCGACCCTCACGCTGACGAAATCGTCGTCAGTCAAGCTGGTTGCCGAAGCACCTGCCTCGCCGTCCATCTCATCCACAAACGACAGGGCATCTCGCGCGCCCCCGAACTCCATGATCTTCAATATGCCTTGAGCCGTGATCCACAAGTTCGCGGGACGAATGTCGCAGTGAACGATTCCTTCCGCATGAAGGTAGGCCAAGCCCTGCGCGGCTTGGTGAATCAATTGGCAGGCGGAGGAATACGGCAGCCGACCGTTGCGAGCCAACCGCTGCTCCAGCGACTCGCCATAGAGTTCTTCCATCGCAATGAAGGGAATCTGCCCGACTTTGCCGACCTGGTACGTTTTCACGACGTGCCGGTGATCGGCTAAAAGTCCGATTCGTGCTTCGCGCCCGAAGCGTGCCAGCCGCTTCTCATCGTGACTGATTGCGGCGGGGAATATCTTCAAGCAGACGGGCTGGCCATGTTCCACATGTTCCGCGTGGAAGAGGTCTCCCAAGCGGCCCGTGGTAAGTCGGAAGCTCAAACGATAAGGCCCCAGCATGTACGGGCCGGGGATGCCCGCCTGCAGTGCGGCAGCTTGAAAGTCGGTGAGTTCGTGCTGATCAACGAGCCATTGCGCGAACCCGGCACCATCGTCGTCCGAGCCTCCGCGCGCGAGCCACGCCTGCCGCCGATCCTGCATTTGGTCCGCAATCAAGAGTTGGCCGTCCACCGCCAGCTTGCCAATCTGTTCGCTATTCATCGCCTTGGTCCCGTGAGGCCGTTGATGTTCGTATTCGATTCCGGTTACTAGGCTACTCATCAATTGCGACTCCGTCGATCATCGGCGACCGGCACTTAGGGCCTTTTGCGGAGTGAAAGGCGACAAACAGCGGAGTCATTCTTGGACGAGTTCTTAGGCAACACCCAGTAAAAGATTTACCGATCGAAGCCTGCCTCGCAAGCGAAGAAGAACGGTTCACTTGCGCGGCAGGTTCTGATGAGCGCGGGTACGATATCTTGCTTGGCTTGCCTTACGGTCGCGGGATGCGACCCGAGACCAAGTGGTAGCCCTTGGCTTCCACCGAGTTGATGTGGATGAACCACATCGGCATTCGTTCGACGAACCAGTTGGGGGTCTTCGTAACGACCTGCACGAGGCCGCCCGGCTTCAAGGCACGATAGGCCGTGTCGAGGAACAGTTCCGCGATGGCATAGCCCGAGAAGTACGGTGGGTTGGCCAGCACGAGATCGAAGTCGTGCGTGGAGGCTGTTGCTCCTTCGCAGTCCAGCACGGCGGTGATACCCGGCGCGTTGTTGATCTCCGCGTTGTGCTGAGTGCATTGAACCGCACGCGGGTTGGAATCGAGCGCCATGACCGTCACGTTCTCGGCGCGAAAGGCCGCCGCGAGACTGACGGTTCCCGCACCGCAGCCCATGTCGAGTACTTTCATCTTCGGCTTGATCTCCATCGCGTTGATGAGCGTCCTCGCCCCGAGATCAATGCGGCGGTGCGAGAAGACACTCGGGCGGCTGAGAACCTTGATGAGTCGCCCCTGGTCGCGGAAGGCGAACTCTGCGTCATAGTTCTTCACCTTCTTTAATGGCTCGGTTTTGGTCGCGAGGTACAGCGTGCCAATCTTTTTGAACGGCCGTCGCGTCACCTTCGGGAACAGATTCTGAAGCTGCTCGTGCAGCCATTGGTCTTCGTCGTTGTCGGTCGAGGCGATCATGCGTCCGCCGATGGCCAGCCGCTGGAAGCCCTGCTGCATCAGATCGCGCGTCAGTTCCGCGTCGCCCCCTTTGCGGAAGACGAACGCGACGAGGTCTTGCTCACCCTCGGGCAAGTCGGGCTTGCAAAGCAACCGCAAATTCTCGACCGGCCCCTGATCGAAGACTTGGAACTCGGTCTGGTTCTTCTGGTAGAGGTCGAAGAAACAGCAGGCGACTTTGGAGTCGGGCCGTTCGCGCGCGTAGGTCTCGGCAAACTGACCACGACCGGCCGTCGTACAGACAACGCGGGCTGCTTCGAGTTCGGGGATCGCGTCGATCAGGAGTTGCTCGTGCGGACGAACGGGGAGCGCGGTGGATGCCTCTTCGTCGTCATACGACTCCTCCTCGGAGTCATCGTCGTCGAGTCCCTCTTCATCGAGATCGTCTTCATCCAGATCATCGTCGTCCAGGTCGTCCCCTTCGAGAACCTCGTCATCGAGGTCGTCGTCAAGTTGGTCATCGTCACGAGAGTTTTTAGGGCGAGGCACGCGTTGGGCTTTCTGATTTCGAGCGTCAGCTCACGTCTTCGTTTTCGTTCAAACTTCTCTAAGCGGGGTGGCGTCAGCCCCCTGACTCTTCATGCAGGGCTGACGCCCAAGAGCCAGGGGGCTGACGCCGCCCCGCTCAGAAGGACATTCGAGGCTAACGTCCACACTAAATCACGCGGCAAAGGTAGCACTTGAGGTAGTCGGATTCGAGACACGTGACGGAAGTCGGGTGATCGGCCGCCGCGCCGCGTGTTTCCAAAATCTGAAGCCGTCGGTTTTCGTGCAGGGCCGCCTGAGCCACCGCGTCCAAAAACCGCTCGTGCGAAACCTGACCCGAGCAACTGCATGTCACGAGGAACCCGCCCGGCTTGAGGATGCTCAGCGCCGAGCGATTCAAACTGTAATAGCCTCGCAACGCGGCCTCGATCCCCTGCTTGTGTCGCGCGAGTTTCGGTGGATCGAGGATCACGGTATCGAAGCGTTCGCCCGCCGCCGCGAACTCTTCAAGCGCTTTGAAGCAGTCCCGCTTCACCAGCGTCAGTCGATCAGCAACGCCGTTCAACTCCGCATTCGATTGAGCTAGGGCGAGGGCCGACTCGGACATATCGACCCCCGTGACGTGACTCGCCCCGCCGTTGACGAGACAGTTCAGCGAGAAGCCGCCCGAGTAACAGCAGACATCCAGTACGCGATGGCCGCGTACCAGATCGGCCACTCGGCGGCGGTTGTCTCGCTGGTCGAGGAAGAAGCCGGTCTTCTGCCCTTCCGCCACATCGAGTTGAAACTGCACCCCGTTCTCGCGAATGACGAGCGGGCGCGGCGGAGCCTCACCCCACAACAAACCGTCGGCCAGTTCGAGTCCCTCGGCCTCGCGAATCCCTTTCTCGGTCCGCAGCCAGATGCCGCGCGGGTTGAGCTTGGATCGCAGCAGCTCGACGATCAGGTCCAAACGTTTTCCAAGGGCGAGGCTCGTCACCTGCAACAGCAACCAATCGCCATACCGATCAACGGTCAGCCCCGACAACCCGTCGGCCTCACTGAAGACAAGGCGACACGCAGAGTCGGAACCGAACTCAACAAACAACTCGCGACGCAGCGTGATCGCGTCGTCGAGCCGCTGCGACCAGAAGGCTTCATCGAGCGGCACAGTCTCATCCCACGAGTAGAGCCGCACGCAAATCTGACTCGCCGGGTTGAAGATTCCCCTCGCGACAAACCGCTCGGCATCGTCGATGACATCGACCACATCGCCCGGCTGAGGGTCTCCCACCAGCCAATCGACCGCCCCCTGAAAGACCCACGGGTGCCGACTGAAAAACGGCAACGCCTTGCGTGGCTTGAGGACGATCTGCGGGAGAATGATGGATGTCATGAGCGGAAATTCTCGCATTCAATGTTGGCGAGAAGACCCCTCACCCAAGCAACTCGTTGATCTCACGTAGGGTAAGCGTCTCGCTTACCCGTCACCGAAACTCAACCACCGGAATCGAAAGACGGGCAAGCGAGACGCTTACCAGCCTGTTGAAAAAGCCGTAGCACAGGCGGCTCGCCTGTGTTTTTCAACTAAAAATACGAGCAGGCGAGCCGCCTACTCTACGTTTTCAACAGGCGGTTACCCGACGGCTCACTTCAGCCCGAGCGACTTTACCGCTTCGCCATCAACTTCTTCGAGGTACGCGAGCAACCGATCGCGTTGGTTGGTGAGATGCCGAACTCGCAGCAGTGACCGAACGCGCGTGGTCAGTTCCAGCCGGTGAACGGGCTTCGTCAGGAAGTCGTCTGCGCCCGCTTGGACCGCTCGTTCGATGTCGCCGAGTTCGTTGAGGGCCGTCACCATCAGGATCGGGATGTCCTTGGTCGCCTTGTCGGCCCGCAGCCGCTTGCAAACTTCATAGCCGCTGAGCTTGGGCATCATGATGTCGAGCAGGATCAGGTCCGGCTGGAACGTGGCAACCTTGTTCAACGTCTCTTGGCCATCGTGAGCCATCGCGATCTCAAACGGCTCATCGGCGAGGTACGCGTCGAGCAACTCACAGTTTTGCAGGTTGTCATCGGCGATCAGGATGCGGGAAGAAATCGTCGTCATAGTGCGCGGGTCCGTAGCAAAGTCATCAATACATCAAGGTCGCCCGTAAGCCGGGCCATTCGGGGGCGAATCCTATCGACTTCCCTCACGAAGCGGAATTGGCCCGACATCACACGTGGTGTTCGAGCCTCACAGCTCTGCGTGGTGCATCAAGTCCTGCTTGGTCACGCGCTCGCCCGCGAACTCGCGCGTGATGCGGCCACGGCTGAAAGTGAGGATGCGGTCGGCGTGAGCGAGGATCAGTTCCGGCTCGGTCGAAGCGAGGATCACCGCCGCGCCGTCTCGCTTCAGTTGAGCGACCAGTTCCATGATTTCGGCCTTCGCGTGGACATCCATCCCGCGCGTTGGCTCTTCGAGCAACAAGACCTTGATCGGGCCGAGCAGCCACTTGGCCAGAACGACCTTCTGCTGATTCCCTCCCGACAACGAACCGGCGCGCAGCGCGGGGTTCGGCGGACGGCAGCCGACTCGTTCGAGCAGCGGCTGACAAACGCGGTGTTCGTTGCCGCGTGTGAGCCACGCCCCGAGCGTCCTCGCCAAATGAGCCAACGTCGCGTTGTGCGCGATTGGGGCGCGACGAGCCAGCGTCTGAGCGCGATCGGCCGCGACGAGAACGATGCCGCGTCCCACGGCCTGTGGCACATCTCCCGGTCGCAGTCGTTGATTGTCCATCACGCATTCGCCCCGATCCGACGTGTGCGATCCGGCCAGAGCGTGAACCAGCTCCTGATGTCCCGCCCCGACGAAGCCATAGAGACCGAGACATTCCCCCGGCTTGGCATCGAGCGAGATGTCGTCGAAGTGGCCGAGATGACTCAACCCGCGCACGGTCAATCGCGAGGTCAGCGTTGATGCTGCAGGCAACGTCGCGTCCGTCTTTTCGGCGGCTCCCGAGTCGCGCGTCTCGCCGACCATGTGATGCAAGATTGTGGCGCGATCGAGTTCCTGCGCGTGCTGAGTCACCAACTGAAGGCCATCTCGCAGGATCGTCACGCGATCGCAGATGGCCAGCACGTCTTCAATGAAGTGACTGATGAAGACCATCGCCACGCCGCGCGCCTTCAACTTGCCAATCAATTCAAACAGCCGCCGCGCCTCGGGAAGACTGAGTGCGCTGGTTGGCTCATCCAGAATGAGAACTCGCGCGCCGCTGCGCAGCCCTCGCGCGATCTCGACCATCTGACGAATGACCAACGGAAAGGTGTCGAGCCGTCGTCGCACGTCGATGTGAATGTCGAGTTCCGCGAGTGACTCGGTCGCCTCGCGGTTCATTCGACCCCAATCGATGCGACCCCACTTCGTCGGCTGTCGTCCGAGAAACAGATTCTCCGCCACCGACAGCGCCCCGATCCCCGACAGCTCTTGATAGACCATCGCGATCCGCTGCGCCAGTGCCTCGCGCGGCGAACTGAGTCGCACCGGAACGCCATCCAACCGGATGTCACCGCGATACTCAGGGACCGCACCCGCCAGCACCTTCATCAGGGTACTCTTCCCCGCCCCGTTGCATCCGACCAGCCCATGTACCTCACCGGCGTGCAAATCAAAATCCACGCCCTCCAAAGCCACGACACCACCGAACCGAACGCTAATGGCGCGGCAGTCGAGAAGCGGTGGCGAGGTCGTGGAGGTCATGTTGTTCATCGCAACGGGAGATATGTAACACGATTTAGAAATTCGTTTTGCTGAGCGCAGGTCGCCAGCAATTCCAAGTCGTCCACGATCCGGCCAATTCCAGCGGAGCGTTGGTGTGAGTAAACGACACCGGCAAAGTCGCGACCGCAGCTCTGCCAGTGACTCGCGATTTCCAGAAAGTCACAGTCTTGCGTGACGAGTACGCGATTGAGTTGCGTCGCGCGATCCAGTAACGCTTCATCGGCCCAGCTTCGAGTACCGTCTTCTTGGCTGGTGAGGACATCGATCCCACGATGTCGCAGTCCTTGTGACATCGCCGCCGGGACATTGACATCAATGTACATGCCAACGCTCATCTCACGTTCCTTGCGCCCTGCGACGTGCGAGCAATTCTTGGCGCGCGAGCGGCTGAACAGCCTGTGCGGCGGCCGAGTCAGCACGATTCTCCGACTCTGCCATTAAGTCGGTCAGCTCTTCAAAGTGATCGTAGAAGTAGGCGAGCGCGGCGTAGACCTCCTCGGGGCGAAGATCGGGATGCTGCCGCAGTAGTTCTTCGGCCGTCCATCCATAGTGATAATGTTCGGCCGCCAAGTGCTGCACCTTGTACCGCGTGGCACCGATCCGCGCCGTGCCCGCCGCATCGAAGGTCAAGTGAGGGTATGTCGTAACCGTTGTCATGTTGTCGTTCCTGATTGCCGACCTTGAGCCAGCGTTGGTGCTCGCAGACAGACTTGCTGAATGTCTTTCGAGATTGCTGGGTTGGAGGAGCGAAGTTGAGACCGGCGGTCGGGCGTTTCGGCGAGGTCGGGAGACTCGCGCCGAATGCGCCTGTCCTCCTCGCCTCACACCATGCAGTGCAGCGGATCAGCGAGGTAGTACATGGCCTCCAGCACGCTCGGCGACTCGGGGATGACGAGCGGGCCGGGGGTGATGATCTCCAGCGGAGCCTGTTCGATCGTCTCTTTGTTGCGAGCGAAAAACTGCCCGAGGAACAGTGCGGTCTGGTGGATGCGACAGACCGGGTTGACGGAGGTCGCCGCGAGAACGCCGTTCTTCACCGCATCGAGTCCCGCCTTCTGGCCATCGACGGCGACGACGAGCATCTTCTCGTGGATCGTTCCCTTCAGCGCGGGGACCGATGCCAGCGCCATGTCGTCACTGTGAAAGAAGGCTCCCGCGATGGGCGTCGTCTCTTGCTGAAGGAGCGACTCGAATGTGTTGCGTGCCTTCTCGGCTTTCCAGTCGCACCAGCGGACTCCCCCGCCAACGACTTCCGCCTCGGGAAAGTTCTTGACGACTTTCTCGAAGCCGCGTCGCCGACCTTGAGCACCGCTGTGACCGTCCAAGCCGCCGATGTGAATCAGCTTCCCCTTGCCGCCAAGCTTCCGAAGCATGTAGCCCACGCACATCTCGGCCATGACTTCGTTGTCGGGAGCGACCAACGTCCAAACGCCCGCCGCCTTCATCTGGTCCTTCGCGACGAGTTCCGTATCCATTGAGATGACTGGGATCCCGCGTTCCTTCAAGCGGCGAGTCGGCTCGGCCAGCGAGTCGATCTGCACGGCTTGAAAACAGCAAAAGTCCCAGTCGCGATCGACGATGGCGTCGATCTTGTTGCGCTGCTTCTCGGGATCGAACTCACCGTCGAACCACGTGATGTCCACATTGAGCAACCGCCCCCACAGCTCGGCCGTCTTCTTACCAAGCTCGCACCACGTGCTTTGCAACCCGGCATTAGAGAACGCCGCCTTCAACGGTCGCAGTGCAGGGTCAACGCTCGCACTGATCGAACCGCCGCCGCCCACGGGGCCTCCCGCAGGCTGACCGCACCCCAGCACACCGGCCGTCATCGCAGCCGCCGAACCCAATGAAAAAGCTTCCAAAAACTCGCGCCGTGATGCCGACATGGGAAACCTCGTAGAAGTCGCGTTGAGAAGTGTGAGTCCAAACAAACGGAATGCTCGCCATCGTGATAAGGCAACTCCACGGAAGCAAGCGAAGTTCGATTGTCCGACGGGAAGTGATTGCAGGTGTCAGCGAAAACACTTCACGACCATGACTGACTTCCAGAAATGTTGGCCCGATTTACCACTCCAAGCATGTCGCCAACGCCACGTTACGGTCGCACGATTCCCAGCCAGTCACCAAACAAAAACTGAAGCCGCATTGTCAAAAGGGTGATGCGGCCCATGACGGTCAGAGCGAAGGAAGCACCGAAGGTGATCATCAGCACCCAGACACCGGCGCGGGAGACTCGCCCAACCAGCCCTTTGTGTTCGACTGAAAAGTAGAAGTACGTCAGGCTGGAAAGGACTCCCGCGACGAGGACGACGTTCTGGACCGACTGCTTCCAATCGAAGGCTCTCACTCTTGTCGAGGCATCGGTCGTGAAGGCGATGAGGGGCAAGATCGTGCTGCGTATTTGACTGACGAAATCGGCGTCGAGGAACAGGATCAGCTTCAATCCGGCGGTCGTTCCCACGACGAAGGCGAGCGGCCAGCGACCGAGCCACGCGATCTTCGGCACCCAGCGGCAGAAGACCAAACAGCCGAGCACGACCGGCACGAGATACCACAGGTCGGCTTTAGCATCGGCGGGAGTATCGGGCAGGAAAGCGTATCGCGCCACGTCGGGGGACAGCTTCACCAAGACCTTCGCGATCATGACCTCCCAAAAATAGAGGACGATCCAATACCCGGCCGATACACCGACGATGATCGCTTCCGCCAGCTTGTAGCAGGCGTTGTCTTTGTACAGATACGAGAAGACACACAGCGTGAGGATCGCGGCGACCCAGACGCCGATCGTGCGTGAGTGACTCCACACCACGTTCGGTCGGCCTCGCTCGGCGGCATCGAAGCGGACCGAGCGTCGCAGCTCACCGCCGTAGGTCGCGGTCGGATCGATCGTATGCGGGACGATCTCATGCTTTGTATCGTCGTACAGACCGACGACTTCGACAGGCACAACGAACTGTTGGCCGACACCCCGTTCCGATGTCGCCGCGCGCACGGCCAGAAACGTGGCTCCACAAACAAACAGTGCAGTCCAGATCGTGGTTTCGCGCGTCATGGCGTCCCCCTCCGATAGCGGTTGGCCAGATGAATCCCGTTCCCCAGCACGATGAGTCCGATCATCAGGCGATGTGCCCAGCGTTGCGGCCCGCCACGGCGACTGGCCGGACGTTTACTCATCACCGCGTATTGCGGGTACTTCGCTCCCAGCATCGACTCATATTCGTTGGCCCCGCGAATTCCCGTAACCAAGCCCACCAACTGGTCCGGGTAGTACGGGAACATCTGCGTCGATTGCACGCCGGTGCAGCCTGCCGCGAGCGGAATCTTGTGCGGCGTACTGGCGTACTGCACCCACTCCTTCGCACCGGGAAACCCTCCCGAAGCGTTGATGATCAACTGCATGTCTCGTGCGCTGACAACATCCTTCATCATTGGGAGGCTGTCGAGACTCGTCCCTTGCACGTCCTGCGACCGCGCCTTGCGGATGTCGGACGACAACTGGTTGATCGCAACGGTCTCACCGGGGAGATAGCCGAGGTTCACATAGTCCTCGCCGTACACAAACGGCCGCTCGCCCGAACCGAACTCCGCCTGCACGACTTCCTTGATCGTCATGTCGATCATCGGCAATGCCGTCCCCCATAGCGTGACGAAGTAAACCTTGTGCCTGCGCAAACAGCAGTGTCGCGTGAAGGCGAGCGACATCGGCGTCAGTTCGGCGGCCGAGTTCGGGTCGTAATCGACGGCCATCAAAATGCGTGAGCCTGCCGGAAGCTGTTCGATCCGATCGAACAGCCGCTGCGTCGGTAACGACGGCGTTTCGTCCGAACCGATCTCCAACAGGATCGGCAGCGCGACGGCCAACGCCATCGCGAGAAAAATCCAGCGCCGATCGAGCGAGTTCAATCTGTCGAGCAACGTCGTACTCATTCGTCTCCTCCCAGATACGAACGGTCCTGCCCGAGCAGGATTCGCAATGAGGTCGCCACGACGCCCAGTGCCACGCCGATCATGATCGCCCGCTGTCCCGCCGTGACGAACGTCTTGCGGATGAACTCGGTCAGATCGGCGATCGGCATCCACGGCAGTGAGCCATCTGCGGGAGTCGGCAAGAACAGCGACGTGATCTCACGATCCTTCGTCTGGCCGATCAGCACGATCAACGCCGTGACGAGCAGCAGCATCGCTTCGAGGTTCTTGGCGCGGAACGCTCGAAACGCCGCCGACGCCACATAGAACGCCAGCAGCGCGAACATGGTCGAGACCACCGGGCTGAACAGGTATTGGTAGATCCACCAGAACCCGCCCCCTTCCTGCTGGAACTGCCCCGACCAAGCGTGGTCAAGATGCTTGGCCGATTCAGGGACGACACCCAACTTGAACAGGCCGACTCCCACCGTGATCACGAACGCCGCAAGCGTCACCGCCGAGAAGCCCCACCCCGCCTCATGGTCCGAAATCTTTTGCAGATGATGAACGCAGAGGTTCGCGCCGCCGAGCAGCATCGCGATCGTCGCGACAATCGTGAACCATTCCTCGGCCGTCTGCCGCCACGACAGCAGCGGCGGCACAAAGTACGCGAAGACCATCAGAAAGCCGACCAGCGAGGCGATCAGGACGGGGATGTGTTTCATGGGAGAAGTTGTCAGGAGAGAGAGGGAGAGTGTGTGTGCATTCAGGGGAATAGTGCGAAGTGAAAAGTGATCAGTGCAAAGCGCAAAGTGAAATGCAAAAACTTACCGAGAGACTTCCTTCGGAAACACTTTGCACTGAATTCCCCTCCGTTGCGCGGGTGCTTGCCCTTTGTTCGCCCGTCGGCGGGACTACGGGACTACGGTACTCAGCCACCCTTCAAGACAGTGTCAGTGATCCACTGGACTCGCGGAGCACCCGGTGACAGAGCCTTACCGCCGTCATCGGCTACGCGCGGCGAGACGGCGTCCCACGTCGCGATCAAGCAGCCAACAACGATCAGCACCATCGCCGCCAGTTTGCCGAAGTCTTGTCCTTTGAGCATCCCCAACTGAGCCGGCTCGCCCGACAGATAGGCCGACGCCGCGAATAGTTCTTCCCCGAGCAACGTGTAGTCGCACGCCGCCACGAAGAACGGAAGTTGAGTCGTCTCGGCCGTCCCCGCGATTTGAATCGCTCCCACTGCGTTGCCGGTTTCGGCGAGGATCAGTGACTCGGCGTAAAACTTTCCGAGAAAGAAGCACGCCGCCGGCTGCTCGCGGTACATCCAACCACAGACGCTCGCCACGTAACCGAACTGCTCGTCGGTCACGTAGTAGATGCGGTCCTCGTTGTAGTAGTCGGGCCGCCCCGCCGCGAGAGCCGCCGCCTGCACCGCCTCCCGCGCCGCCGTCATCACCAAGGCCCGAGTCGTCGGGACTTCAAGTGCCGTGTCGTACTCGGCCGCAGTCTTGGCCACGCTCGCGAGGATCGTCAGCCCCGCGACAGTGTCGATCTCATTCATGTCCTGAATGCCGGGCACGAAGAGCATCGGCTTCCCCATCTCCGTCGCCCGCCCGACCGCCTCCTCAATCGCCTGCAACCCGGCAATCGGCCGCACATAAAACGGCTTCCCCCGCCGAGCCAACTCCGTGCAGATGATGATCGTGGCACAGATGGCCAGACAGACAATGGCGAACGAGAGCTTGGACCAGTTGAGCCAGTTGCGGATCGGTCGAACCCCGGAGATGGAAACATCCTCGGACGATTCTTGCTCCCCGGTCGCGGAGTCCGCAGTCGTCGAGACGGAGAACGTGTAGGTCGCGTTTGGATCCATCCCGGTCACCACGTATTCCGTCTTGTCGGTAACGTCCCCAATGCTCTGCCCTCCTCCGATGATGAGGCTGAGTCCCTGAATCCCGAACGGCGTGTATTGCAGAATTGACTGCGGTACGAGTCGCTGAAGCAGAGTGAGTGACGACCGCGTTCGGTCGCGCTCGGCCCATTTGAAGATGATGTACTCGACAATCCGAGTCTCGCCTTTCGGTCGCTTCCACGTGAGCTTGATCGCCGTTCCGTCATCGTTCGGAACATCCTCGGCCTGCAGGGCGGTGACAGGTGCCGGCGGTGCCGCATCAACCGGCGCCCTCCCGATGAAACTGACGACGAGCACCAGCAACACGCGGATGAGCGGCGGTCCGCCGACTCTCCTCTCACGACTTGCGCCTCTCGACTCCATTCTTCACCCCTCAATCAGTTCGACGTTGGCACGAGGCACGATGACGGGTGAGCCGTTGGCCAGCTTCACCTCGACCACGCGCGCGAACGATTCCGACTCCAGCAGCCTCGGCTCGTGAGGCATCCCCGTGACCGTGCCGAGTGACCCGAAGTTCGGCTCGCGGATGATCCGCACCGGGGCACCGATCTCCAACGATCCAATCTCACGTTCGGAGGCCGTTTCGTCGTTGAATCGCGTGGGCAACGACGACGGTTGTTCGGCCGACGCTGCATCACTCAGCGGAATCAAAATCTCGGGCCGCATCACCCCCGCGCGGATTTGAGTCGTGCCGTTCACTGACGCCTCGCGCCCGTCGTGCGACTTGAGCAGCTCAAACGTCCGCCGCGCCATCGCGATATCGCCGAAGCCTTCGGTGACGATGATCGTCGTGCCGAGCTTCTCGTTCCCCGTCACGGCCACTCCCAAGTCGTAGCCGAGGATTTCGCGGAGGTCTTGGTCATCGATTCCGCCCGCCACGACCGCCGCCGCGCCGACCGAGATCGCTTTGTGGACGGCGGCTCCCGTCACGCGACGACCACCGATCACGATGCAGCCTTTCAAGTCGGACGTGATGTGAGCCTCCGTCAGGTCTTCGTCGGGACTCCCAGCGACCAGCCGCAGCGTCCCATAGGCTTCGCCTCCCACACCGAAGATTCCCTGAATGAGTGCGGCCTCCGTTTCGACGACGACGCCCTCGTTGGGAATGATCTCGACGACGCGACCGCTCAAGTACGAGAGCACCTGCACGGCCAGCGGCTCACCCCGAAAGATGACCATCCCCGTCACCTTCGAGACCGACTCGATCACCCCCGCGACGGGAGACGGCACATCGGTCTGAAAGAACCCGAAGAAGCCCTTCGTCCGCGCGAGTGCCTCACCCGCCTCAACACGCTCGCCGAGGCTCTTCACCAGCGACCG
>CAMAYU010000014.1 GCA_945862235.1 Schlesneria paludicola DSM 18645
TTTCAACGTAGGGTGCCGTCGAGTCTTCGAGACGCACCAAAACAAAGCGAGAAACGTGCGTCTCGAAGACTCGACGACACTCTACAACTTGCCTCACTCCAACAAGGCGATGGCTCTGTTCACCAACAAAATGAGGGAAGAGGGAATGCCTCGATCCTCGCGTCTCATTCCTTTTCCCTTTGCAGTCAAGCTCTCAACACCGATGCCAGAACCTCTGCTCCACATCGTTCTCTATCAGCCCGAGATTCCTCCCAACACGGGGAACATCGGGCGGACGTGCGTCGCCATCGGAGCCAAGTTGTGGCTGATCCGCCCGCTGGGGTTCAGTCTCGATGAGCAACAGCTTCGCCGCGCGGGATTGGATTACTGGCCGTACCTCGACTATGAGCTGGTCGATAGCTGGCCCGAGGTCTTGAGAAAACTGCCCGGTCGTAACATTTGGTGCATCGAGAACCCGGCCGCGCGCACGGTGTGGGAGGCCGATTTCACTCCCGGTGACATTTTGTTATTCGGTCGCGAAACGAACGGCCTGCCGAGCGAGATCGTGGAGGAGTTGCGCTCGCGCACCGTGCAGTTCCCGATGCACACAGAAGTCCGCAGCCTGAACTTGGCCAACACCGTTTGCGCTGTCGCATACGAGGCCGTCCGCCAGTTCGGCGGACTGCCACTGAAGTCGGGAGTCGGGTAAGGCGACCGGCAACAAATCATTGACCCAAAGTAGACGAGTCACTCCGTGACTTGAAGATTCCGGCCACGGAGTGACCGGTCTACTCGCTTTTGCCGCTTTCCTCACAGGAGCCATCCATGACCAGCACCGTCGAACAGCGTTTGAAGCAGCACGGCCACGACGTTCCCGTCCCACCCGAAGCGATCGGGTTCTACGTCCCGGTCCTTCGCACCGGGAACCTCGTCATCACCAGCGGGCAGTTGCCGGTGATCGGCAAGGAACTGATGTTCAAAGGAAAGCTCGGCCGTGAGCTGCACGAGGAAGAGGGAGCCAACGCCGCGCGGCTTTGCGCGCTGAACGCACTGGCTCAGATCAAGTCGTGCATCGGGAACCTTGATCGTGTGACGCGAATCGTGCGTGTGGAAGGCTACGTCCAATCGGCCGAAGGCTTCACGAAGCAACCAGCCGTCATCAACGGGGCGTCGGAGTTGCTGGTTCAAGCCTTCGGCGAGGCGGGCAAACACACACGCATCGCCGTCGGAGCCAACGAATTGCCAATCAACGCGGCAGTGGAACTCGTCGTGTGGGCCGAAGTCGGTGACTGAAGTCCGGCTTAGCAGCCTGTTGAAAAAGTCGTAGCACAGGCGGCTCGCCTGTGCTTTTCAACTAGAGAAGCACGCAGGCGAGCCGCCTACTCTACGTTTTTCAACAGGCTGCAAATCCCGCCGAATGAAGCCGCCTCGTGACGAGCGGTCCGAGCGACGAAAGGCGGCAAGCCGAACCTTCGACCGCTCATGTTCCCCAACCACCAAGGTCAAGTAGATTTCTGGGGACACGGCCCAGATTCTCGAGGAAATATGGCTGTTGCGCAGCTTTTTTCTTGCGAAACCGGTCTTCAGCGGTAGCATCTCAGCCGTGGTCGCACCACCCCGGTGACGCCCACAGGCTCTTTCACATGGCAGTCGGATCAAGTGAGATGAAGGAGGAGATCGTGAAGTTGTATTCCATGTTGGAACAGACAGGCGTGTATGAAGTGGACCCCGTCGAGGAAATGCGGATGAGAACGTGGGCGCGTCGCCACTATGCCCCGGTTCAAGACCGCGACGAACACTGGCACCCGGTGGTTCTCGACGAAATGGTTCGCCGCGACCGTGAACGAGGATTCGCTCACACGCCCAAGTGAAACGCGGGCCATGGACAGCCCGTGCGGCTCAACGCCACGCACCGAAACAACAACGAGAAAGCCCGCGACCAAATTGGTACGCGGGCTTTCCCGTTCTTTGCTCTGGTGAATCACGGGCTTTGCCCTGGTGAACCACGGGGGCGAGTTCCGCTAGCAGCGTGTTGTGAAAAAGCCGTAGCACGGGCGGCTCGCCTGTGCCTTTCCAATTAAAACGAGAGCAGGCGAGCCGCCCGCCCGACGTTTCCAACAGGCCGCGAGGTTCCCCGCCACCACAATCGACTCACCGCTTGGTCGAGGAATTGAACTTGGAATCGTTCACGGCGGATTGCGGTGCGCGGCCGGGAGTCGCTTCCGTCGAGGGACGAACAGCCGTGGCAGGTGCCACTGCTGCTTGAGGGGCACTTCCCTTCACAGGTGGACCAGCCTTGGCCGTGGTTGCCGGTTCTTCGCTCGTGGTCGAGGCCCAGTTGGCAACCGACCAGTGGGAGTGAGTCGAAACGACCGACTGACCGAGATCGTCGAGAGCCGAACGGAACCCGGCAGCATTGATGTTCTCGTTGGGGATCACGCGTTGCAGCACGAACCGACGATTGGCCGCGATGTACGCGAAGAACTTCCCTTTGCCGAGCTTGTCGTTGTCCGACAACAGACGGAGAAGTGCCGTGCGCGGTACATCGGCCGCCGATTTTGGAAGCTCATCCAGCCAGGCCATGATCCAAATGGACGTGCCATCCTGACTCAAGACGGCGGAAAGCGAGAGTTCCCATTCCGCGTCTTCGATCGTCGCTTTGAAGGCGAAGTCGTAACGCTGTTCATTCAGTTTCGCGTCGAGGCCCATCGCCTTGAGCAACGTGCCGAGCGTGGCATCTGTCAGCTTCCCTTTCGTCTGGGTGGCCGCCGCCGCCGGTCGCTCCTGCCCACTGGCCACACTCATTGCGACGGGTGCCGCCACGGCCGCCAACGCTGCACTCATTACCGCCCGCCGACTCCATTGTGTGTCCATCGCTTGTGACTCCTTTTGATTCGCGACGCGCACCGTTGTCGAGCAACCAATCATCCCCGGACGCCGCGATGCATCGACATCGCGCCGGATCGGTCCTCAGAACTTCAACGCCCGCCAAACAGATGCTTCAGGCAAATCTGCGACCATGTCTCGAACTGGTCGAGTTCCTGTAGCAATTGTGCGGGTTGTGCGAATCCTGTCTCTAGGATCGACTCTTCCCGTGGTAGAACTTTTGTCGAGTCCAGATCAAAAATGTGAACTATCCCTAAATGGACCTGACCGACGGGAGACTCATCGTCGTTGATGAGACCGACGCAACGATCTTGAAACCCTGCCTGCAAAAAGACTTCCTCGGAAATCTCACGGTGCATCGCCTCGTGGTATCGGCGGTCTCCGCCCATTTTGTCGGTCGAAGAAATGTGGCCACCGATTCCGATCGAACGCTTGCTGTGCAGTCGCCCTTCTCCCCCTGCCTTACCACGGCGGTAGTTAAACAGCAGCCCGTCGTGCATGAAGAGGCAATACGGAATGAGTTGTTTGTAGCTTGGGTCTTCCTCGCACTTGGACCGCGGCTGGAAGCTGGTGTGAAGCGGATCGAGCAGCGTGTCGAGATACCTTTCGACATGAGCGTTGAAACCTTGGAAGTAACCCAGTTCGCGAAACAGCAGCGTCGGCACGACAAGGACATGTTCGACCATCGGATCGGGTGCCGTCGCCGCAGGAGTCGCATCGGGAGTGTTCGTGGTCATGAAGGTCTTTCTCTGAAGAGGGGCTTTCGCGAGGAACGGTTCCGGCGGGGAGCAAGCAAGCTGTCGTCAGCGCGCCGCTACTTTAGGGTCTTCACACAATGGTGAGGAGCATCGGAGCCTTCTTTGCCGTCATTCGAGTGTTGTCGTTCCTAATAATGACGAGCTGAACTTGGACATAGGAAACGGCGCCCGTTTACTTGTTGGAACGGCTTCGCTCATAATGGCCTCGATGGAAGCGGCCATTCAAAAGTGGCGAGACGACCATCAACTTACGACTCAAGGCTGGGGGAGGCGGACTGTCGGAGCGAGGCATGAGTGCTCTCGCACCAAACGGTTGTTCCTCCTGAATCAGCTCAGGAAAAGAACATGGATCAGGCAGCAGCAACGGGCGGCGGGAAGAAGTCGGGAGATACAGCCCCCGTGACAGGAGCCACCGATTCGGGGGTGACTCAGATTGGCAAGTACAAGATCGTCAAGAAGCTGGGCCAAGGGGGCATGGGCGAGGTCTACTTAGGTGAAGACACCAAGCTCGGCCGCAAGGCGGCGATCAAAGTACTGTCAAAGGCGTTGGCGGGCAAAGGCGACCTTATCGACCGCTTCTATCGTGAAGCCCGTTCGATGGCGAAGATGAACCACGACAACGCGGTCAGTGTTTACGATGTCGATCAGGTCGACGGCTTGCACTACGTGGCGATGGAATTCGTCGATGGCAAGTCCATGCAGGGCTGGATGGACAAGCTCGGCAAACTGCCGGTCGGTGATGCGCTGCATGTGACGCTGCGGTGTGCCGAGGCACTGCAAATCGCTCACAGCCAAAGCATGGTTCATCGCGACATCAAGCCCGACAACGTGATGATGACGACCAAGGGGAAGGTCAAGGTCGCCGACTTCGGTCTCGCCAAGGCAACCGACGAAGACATGTCGATGACTCAAAGCGGCACGGGTCTCGGCACGCCGTACTACATGGCTCCCGAACAGGCTCGCAACGCCAAGCACGTCGATGGTCGAACCGACATCTACGCGCTCGGCATCACGCTGTATTACTTCCTGACGGGCAAGCTGCCGTTCACGGGGAACTCGGCCCTCGAAGTCATCATGAACAAGGAGAAAGGCCAGTTCGTCGCAGCGCGGAGAATCACGCCGGAAGTTCCCGAGAAACTGGATCTGATCATCGACAAGATGATCGCTAAAGATTTGAACAGCCGCTGCAAGGACTGCGCGGAAGTCATCAAACTGTTGAGCAGCCTCGGTCTGGAAAGCCCTTCGCTGAGCTTCATTGATGCGCCGGACAAGGTAGTGCAAACCGCCGCAGGTAGCCCCGCCGGACGAGCGGGACCGTCGATGGTGCAGACGCCTCGCGCCGCGACGACCGGTGTTCCGAAGACTTCCGCGGAAGATGCCTCCTCCAAACCCAGCCCTGCCAGTTCGGCGGCCTCGGCCCCCGCGTGGATCGTGCAGTACAGAACGGCTCAGGGAAAAGAGACGATTGCCAAGCTCAGTGTGCAGCAGATTCAAGCCGGGCTGAAGTCAGGGTCGCTCGACGCGAAGGCCAAGTGCAAGAAGTCAGCCGCCGACCAATTCCTGCCGATCGCTCACTTCCCCGAGTTCGCGAGGCAAGTGGAAAGCCGCCTGATCAAAGAGAAGGCGGACAAGAAGGCGGGCGACATGAAGTCGATCTACGCCGACATCGATCGCCAGTACAGTCGCCGCGGCTGGACACGTTGGCTCAAAAACTTCGCGTCGGGAACTTACGGTCTGATCACGCTGATCGCGTGGCTGACGATCATCTTCGGCGGTATCGGTGGAGCGTTCCTGTATCGCAAAGAGATCTGGGACAAGTTCGCCAATTCGGTGAACAGCGCTCAAACGACCACTTCACCGACTACGGGACAGACACCGCCGGTTCAGCCCACTCCGGTTTCCTCCACGGAAGCTCCAAAGTGATTGGCCATCGATCCGATTCTCAGAGCAGCATCACCAGCCCAGGCAGTTGACGGATTCGTTGATAGACCGCCAGCGCCTGCCCGGCATCTTCCACCCACGGCTCGATGGTGACAGAGACATGACGCCCCTGCGGCGTTTCGCGCAGTTCATAAGATGGATCGAACTCCAGCGACAACGATTCGCGCACCGCTGCCACCACCGAATCGGCGAACTCTCCGTCCTGAAGACCGATCGCCTTGAACAAAAACTTGCCGGGGAACCGGTGCGTAGAATTGAGAAGTTCTTCGGTCAGCATGTCACTCATGATTCGTAATCGATCTACCTCGCGCGGCAAAAAAACGGGACGGTTAACAGTGATCGCAACGCCTCATACGGTAGCCAAGAAGCGTGTTCAAAAACTACCCAACACACGAGGCGTTGCCCACGCGGTTCAACGAAGCGAACAACTCATACCGATGACCTCGCTTGCGAAACGACAGCCGCGAGACAACACTGTCGCCCCTTGGAGGATGGCCCCGAGTGGAAACGCTGCGATGGTTGTCGAATTGACTGTGTGATGTGCGGCTGATGTCTCCACCGAACGCTCACCACTGAGCGTGTCCGATCTGCCACGGGAACGCTTCGCGCTGGGTTAAGAGGCAGTGACCGTGAGACGGAGAGCCGTCACACAAACCAGCCGCCTCGCAGCGGAGGTCGTCGCAGGATGAGTCCGTTTGATTTTTGGAACAGCTTTTCGTTGAAGGGTCTTGGGTTGAACATCATGCAAGCGTTGGGCCGCAGCAAGACCAAGGGCAAGGTTCCGATTTACAACGAGGACGAACGTGAAGGTCTGCGAACTGCCGGTCGGTTCAACTCGCAACTGATGGACTTCATCAGACCGCACGTCCAGCCGGGCATCACAACCATCGAACTTGATCGCCTCGTCTACGAGTACACGCTGGATCACGGTCATACGCCCGCCTGTCTCGGCTATAAAAAGTACCCGAACAGCATCTGTACCAGCGTGAATGAGATCGTTTGCCACGGCATCCCAAATCGGATCCCGCTGCATAACGGTGACATCGTCAACGTGGACTTGACCACCATCGTCAACGGTTGGCACGGCGACTCGTCCGAAACATTTCTGATCGGCAATGTCGCTGAAGAAGCACGCAAGCTGGTGCAGACGGCGTTCGATGCGATGCACGTTGGGATCGATGCCATTCAAACGTATGGCAAGCTCACGGAGATCGGCCGCTCGATCGAGCGATTCGCACGCGTGCGAGGGTACTCCGTCGTGCAGGAGTATCAGGGACACGGCCTGGGACGGCAGTTCCATCAGGAGCCGGGCGTCCCGCACTACGTCCCGAAGTCGAACGCTTCCAATTTGGTTCTCGAGCCGGGCATGTGCTTCACCGTCGAACCGATGATCAATGCGGGGACATGGCGCACGATGCTCGACAACCGCGACAAATGGACGGTTCGCACGATCGACTTGGCGCTGTCAGCCCAGTTTGAACACACGGTCCTTGTCACCGAGTCCGGCCCCGAAGTGTTGACCTTCACTCAGAACGGCCCGTTGCCGGGGCACAAGTTCTGAGAGGTCTCGCTCAGTCCCAAACTCCCTGATTGTCACGCCCCAAGCTCGGGGCTAGGATGCTTGCCGTTTCGCACGATGCTAGTGCATCAATGAGATTCGTCTCCCTCCGTCCGGATTGCGCGACTTCGCCCGTCGCGTGGCAAGGATTTGATTGTCATGAGCGACCGACTGAGTTGGATGCTCCTGTCTTTCCCGCTCCCTTCAATAGGGTCCTTGCGGGTTCGCGTGAATTGGTTCTTCCTCATCTTCGCGGCCATATTTGTCCTGCGTTTCGGAGCAGCGTACGGGCTGACTCTGACCGGACTACTCTTGGTCTCGGTGTTCCTTCACGAGTGGGGCCATGTCCTCGCAGCGCGGTTGACGGGCGGGAGTGCCAGCGAAATTCATCTCTCCCCGCTGGGTGGTTTGGCCACCGTCCAACCGGGACGCGACACGTTTTCGCAGATCTTCACGGCGGCAGCGGGACCGTTCATGAACTTGCTGGTCTGCGTGGCGGTGTTCCCCGGCATCGCTAGTTCCTCCACGTCGATTGGGGACATGTTAAACCCGCTCAAGCTGCCTCTTGCCCAGTTGAGCGAGGACCATCTCACGAGCGATTTGATGCTATTGGGATTCGCGGTCAACTGGTTGTTGCTCGTCGTCAACATGCTGCCGATCGTCCCGCTCGACGGTGGCCAGATCGTGCGTGCGATGATGGCGACTCGCATTCATCCCGAGCTGGTGGGTCGCGCGGCGGCCAAAGCTTCCATCTTTTTCTCGGCAGTATTGATGCTCGCCGGATTGGTGGGAGACTGGTCGGTCGTCGTCTTCGTCGGTGCGATCCTGTTAGTCATCAACTTGGTCCAACTCTTCGAGGAACAGACTTCGGAATTCATGGACGAAGAGTTTCAGGGCTACGACTTTTCGGAAGGCTATACGAGCCTAGAGCGTTCTGCCGCCGAGTCGGCCTCGCAACCCGATGGCACCTTGAACCCGTTGCAACGCTGGCGCGAACAGCGCCGCATCAAGCGCGAGGTAGAAGAGCGACTCCAGCAGGCGGAGGCCGAGCAACAGCTCGACGGACTGCTCGCCAAAGTCCACGAACATGGCATGGCGTCGCTCACGGCACGCGAACAGCATCTGCTCCAGCAAGTCAGCGACCTCCTACGCGAACGCGGCAAACGCCCCTCGTGACTCGTGGCGATGCTCGGCCCACAAAACCCGCGCTGCGTGCTTCGATCTTCGTTCTGCGGTGTGACGAACCTGAGTTGTTCGGGTTGTGTCCTCGACGCCGGGGCGTATTATCTCGCCCTATAGCCCGGTGCCGCTTTGATGGGCTTGGTTACGGCACAGACGTTCATGACGCATGACAATGAATGGGACGACGGCGATTCGGAAGACGGAGTTTTTGCCAAGGATGAGCCGATCCGCAGACGTGGCCAGCATCAGGTCCGTGGAGACAGTCCTCGTCGCGGGGACGACGAGCAATACGAAGATGCGGACGGCTCGCTCTCCGATGACCTCGATTCGCACGACCTGCCAGATCAGTCACAGGTAGATCACGGTCGTGATGACCGGACGCGGGGTCGCGAAAAGTTTCGGCGGCAGATCATCGTCGAAGCGGCTCGGCTGATGTATCGGCGGCACGAGAAAGAGTACTACCGCGCGAAGCTCAAGGCCGCGCGGGCCGTTTGCGGCGGGTGGGTCAAGCCGTCGGATCTGCCGAGCAACGCCGAGATCCGCGACGAGATTCAGCGGATGGCGTGTCTGTTCGAGGGCGAAGGTCGTCACGAACGGCTGCGTGACATGCGGGTCGAGGCTCTCCGGCTGATGCGGCTCCTCAGCGACTTCAAGCCGAAGATCATCGGTAGCACGCTGACGGGGCATGTGCGGCACGGGTCGGACATCGACCTGCACGTCTTCACCACAAGCATCGACTCAGTGTCGATCACGCTCGACCAGGAAGGGATCATCCACGACATCGAACATAAGCGCGTTACCAAGGCGGGCGAAGAGCGGGTCTACACGCACATCCACATTCAGGACCGCTTCCCGATAGAACTGACGGTCTATTCGACCGACAAGATCGCCTATGCCTTCAAGAGTTCCATCACAGGAAAGGCGATCGAACGGGCGACGTTGGCCGAGTTCGAGCAACTGTTGAGAGCCGAGTACCCCGACATCGAACTCGACGCGGAAGTCCTCGACGCCGAGAGCAAGCTTGATCGCTTCCAAGTCTATCGGTCGCTGTTGCTGCCGCTCGACAAAGTCGGACAGTCGAAGAAGCATCATCCCGAGGGAGATGCTCTCTACCACAGCCTGCAAGTGTTCGAGTTGGCTCGGTACGAGTTGCCTTACGACGAAGAGTTCCTGCTCGCCGCGCTCCTGCATGACGTGGGCAAAGGGATCGATCCCGACGACCATGTGGCGGCAGCACTCGAAGCGTTGGAGGGAGCGATCACGCCACGCACAGCGTGGTTGATCGAACATCACATGCACGCGCATCAGGTGATCGACGGTTCGATCGGCTTCCGCGCGAACAAACGGCTACGCGAATCGCTCGACTACGAAGAGTTGATGCTGCTGCAAAAGTGCGACCGCGATGGCCGTCAGTGCGGGATGCCCGTAATGGAGGTCGATGAGGCACTCGATTTCCTGCGAGAGCTTTCCCGCTCGAACGGGTAGCGGTATGAAGACGCGAGCCAGTGAGAGACCTCTGAGCGGGGCGGCGTAAGCCCCCCGGTTCCCCCAAAGAGGGCTTACGCCCAAGAACCGGAGGGCTTACGCCACTCCGCTCGGATATCTCCTCACGGTCCGAGAGAGGTCTCAACGAGTACGCGGCCCCGGACGTTCGACTCACACTTTTCCCATCAAGGTGCAATCAACATGGACTTCATGCAGAAATGGCCGACCGGCTTGGACTACACCCACTTCCTCGAACGCTACGCCACGCCCGAGCAGCGGCGGCGGTGGGATGAGTTACACTCGCAGGTGAAACTCACACCCGCTCAGCAAACGCTGCTCGCAGGCTTTCGGCGTGACATGCTGATCATGGTGGTGTCAGGCGCGTGGTGCGGCGACTGTGTCCAGCAGTGCCCGATCCTCGACCACTTCGCGAAGCAGTCAGATCGGATTCAGATCCGCTACTTCGACCGAGACGACAACCCCGACTTGGCCGATGCCCTGTCGATCTGCGGCGGGCGGCGAGTCCCCTCGGTGCTGTTCCTTTCGGAAGAAGGAGCACCGTGCGGTCGCTATGGCGACCGCACGCTTGCGAAGTACCGCGACATGGCGGCTTCACTGGAAGGAGCCGCCTGTCCGACGGGACTCATCGCACCAGGACAGTCGCTGTTGACTGATGTCACTCAGGATTGGCTCGATGAATTCGAGCGAGTCCAATTGATGCTGCGGCTCTCGCCCAAACTACGTCAGAAGCACGGCGATTGATTTCGTCGGCGCGACCGACTCTACTCCGCCCCGACTTGAAGTCGGGTGATGTAGGATGAGCACTCTTGCCCGTCCTGCCTTGGTCTTCAAACCCCGACGGGCAAGTGTTCCCGTCTTACGAAAGTCTTCTCATGTCGAACGAAAGTCTCTCTCGACGAGAACTGCTTCAAGCGACGGTTGCCGTTGGTGCGGTGGCCTCACTGTCTTCGATCCTTCCTCAAACGGTCGCTGCTGCCGACCAGAAAGTTGCCATGAAAGGGAACATCAATCACTCCGTCGTCTTCTGGTGCTTCAATGTTGCCGGAGAAAAATGGGACATCGACAAGACCTGCTCGATCGCGAAGAGCCTCGGTTGCAAGTCGGTTGAAATTTGTGGGCCTGCCGAGTGGCCCACCATCAAGAAGCATGGCCTGACGTGCGCGATCGCCGCCAACGGAATGCCCGGTGCGCCGTTCATGAAGGGCCTGAATAACCCGGCTTATCAGGAGGAAGTGATCGCGACGACGATCAAGACGATCGACGAGTGTGCCGCCGCTGGCATTCCGAGCGTGATCGCCTTCACGGGTTACAAATGGAAGAACGCTGAAGACCCAACCAGTGGCGAAATCTCGCTCGCGGAAGGGGCCGACAACTGCGTCGCCGGTCTGAAAAAGCTGGCCGTTCACGCTGAGAAGAAGGGCGTGACCATCTGCATCGAGCATCTCAACTCGCGCGATGGCTCGCACCCGATGAAGGGTCATCCCGGCTATCAAGGTGACGATGTCGATTATGTGGCGAACATCGTCCGTCGCGTCGGTTCGCCGCGCGTGAAGATGCTGTTCGATATCTATCACGTCCAAATCATGAACGGCGACGTGATCCGCCGCCTCGAAGAATGCAAAGACGTGATCGGCCACATTCACACAGCGGGAAATCCTGGTCGTGCCGAGCTGGACGACAACCAAGAGATCAACTTCCCACCGATCCTGCGGAAGATCGTTGAGATCGGCTACAAGGGTTACGTCGGCCACGAGTTCATCCCCACTCGCGACCCACTCGCTGGCTTGAAGCAAGCCATTCAACTCTGCGATGTCTGATCGCGAGTCTGGTGTCGTTAAGACGAGATGGGGCACGCGGATCGCGTGCCCCATCGTTCTTCACCGTGCTCAGGCAAACTGTTGCTAATGGAGCGTATCCATGCTGAGAGTTCTCGGTTCGCAACGAGTTCAGTCGCAAGGCATCAGCCGTCGAGCATTGCTTCAGACGGGGGCTTTGGGGCTGTGCGGATTGGCGGGCGCGAGAGGGACTGCGGTTGGAGACGCGCGCGACAACGAGGGGCCGAACGCGACGGTCCTGCCCGGATTTGGTCGAGCCAAGCGGTGTCTCGTGCTGTACATCTACGGGGCGTGGAGTCAGCTCGACACCTTCGATCCCAAGCCCGCCGCTCCCGCTGAGATTCGGGGTGAGTTTGCTGCGATTGACTCAGCGCTGCCCGGCGTGCAGGTCTGCGAGCATCTCCCTCGCTCGGCGCGATTGCTCGATCGCTGCACGCTTGTTCGCTCGATGTCGCATCCGTGGAACATTCATTCGGCGTCGTACACGCTCACGGGAAATCCCGATACCGAGCGGATCGAAGGACGGCAGCGACATCCCGATCAATGGCCGTACATCGGCAGTGTGATCGACTACATGACCAGTCGCGGCGAGCATGGAACTCCCGTGCGCGGGACGCCGACGAACGTGATGTTGCCGTGGCGGCAGAGCCTGTACGCGCGGCCGAACAAACGCTCGGGAACATTCGGCGGGTTCCTCGGGACGGCTTACGATCCGCTGTGGACCGAGTTCCACGGTGAGGCTCCGCTCGGCGACCCGTTCCGTGCGATCACTTCCGAAGGACGCTTCGAGTTTGGTGCTGGTGACGCGCCGGACATCACGCTCGACACACTCAATCGCCGCCGGTCATTGCTGTCGCAGTTCGAGGTTCAGCGAGCGGACCTCCAGCGTGCGGCGGCTGTCGGAAGCTATGCACGACAGCGAGAACAGGCGCTCGATTTCTTGGCCTCACCGCAAGTCTGCGAAGCACTGCGCATCGACCGCGAACCACTGTCGCTGCGTGAAGACTACGGACTGACGTTGTTCGGCCAAGCGTGCCTTTCCGCACGACGCCTCCTCGAAGCGAACGTTAAGTTCGTGACTGTGGTCTGGGACGAGTACGGTCAAACCGATGAGAGTTGGGACACGCACTACGACCATCATGCGAGGATGAAGGACTTCCTGTTGCCGTCGTTTGATCGAGCGTTCTCAACGCTTCTGACCGATCTGGACCGTCGCGGAATCTTGGATGACACGTTGGTCCTGTGCTTGAGCGAGCATGGACGCACGCCACACTTTGACATCACCAGTGCCGGTGCGCCGGGCCGTGGTCACTGGTCGCGGGCCTACAGCCAGCTTTACGCCGGAGCAGGCATCCCGCGCGGGCGAGTGATCGGCGCGTCCGATGCAACCGCCGCCGATGTCATTGATCGCCCCATCGATCCGAAGGACATCCTCTGCACTGCGTACCACTTGTTGGGAGTCGATCCCCGCCGCGAGTTGTTTGCCTCTCCCGGTCGTCCCGTCCCGCTGGTCTCCGGTGGCGAGATCGTTCGCGAGTTACTGGGTTGATCAACACCAACCCGCAGCGTGAGTTTTGAAGTTGCGCTTTTTGAGCCAAATTGCGAACCAAGCCCCGTTGCCAATCGTCGGCTCCACCGAGACAAGCTCGGCGGGGGCCAGAACCTCACTTTGTTGTCGTTTCTAGCTGGAAACATCGCCCTGCTGGAACGCACGCTGCTGTTTCCCCCGTGTCCGCCCGTGTTCCCCGTGTTCTTCCGCTGGCAGCCAAAAGCAACCACGGGGAACACGGGCGGACACGGGGACGAGTGAAAAGTTTGCCGATCAATGGAGGCACTCGCATCGAATCGTAGTTTGGTTGCGGCTGAACGAAGTGAAACCGCGAGGGGAGATTCGTGGTTCCTCATGAACAATCCGGGTTAAGGTGTCCCCCCAATGCTTCGAATGATTCAAAAATTTCCGTCTTAGCCTGCGCCCACCGCAAGTCTTGGCTAGACTGTCCCCTCCCGTGGCGGTCGCCGTTCGACAGCCAGGGCTTTCCTGATTGAAGAGCCAGTTTCCCTCATGCTCACCGCAACTCCCCCCTCGACCGAATCGCTGCGTCACTCGCACCCACACTTGTTCGAGAAGCCTTCGCTCTCACCGACAACTTCGGTCGAGCCGACTGCTCCCGACGAACAGCCAGCGGTCACCGAATCACTGGAACCGTCCGTCCCCGTGGCGGTCTATCTCGTGAGATACGGAGCCGTTCCCGAGGTCGCGCGGTTTCGAGACGCCTCGCACGCCACACCGTCGCGCGGCGAGAGTGTCATCGTGGAGACGCATCGCGGGCTGCAAGTCGGTTCGGTACTAGAGCAGCTCAAACCATCGCTCATCGCGGCGGACATGGAGATCGACTTCGAGATCGTGCGCGCCGCCACGCCCGCCGATTTGCAGGCCGCTCGCGAACGCACGCGCGAGTGCGACGAGTCCTTCGCCGGTTGGTGCGACCGGATCGTCGAATGGGATCTGGAATTGGAACTGGTCGAACTCGAATGGACGCTCGACCGACAGAAACTGATTCTGTACGTCCTGTGCGATCGCGGTCCCGACAGCACGAAGCTCGCGCTGCAAGCGGCTGCAACCGGGTTCGGCATCATTGAAGTTCAGCCGGTCTCCGCCACCGGACTCGTCGTGGTGGAAAAGGAATCGGGCGGTTGCGGCACCGGCGGCGGTGGCTGCGGGTGTTCGAGCTGAGGCCGCGTATTTGCCTGTCCGAGAGTGGCCAACACAGCGTCGGGTGGGACAAGCGGCGCTTCGCCGCGGCGGCCCACCCGTTTCGCTGCCAGCGAGTAGGGAGTGGTGGGCCGCCGCTCGAAGCGAGCTGGGTCCCACCCTACTGCTGATGAATTATCCGCGTCCATGAGTTCACTCCATGCCGATCACCGTCACGTTTCGTGCCTCATTGATCGTGTGCTGTCTGTTCGCAGCAGTCTCCTCTCGCGCGGCCGAGTCACCCGTCGGGAAGACGTTCTCTGCGAACGACACACTCGCTCCACAAGCGGAAGAAAACGTCGAAGCCAAGATATGTCTCGACGGTTTGATCTGGCAGCCCGCTCCGTTTGAAGTGACGGTCGAAGCGGGCACCGATTCGGCGATGGAAGGTCTCGTCCGGTTCCCTTCGGCCAAACCGAGCGGCATTGAAATCAATGACCGCGTGGCGATGGAGTGGTATCCGGCGCGTGACAAGAACTGGGCGGTGATCGACGCGCCCGCCATCGTCGTCGTGCATGAGTCCGGCTCCAAGATGGAAGTGGGCCGTCTGTTCGCCAAGGCGTTTCACGCGCAGGGAGTCCATGCGTTTCTGATTCAACTGCCGTTCTATGGAGTGCGGCGACCGATGGGGATGCGTCCCGACGGGCGGCATTTTGAAGCGACGATGAAGCAGGGGATCGCCGACGTGCGTCGTGCCCGCGATGCCGTGGCCGCGCTGCCCCGCGTCGATGGCAAGAACATTGCCGTGCAGGGAACCAGTCTCGGCGGGTTCGTCGCCTCGACCACGGCGGGGCTGGATCGAGGCTTCGCGTCTGTTCATCTGATGGTCTCGGGTGGCGATCTGCATGGCCTCGTGACGAACGGTCAGCGCGAAGCGGGCCAACTGCGCGACATGCTCGCGGAAGCGGGTTACACGGGCGACAAATTGCGGACGCTGTTCGATCAGGTGGAGCCGTTACGGCTCGCGCATCGACTCGGCGCGGAACGAACGTGGCTGTACTCGGCCACCCGTGATCAAGTCGTCCCGCCGCAACATTCCCTGAAACTGGCGGAGGCCGCTCAACTGGCCGAAGACCACCATACTCGCCTCTGGGCCGATCACTACACGGGAATCCTCTACGTCCCCTCAGTGGTCACGTCGATCGTCAAGCACGTCAAAGCCACGAGCAAGATGTCCGAGGCGAGCCGTGCGCCGTGAGGCCACGGGTTTCCGGCTCACATCACTGGCTCCGCCAATCGCTCGGCCAGCGATCCCTTTTTCAAGCGCAGCGGGGCCTGGCAGTGAGGACAGTGGGGCGCAGGCTCGACGAGAATCGAGGCCAGTCGCGCGGTGGTCGGTTGTCGCGACAACTCTTCTGCACGCGGCTTCAGTTGCTGGAAGTAAAAGACCGCGAATTGACGCAGGTCTTCCGCGAGCGGCGTCGGATCGGACTTGTGATCCCAAACCCACGAACCAACGCAGAACGAGAAGCCGGTCGTGACGTAGTGGCCGATCGGGGGGGTGACCGCGAACCGCATGTCCGGCCCGCCATCTTGTCGGGGATGCGTCCACCCCATTTGCACGAACTTGCGGTTCTCTTTGACACTGATGTCCGGCAAGTACGTGAAGTCGTTGCCGCGAAACTCGAACGCTTCAAACTTCAGTCTCACCGTTTCTTCGTCAAACAACATGACGCGAGACCGGCGAACCGCATCGGGCAAGAGCGGAACAGTGCGCGCAAGCAACGTCGGACGATCTTGAGTCCGCTTGTACCGACCGTCCACGAGCAGTTTCCGGGTTGTGAGTAGCCCGCCGGGGATCTGTTCGGACTGTTCCAAGTCGAGGATCGCGAAGCCGTGCGCGAGGGCAGATACGGGAACGGTCGCCGTCTTGAGGAGCGTGGCAAACGTGGAGGACGTTTTGCAAATCACGATCACATCGGCGGGAGTCAGGCCGAGTGAACGAGCTTCCGCGATGAGATGCCAGACGGAGGCCAACATCTCGTCCGGACGCAGGCTCACCAACGAAGCACCGTTACGAAGACTCTCGTCGAGCGACTTCAGTGGTAGCGTCCCTCGCAGGGCCTGACCGATCCAATCCCGCACGACCTCGCCGCGCGCGTGTTTGCGAAATGTCAGACGCCCCGCGTCGTCGAACTGCAACCGGAGCAGTTCGGTGAGATGTCTCAGCGGAAGCAGCCCTTGCCGGGCGAGGGGAGTCACGGCGGTAATCGTTCGATCGACGACGCGCCAGCGCAACGCGGCCGAACCTCGGCCACAACTTGCGTGCGCCAGACTCGCAAAGAACGACGAGTGATCCGACCCCAGCTTGAGCAGCGGTTCGTCGAGCATCGCGGGCACAACCTGCTCCCACGCGACATCGACCGGCTCAACGGTGCGCGGCCAGTAGCAGAGCAGCACGGCGACGATCGCCACGACACCACCACTCAGGCTGCCCAACGCGAGAGCTTGCGCGGTGACGAAGCCGTTCCACGCCCACCAAACGCACAGCGCGGCAGGGACCAGAAAAAGCAGCGCGACGGCAACCACGGCTCCCCAGCGCGACAGGCTCCAGCCCGGCGGGGTTCCGTTCCACGGCGTGATCGCCACGCTGCCCCACAAGCCATGCAGCCCGATCCGTTGCAGCGTGATCTCTTTCGAGGCGATGTTGCCGCGACCGTCGATCCGCACGTCGCTGGGTGACGACTCGCTCGCGGGGACCGCTCCCCAGCACTGCGGACACAGACTGTTCGATGTCCCTTTCGTCGAGTCGAGCATCTCCTGCCGATAGTGTGCGGGAGCTACGCCGCGTTGAAGCGCTTCGCGCAGCAGCCGCCTCCGACCGGACTCGGGTGACGCGAGGACCGCCATCGCTTCGGCGTAGTCGAGCCACTCTTGTCGCGGGTCTGTGGCGTATGCGTCGAGGCTTTCGAGCGCGACCGACCACGGTTGTCGCACGGCTCGACCTTCCAACACGAGACCGTGCTCCGATTGAACGTGTTCGGCCAACTCGCGCGGGGACAGTCGCACCTCGCAGCGCGGACAACGCAGCCGAATCTTCGACTCCAACTCACCACAGACCTCATCGAGAATCGTGGAGGGACCAGTCCACTGTTCGAGTCCCCGCAGCAAGTCGATCCCCTGCAAGCGGTCTCCCGCGCGAGACGCCAGTTCCAGCAGCGCGCTCCGACAAACGTCGGGGGGCGTCTGCGAACGTGTTACCCCTCGCATGATCGCAGGCGAGGGGACGTCGCTCGGTCCAACCGACGGAGCGTCTGGACTACCGTAGTCCCGTCGCTCCGTCGGCTGGCGGGTTGAGCCAACTAAATCCGCCTGCGAGCGTCTCAACAGCACCACGGCCACTTCCTGACACAGTCCGAAGGGCAGCTCGACTCGCCCCAGTTGAGCCGCCACCGCGCGCGTGACTTCCACTGCGGGCAGCTCGTCCAAATGACAGAACATGGACAGTGCGACGACACGACCGCACTCGGACGGATCTTTCAAGAACGACTTCATCAACCTCGCCTGGGGAACGCCGCCCACTGCGGCGCCGAGTTGTTCCGCAACGGCCAGACCATCGGCACAGTCGCCGAACTGTGATAGCGCATCACGCAGCCGGACAAACAGCCGTGCGTGAGCCTGCTCACCGAATTGCTCAACGAACAACTCGGCCAAGTTGCGCGCGGCAAACGGATCGGCATCGAGTGAGACCGTGCGACTGACAAGCACTTCGACAAACGGATCAAACTCGTACCGCGTCCCCTCCCATTCGTAGATGCGGTGCGTCGTGCGTCGATGTTTGGCGAGATCGCGCTTCGGAAACGTCGTCCCACATTCGGGGCAATCGACCAGTCGTTCGAGTTCGATCTCTCGCAACGCCTGCTCACACGCGAGCCGGTTCGCACCGAGGGCCAGCAACCGCCGGCAGACTTCGATCCGCTCAGACACGGCGACAAGATTGAGATTCTCCAAGTCGGCTTCGACCGGGACCAGTTGTTCGACCGCCTTTCTCAGCACGGTCTCATTGCAGAACTCGTCGGACAGACGGAGGGCCACGTCGGGCAGGACGGTCTCGCGCCCCAACCGACGGACGCGGCTGTCGTCGTGCGCGAGCAACTGCCAACCAGCCGACTTCGCCGTCGGCTCGGAACGAAGTCCCTCGGCCAACCGTTCGATCCACTGTTGTCGTTGAAGTTCCGATTGTTGAGCCAAGTGCAGCGGCAGCGCGAGCAAGACCTGCTGCGACAGAGCCGTCGCGAACGCGCTGGCCACTCCGTCGGGATGACGCTGTCGCAATTGCGCGACCAGCGTTTGCAGCGCGGTCGAATCACACTGGTGCAGCACGCGCGACCACAGCCGAGTGAGAGCCTGTCCAAACGGCAGCAGCTTTCCATCGAGCGGGATGTAGTGATGCTGACTCGTCAGATGCGGGTCGAGTTCCCGCGCAGGCAACTCCTGCTGACAGGCGGGACAGACGACGATGCGATGCTGTGCTTCGAGCGACTCGATGGCCCGGTCCAACACCAGCGGCGGGACACCAAACGCGAACAGGCGTCGCGCCGCTCGAATCATGTCATCGACCGCGTCTCCTCCGAGTCGCTGAGCCAGATCGACAACCAGCGGCACGTCGATGGAAGCCGCTGTTCGCAGCAGCGCACCGACGGCGTGAAGTCGCACGTCGTACTCAGCATCCGTCAGACCGCGCGTCTCGATCAACGTGCGGCAGACGGAATCGGCCGCCCCCAATTGCACCCGCTGCTCCAGCAACGCGATGGCCCAACCGCGCACGCGCGGCTCGATCGAATCGAGCAACTCGTTCGCGACCGTCTCAGTCGAATCGAGTTCCGTGAGGAGCCACACCTGTTCGGAACATGCCGCGCGGTCGCTGGTCGTCGAGCCGCTCGTGAGTGACTCAGCGAAACAACGCCGAAAGCGAGGCGTGTCGGCCAACAACGTGGCCGCCATGACCGGACGCGAAATGCCCGCCGCGTCTTGGTGAGACTCGACCGTCTGCACGCTGAAACACCAGTCGTACTCGGACGCAGCGGGAGGCAGCGGACTCGGTCCGCGACGAACTCCCGGCGGCACGGGCCAGGTGATCTCGACCGGCTTTGTGGTGGTCCCCTTCCAAACGGCGATCGCTTCGGGACTCAACGAGGTCGTCGATCCACGCGGCGCGAACTGCCTCAGGATTTGAAACTGCAATCCGTCAGGCAGGCCGCGCGTCGAGAAGGCGACGCGCGCGGTGCCGTTCGCGCGGCGCAACACGAGGCACGCGGGAACGGGTGGCGGCGGCGGGTGGCCCCACCATTTGCGTAATTCAACAATGGATCGCGGTCGCTGCGCGGGGTTCGGGTCGAGGCACGTCCAAAGTCCATCGATCAAGCTGTCCGGCCACAGCGCGGCGAATCGTGATCCGGCCACATTCAACGCCTGCTGCACATCCGCCACAGATTGCTCGGGGAGCCGCAGCAACTCGTCTCGCAACCGTTCGCGCTGCGGTCCTTCAAACCGGGGCGAGCGCTGCTGCTGCTCGGTCGCCAATTTCGCGGGACTGTCTCCTGTGAGCAGCATCCACGCCGTGGCCGCCCAGCCAAACAGATCCGTCTCGCGCGACGGTGCCGCGTCAGGATCGAGCAGTTCGGGGGCAAGGAATCCCTGCGCATAACGCTCGGGCGGAAACAGGCCGCGCCAAGCAGCGGCCTCCGCCTCATCGACGACGTTCTCGGTCCCGAGGAAGTGGGCACGGTCGAGACGATCGACCCAAAAGACGACCGGCGAAAGGACGTTGAGCAAAAATCCCGCGCCGTGCATCGTGTCGAGAAACTGCAGCGTCTGCCCGACGACGCTCATGACTCGCGCGAGATCGCTCGGCACGGACTGCCGCCACCGCGCGAGGTTGTCGCCTTGAATGGTCTCAAACACCAAGACCGGTTCCGACGACGCCATTTTCCCCGCGCGCGGGAACGCGAACTGGTCCTGCTCGTTGCGCAGTTCGATGTAGTCGAGCGGCTCGGCGATCAGGTTCGTGCAGCGCGAACCGAGCACGCGCTGAGCCTCAAACTTCGCGTGGTCGCGGCGGCGGCGAACGTACTCGCGATCATCGGTCGTCGGATACGACAGCGTCCGGATCAGGACATCGAGACACTCGTCATCGCCCGCCTCCGAAAGCAGTCCCTTGGTGAATTCAAAGTTTCGGAAGACCTTCTTGCCGCGATACAGACACGACCACGCGGTCTCGTGCAGCACCTGCGTGACGCGGTACAGCGAGCGATTGCGTTGGATGATGTCAGGCTCATTCGCCGGGATGTCGGCGAAGTCGTGAGGCAGTCGCGCCCCGACCGGCAGCTTCATGTTGACGACCAAGCCTTTCGCAGCGAGGGGCAATCGAGACGATCAGAGGTCAGGTGGTTCAAAGTTCATTTTTCGCCGCGAAAAATGAACTTTGAACCACCTGACCCCGGCTTCCAGTACGAGCCGACCTACTGACTTCGCAAGACCGCGATCTCGTCGCACAAGGCTCGGCCGTGGGCGGGGCGATCGACGGCTCGTTCGGCCAGACAGCGTCGCACAAAGTTGTACGTCATCGGGCGGACTTTCGCTTCGAGTGTCAGCCAATCCCAGTTGCGAAACGGAACGGACTGCGGCCCGCCGGTCATCGCGTTCGGACCAAGCAACGTGCGCGGTTCGACACCGGTCAACATGTGGAACAGTGTGCTGCCGACCGTATAGGCGTCCGTGGCGGGAGTCATTCGATCGCTGGTCTGACACTCGGGCGGGCAGTATCCGGGCGTGAAGGCTCCCTTGCTGCCGACCATGTTGCCAAACATCAGGCGACAGCCACCCAGATCGAGCAACGACACGGCCTCGTGATCGCCCAGCAGCACGTTGTCGGGCTTGAGGTCTTGGTAGACGAGCTGCCATTCGCGGCCGTCGCGCATTACGGGGACATGCAACTCCGCCAAGACATGACAAACCTGCGTGAGGATGTTCAGGGCGAGTGGCTCTTTCATCCCGCGTCCGATTGCCTCGGTCACCGGCCGTCCCTCCATCCGCTCCATGATGAGATACGGCTCGGACGAGAGGAGCGCTTCATCTTGAAACTGCCACGCGCCCGCATCCCCTTCGATCGACTCGCTCAGGCGCGGGTTCCAATCGAAGACGTAGTCGTTCGGGTTGGGGATGCTGTTGCAGCCTCGGTTCTTGAGCAACACCATGATCCGTCGTTCGGTCTGAAGCTGCTTGCGATGATCGGTCAGCTTCCGGCGGAACCCGTCTTCATCGCGACACCGGGCGTACTCGACCAGCCCGTCGTACCGCAGCGTCGTCTTGATGAGGACTTCGGCCCCGGTGATGAGATCGCGTCCTTCGAGCAGCAGGCCGCACCCGCCCGAAGCAAAGAACTGACGGACCTCGTATCGCTCGGCCAACCGCTTGGCGATCGTGAACGGCAGCCCGGCGTTGTCCCCGCGCGGAACGGTGGCGCGGATGAAGTCACGCCCGCGAAAGGGGAACTCGGTCCAAGCGGGAGCGGTGGCGACGGCAGGTGTTCGAGTGGAAGCCATGCAAGGGGATCTCGTGTCGGCGGAACGTGATGGTGCCAACGGATAAACTCTATACCGCACGCGGCACAAAATGAGAGGTTTCCGAGCGGGGCGGCGTCAGCCCAATGGCACTCACTTTGAGCGGCACGGCGCTAGCCGCCGGTAAACGGAGTTGTGTTTCCAAGCAAAGAACCGGCGGCTAGCGCCCTGCCGCTCAAAGCGAGTGAATGACAAAGTGAGTGCCATTGGGCGTCAGCCCCCGGTTCCTCTCAAGCGGGCTGACGCCCAAGAACCGGGGGGCTGACGCCGCCCCGCTCAGATGTCTCATCACTGACCGCACGAGGTGTATCCCCCACGCCGCCAGATTGGAGTCGTTTTCCAGCCTCATTTCTGTTTGTACGGTCTCGCGCCTAGAATCGATTCGCGACGTGATTTGGAACACGAACGGAACGGGAACGGAGTGCCGAGAGCCGTGATTTTTGAAGACGATTGGGACGAGCCGTCCGTGGACGCGGCTTCGATGAAGGATGATCTCACGCCGTCTCAGCGCGCGGCGGTCGAACACTTTCGTGGACCGTTGTTGGTGCTGGCGGGACCGGGCTCGGGGAAGACGCGAGTCATCACGCGGCGGATCGCGCGGTTGATCGAACGCGGCGTGAGACCGTGGGAGATTCTCGCGATCACCTTCACCAACAAGGCGGCGCGGGCGATGAGCGATCGCGTGCAAGCGCTGTTGCCGGGCAAACGCATCTGGGTCAGTACGTTCCACAGTTTTTGTGCGCGCATGCTGCGCGATCATGGTCGTTCGGTCGGATTGCAGCCGAACTTTTCGATCTACGACACCAGCGATCAGCAGCAGATCATCAAGCAGGTGCTGAGCGATCAGAACCTCGACGCGGCCCACTTTCCCGCCAACAAGATCGGGGCGCGGATCAGTCACGCGAAGAACGAACTGCTCACGCCCGAGCTGTACGTCGCGCGGTATGGCGAGGGGATCGGCACGCATCTCGAAGCGGTCGTCGCGAAGGTTTATCCGGCCTATCAAAAGCGGTTGCTGGCAGCGAACGCGGTCGATTTCGACGACCTGCTCGGTCACGTCGCGCGGTTGCTGGCAGAGAACGAAGAACTGCGTTCGGAACTCGACCAGCGGTTCCGCTTCATCTTGGTCGATGAGTATCAGGACACGAACAAGGCGCAATACCAGATCGTCGCGGCGCTGTCGCAGATCGAGCCGAACCTGTGCGCGACGGGCGATCCCGATCAGTCGATCTACGGCTGGCGCGGGGCGCGGATCGAGAACATCCTGCGGTTCGAGCAAGAGTTCCCCGACGTGACAATGATTCGTCTCGAAGAGAACTTTCGCAGCACGCCCGAGATTTTGCAGACGGCCGATGCTCTGATCTCGCACAACGTGCAACGCAAGCCGAAGCGACTCAAGACGGACAACGCCAGCGGTGAGCAGGTCGAGTTGCGGCTGCATCGCGACGGGCAGGACGAAGCGAACGGGATCGCCAACGAAATCGCGGCACTCGTCGAAGCGGGCGAGCGGCAATGGAAGGACTTCGCGATTTTTTATCGCGTCAACGCCCTCTCGCGGTCGTTGGAGACAGCTCTCGCGCGGCAAAAGATTTCGTATCAGATCGCCGGGGGCGTGGCGTTTTATGAGCGGGCTGAGATCAAAGATTTGCTCGGCTATCTGCGGCTGATCGAGAACCCGCAGGATCGCGTCGCCTTCATGAGAGTCGTCAACACGCCCACGCGCGGGATCGGCAAGAGTTCGCTCGACAAGCTCGTTCGCTGGGCGGACGGCACGGGAACAGTGCTGCTCGACGCGGCGCGGCAACCGGGTGCGGTCCCCGATCTCCCCAAGAAAGCGGCGGTTCAGTTGCGTGCCTTCGCAGGGTTGATTGATGAACTGGCACAGAGCAGCGCTGGTCTCGTCGAAGCATTGCTGAAACTCGTGTTGCGACGCACCGGATATTTGCGGCAGTTCGAGTCGTCTCCGGATGAAGACGACATGCAGCGGCTCGGCAACATTGATGAACTGGTCAGTGCGGCGCGGCAGTACGACGAGCAAGAGGCCAAGACTGAACAGGGGGGTTCGCTGGGCGGCTTCTTGGAAACGGCGAGTCTCGCGCAGGACATCGACTCGCTCGATGAATCGACCGGCGCCGTGATGCTGATGACGCTGCACGCGGCCAAGGGATTGGAGTTCCCCGTGGTCTACGTGATTGGTGTCGAGCAGAACTTGATCCCACACGAACGGTCGCTGCGCGAAAACGACATTCGGCAGCTTGAAGAAGAGCGGCGGCTGCTGTTCGTGGGAATCACACGCGCCGAGGAAAAGCTCGTCCTGACTCACACACAACGACGTGAGATTCACGGTCGAAGCCTCAGCACCATCCCGAGCGATTTCCTGCAAGAGCTGAACCTCAAGCACCGCGACTGCACCGGCGCGGAAGACTTCAGTTTTGGAGACTTCGCGGCGCACGACTTCGCCGACGATCACTGCGGGGATGACTCAGGAGACGCACACGACGACCACGGTGAAATCGATAATAACGCAAGCGATCCGGACGAGGCGGATCATGAGAAAGCCGCTCGCGTCGCGTCGAAGTACGCCGCGTTGAGGCAAGTCGGAAAGAGTCTCAACCGCCCGCGTGTGCTGCCGAGCAACCTGCATCTCACGACCGGTGCCGCGTTGGAGTCGGGAACGCGCCAGCAGGTCGAACTGTCGTTGGGTTTCGCCGTCGGAATGCAGGTCCGTCATCCACGCTACGGTTTGGGAACGGTCATCGAAACGAGCGGCCTCGCCAAGAACCGGATGGTTGTCGTGGAGTTCGCGACCGATGCGCGACGCGAAAGTTTTGTTGCCGCCAAATGCCCGCTTCAGCCGATAGGGCTGAGGTGAGGCAACACCAAGCGTGAGCGAGGAAGTGCGTCGAGCGACATGCGACATGCGACATGCGTCCTCGCACAGGCTTCGGTTTGGTGTGGAATGCCCCTGCTCGACCGCGCTACTTCTGCTTGCCGCCCCGTTCTTCGCGAGCCTTCTTCGCCGCTTCGCGTTCGGCTTCGTTCAGCTTGCCGTCGCTGTCCTTGTCGAAGCGTTTGAGAATCTCGTCCTTCTTTTTTCCGTCGCCGCCCGGTTTGCCATCACCACCAAGTTGTCCGGGGCGACCGCCGCGTTCTCCCATGGCCTTTTTAGCGGCGGCGCGTTCTGTTTCGTTGAGCTTGCCGTCTCCATCCTTGTCGAATCGCTTCAGCACTTCGGCGGGAATTTGCGAGCCGTTTCCTTTGCCTTGTGGACGTGCTCCCTTGGCCTTGCCTTGGCCGGGAGCCGCATCGACCACCGCGCTGAACAGCATCGTCAAAGTCAGAGCAACCAACACAAAACCGGTGGATCGAACCATGATGAACTTCCTCTCACGCGAACAAGTGTTGAGCCTCACCCGCGAGGCCACCCGGCGTCAGAGATGCGCCGCGTGGAAAGCAAACACGGCTCTAACGCGAAAGTTTCGCTGACGGGAGAAACGGGTTCGAGTGGGAGGCCAATCGCACCACTTAGACCTCGCGCGGTCCCTGATGAGACCTCTGAACGGGGCGGCGTAAGCCCCCTGTTTTTTAAAACGGGCTTACGCCCAAGAGTTAGGGGGCTTACGCCACCCCGCTCAGAAACGTCTCACTCACCGCCGCGCGAGGGGGGAGGCGAACCACTACGACTGCGGGACGAGTGACATCGCGCTGCGGGACTGTCCCATGTGTTCGAGGCACGCGGCGATCAGTTGGTCTTTTTGAATCGGTTTGGTTGCGAAACCATCGAAGCCTGAATCGAGGCAACGTTGGCGATCCTCGTCCGTGGCGTGCGCCGTCAAGGCGATGATGCGTCCCTGATAGCCCGCTTCCCGCAAAGCGGCGGTGGCGGCGAAACCGTCCATCTCGGGCATGGAAATATCCATGAGGATCAGGTCGTACTCGCGACTTGTCCGCTTGGCCGCGAGTGCGTTCTCAACCGCGAATCGACCGTTATCGACAACCTCCACACTCGCGCCGTTTTTCTGAAGTAGGAACGAAATCAGCTTCTGGTTTGCGGGAACGTCCTCCGCCAGCAGGATTCGTCCGCTGAGCTTGGGGGCTTGGGAGGAGGACGTGACGACGATTTCGGGAATGGGTGTGGCCTGCTGAGTCAGCTCTGGCCCCGTCAACAGCTTGGTATTTGAAGTGAGTTCAACGGCGATGAAAAAGGTGAACATGCTCCCTATTCCCGCCTGGCTCTCAACGTGAATATCTCCACCCAAGAGCCGTGCCAGGCGTTGCGAGATCGACAATCCCAACCCCGTTCCACCGTAACGGCGCGACATCGACGCATCCGCTTGAGAGAACGGCGTGAACAGTCGTTCCATCTGATCAGGGCTGATGCCGATCCCAGTGTCGGTCACTGAGAATCGGAGCTGTCTCGCTTCCGAGTCGTACTTCAACGTCAGCGTGACTCCACCCAATTCGGTGAATTTGATCGCATTCCCCACGAGGTTGACCAACACCTGGCGGACTCGCAGCAAATCGGTCGTGACCTGGTCAGGAATGGGGTAGATCACCTCGCAACGCAGGGTGAGGCCCTTCTCCCCGGCACGCAGGTTCATCAGCCGCAGGACATCCTGAGCCACGTCGAGGGGAGAGACCTGGAGTTTTTCGAGCGTCATGTAACCCGCGTCGATCTTGGACAGATTGAGGATGTCGTCGATCAGCTCTTGGAGATGTCGTCCGTTGCTGCGAATGATTTCCAGCGTCTCCAATCCGCTGAGCTGCGCCCGCGCCAAGTCGCCCTCGTCCGACAACAGGTCGGCGTAACCCAGAATCGCGGTAAGCGGGGTCCGCAATTCGTGACTCATGTTGGCGAGGAATTGACTCTTGACCCGCGCTGACGCTTCGGCTTCGTCTTTCGCCTTGGCCAGCTCTTCCTCGGCCCGCTTGCGGTGCGTGATGTCAGCATACGTGCCGATCATGCGGAGCGGTTCGCCGGTGGCTGTGTGGCTGACGATCATGCCTCGGTCGAGAATCCACTTCTCGATGCCATCGCTGCACTGGACGCGGTGTTCGTTGGAATACGTGTTCGTTTGGCCATCGAAGTAGGCTTGCAGGTCACTCATCACGCGCGGCAGATCGTCCGGGTGAATGTGACATTTCCATTCGTCAATTGTGTGCGTGCTGGTGTTCTCGGGAAGTCCCACGATTTCGATGAACCGCTTCGAGAACACGACCTCACCAGTCTGAATGTTCCAATCGCGGACTCCGTCGCCAGCTCCCTCCAGCGCGAACTTCCAACGTTCTTCACTCGTCCGCAGAGCATCTTCCACTCGCTTACGTTCGATGGCGATCCCGGCCAACTTGGCGGCCGTTTCAATCAGCCGGATCTCCGATTCCGCCGGTGCGCCAGCCTCCGTGGCGTAAACGGCAAACGTCCCCAGCACTTTGCCAGACTCACCACAAATTGGCTCGGACCAACAAGCGACCAGCCCGGCGCGAGCGGCCAGTTCTTTGTAAGAGACCCAATACGGATGCGTCTGAATGTCCTCGACAATCACCCGTTCTCGCGTGAAGGCCGCCGTGCCGCACGAGCCGACTCCCAGCCCGACTTCGACGCCATTGATCGCCTCACTATAAAAGTGAGGCAGCTTGGGCGCGGCAGCGGTGAATAGGTGCCGTTCCGACTTGTCGAGCAGTAAAATCGAGCATCTGCGGAAGGGAAATTCTTCTTCGACGCAGCGGGCGAGACCATTGAGAATTTCTGGCAACGGCTCACCACTCGCCAGCAATTCCAGCACGTGCTTACGGATGAGTTCGCGATTCTCGGCCAGCTTGCGTTCGGTGATGTCGGTCGAGATCCCGCACACGCCGTACGGCGTCCCGTTCGCGTCCCGCATCGGGAATCGCACGGAAAGATACGTGTGAACTCCCCCCGCGTGCGGCACGGCCTCTTCGGATTGCTCCTGTCGGTTGTTTCGCAAAACAACCTGATCGCGGCGGTGAAACCTTTCGGCGATCTCATCCGTAAAGAGGTCGAAGTCCATCTTGCCGACCGCTTCTTGCTGACTCTGATGGAACACCCGCGCGAACTGCCCATTGGTCAACCGATACCGACCATCCAGATCCTTCACGTAAATCACTGCGGGAGTGTTGTCGAGAATCGCCTGAAGCTGATCCTCGCTGGCCCGCAACGCCTCGACCGCTTGTCGCGTCGCCGTCACATCACTGACCGAACCCGCCATGCGAATGGCCACGCCATCCTTGTCCCAGACGGCCTGTCCGCGTTCCAAGAACCAGCGGTACTCACCGCTCTTGGTTCGTAGGCGATGCTCGATGTGGTACGGGACCCGGCCTTTCAGATGCCGCTCCATAGCCTCCCAGGTGGCCTCGAAGTCATCCGGATGCAGGACATCCGCCATGGCCGACAGCCAGACTCCAAACTCTTCGTCGCCATAACCGAGCAACTCTTTGAAGCGGGTCGAGTAGAAGACGGCGTCGGTTTGCAGATCCCAATCCCAGATGCCGTCATTGGTGCCACAAAGAGCGAGCTTGAAGCGCTCTTCACTGATTCGCAGCGATTCTTCAGCTGCCGTGGCCCGCGCCGTTTCCGCATTCGCCGCCGCCCAATCCTGACGCAGGCGACCGGTCACGCGGCCGAAGTCACCAATCATGCGACCCAGTTCATCCTGCGCTTCGATGGGCCTCACATCGTGGCCGCGCCAGTCGTTGGCGAGAACCTGATCGGTCACTTCGCGCATCCGATCCACCGTCCGAATGACGGCCAAGCAAAAGCCGATTCCCAAATAGACGGCCAGTACCGCAGGAAACAGAGTGATGTAGACCAAACAACTGCGTTGGCGTGCCGCCGCGTCCGCGCGCGCTCGCACCACATCGTCGAACGAATCCATGCACTCGGACATCAGGACGAACGTTTCCAACACGGCGGTGTGATTGAGTCGCTCTACTTCATTGAGTGTGGGAGCGTTCTCATCGCCGCGTATCACGCTCCGCATGGCGCGTTCGGCTGACAACAATGATCCTCGGCATTTCGTCAGCGGGTTTCGGAGCCGCAGAGCAATGGCAGGATCGTGTTGAACCGTGGCGAACAATCCCTCGCGGATTTGCTCCATCTGCGAACGCAGATTGAAGAGCCGCTCAGTCGCATCGACCAGAAACGAAGAAAGTGTGGCCGACGAGTGGCGGCGCGCATCGAACAGTTCGTCCAAGCGCTCTACCGCTTCAATCAATCCGGGCAACAGCCGTGTCGCGGCCACCGCCAAATTCAAACTATCGAGCCGTGAGTCCGCCGTGATCCGTGATACTTCGGCGATCTGCCGGAAGACCGTCAGCAAGTCCTCGATCATTTCGGAGAGGACGGCGGGACTTTCCAAGACCTTGTCGTGCCCCACCCGTTCGTCCTGCAACGCACGCAGCTTGGCGTGAAACGCCTCCCAGCGAGTTGAAGCATCGAGGACCGCCAAGGTCTGTTCGTCCGCCTCGATCACCAGCTGCAGGTGCCGGTCCAAGTTGTCATGAAATAGTTCGGTGGCCACTTTCAGTTTTGAGACTTCATTCCGCGAGTCGTGCAGCACGATCTGGCGATGCTCACACAGCGAACGCCAGATCGGAATGACCAGCCGCAGCGCCCGGCTTCCCGCCTGAGCCTTCTGCGACATCTCCACCTTCTCGGACAGCGTCGAAATGTAGAGGCCCGTCACCAGAAACAACGGCAGCGCAAACAATGTCCCCGCCACCGCAAATTTTCGCGGGTAAGACAGGCGGTTCATGAGCCAAACCGCCGGATCAAACGGGCTGCGCAAGCCGATCTTCACACGAAGCTCCCGGATGAACGGCCCCACGGAACTCGCTGCATGTCCCGCTGAGTGCCGAACGGATTTCGGAACAACTCTGGATACCCAAAGACGGAAACGCAGCCGCGCTCACTCCTCGCCGATCATCCCTCAAAGCATCGGTCGCTCACGAAAGTTGCGTTCGGCAAAGTGACGCCGCGAGACAACTGTTCCCAAGCGGGCATGGACCTCGGCGATTGAATCGCCTGTCGCGGCAAAGTCGGTCGTGACGGATGCCCTGATTCGACCAATAGTGAGGACCAATCCGGTCGAACTCCGACGGTTGCCAGATGGTCAGCAACAGGGACGGAATTCACTTCAATCCCGTGTGGCGCAGTAACGCCGTCGCGTTGGGTTCGCGGCCTCGAAATGCGCGGAAAACTTCCATCGGGTGACGGCTGCCACCGAGAGCCAGCACCGTGTCGCGGAACCGACGACCGGTGGCTGCGACCGCCGCTTCATTGTCGAGGCCCGCTTCTTCAAACGCGCTGAAGGCGTCGGCACTCAGGATCTCGGCCCACTTGTAGCTGTAGTAGCCCGCCGCGTAGCCGCCGCTGAAGATGTGTTGGAACGAGCAGAGCGAACGATCCTCGGGCAACAGCGGCATGACGCTCGTCTGCTGACTGATCTTCCGATTCACATCATGCGCCGTCTCGGTACCACTCGGATCGAAGTCGGAATGGAGCGACATGTCGGTCAGTCCGAACAGCAGTTGTCTCAGCATCATCGACCCCGCGCGATAGTTCTTCGCGGCGCGGACTTTGTCGAACAGTGCTTCGGGCAGAGGCTCGTTCGTTTGGTAGTGGCCGGTCAAACTGAGCAGCGTCGGGCGGTGATAGCACCAGTTCTCCATGAACTGACTCGGCAGCTCGACCGCGTCCCACTCGACCCCGTTGATTCCCGCCGCGTCGGCGTCATTGACGGTGGTCAGCATGTGCTGCAAGCCGTGACCCATCTCGTGGAACAACGTCTCGACTTCGCGGAACGACATCAAACTCGGAGTCTCGCCATGCGGCGGCGTCTGATTGCAGACGAGATGCGCCACCGGAATCTGCGTTCGCGTTGTCCCCTGACTTTGTGTTTGCCTTGTCCCCTCGCTCCGGCTCTGCGGGGAGAGAGCTAGGGTGAGAGGTTCTTCTCTTCCCATCTCCGCGCCGACCTTCCTCCGCCCCATGCAGTCATCCATCCACGCCCCGCCGCGCTTGTTCTCGGGTCGCGAGAACGGGTCGAGATAGAACGACGCGATGTGCGTCCCGCCGTCATCATACACGCGATAGAACCGCACATCGGAGTGCCACACGCTGACGTTGTCGGTCGCCTGATGAATCGTGATCCCGAACAACCGACCGAGCAACCCGAACAGGCCATCCAACACCTTCTCGAACGGGAAGTACGGCCGCAGTTCGTCGTCGGTGTAGGCGTACCGCTCTTCGCGCAGTCGCTCGGCCCAGTAGGCCACGTCCCAAACTTCGAGCGGCGACGCATCACCGCGCGCGGCTTTCAGTGATTTGATGTCTTCCAAATCGCGCACGGCCGCGTCCCACGAAGCCTCCCGCAACTGAGCCGCCATCTGTCGCACAGCCTCGACGCTTGGAGCCATCTTCCGCGCGAGACTCACTTCGGCGAAGTTGTTAAAGCCGAGCAGCTTCGCCTTCTCTTGTCTCAGCGCCAGCAGCTTCGTGATGAGCGGCCCGTTGTCGAGTTCCCCCGACGACGCGCGGCTGACGAAGGCCCGATAAAGCTGTTCGCGCAGCATCCGATTGCAGCAATGTTCCATGAACGGTTGGAACAACGGAATCTCCAGCGTCACACGCCACGGCCCCGCTTCGGGAGTCGCCACGCGCGCCGGTGTACTGCCCGTCGAGTCGCCTGCCGCATGAGCCGTGTTCCACGACTTGGCCGCGAGGTTTCGGAGCGTACTCGGCCAACCCGTCGCATCGGTCGGGTCAGTCACTTCCAACGAGAACGCCTTCGTCGCGTCAAGGACATGATTCGAGAACTCGGTCGTGATCACCGACATCTCTTGCTCGATCGCATTGAACCGCTCACGCTGCTCGCCGACGAGCGCGATCCCTGATAACTCCGCCCCCTTGATGCGGTCGGCGACGATGCGCTGTTGAGCCTCATTCAGTCGCGACCATTCGTCGCTCGCCTTCAATTGTTTGAGCGCCCGGTAGATCGGTTCGCTCTGACTGGCTCGCAGCCCGAACTGCACGACCTCGGGTAACACGGTCTCATACGCCGTCCGCAGCCCGTCCGAGTTCATGACGCCAAACAAGTGCCCGACCGGCTTCCAGCCGTACTCGAACGGACTGTCCAACGCCTCCAACTTCCCGATCGTCCCGCCCCACGTGGGAGACAACTCCCGTTCGATCACCTCCAGTTTCGTCGCCGCGTCCGACAACAGATGCGTCACCGCCGGAACGATGTGTTCCGGTCGAATGGCGGCAAAGTCAGGCAGACCGGACGTGGCGAGCAACGGGTTGTTGATGAGCAAAGCGGCATCGACCATGACGAGAGATTCCTTGATGTCGGGTGAGTCGCGCGGAGGCCAAGTGCATGTGTGAAACCAGCGACCTTCAGCGGGGCGGCGAGTGTAGACGGAGTCCCCAACGGAATCATCCCGACAACCGGCACGATGCGTTTGCCTGCTTGCGGGACCGGACGGAGTCACGGCACCGGCTGGCGAATCGTCATTCCAGCGGGGTATGTTTCCCCCGGCCCGCCACTTAGGGTAAACGTCTCGCTTGCCCGCATTCGCCTTCCTGCTGTTGCTCTACCGCTTGGCAACAGACGGGCAAGCGAGACGCTTACCCTACGTTTTTCAGTAGTCTGCTACCCCCGCCCGTTCCCGCCCCTCAACTTTCGTCAGGAGTCGCTCATGGTTTTTTCCCGCCCCACGCTGCGATCGCTCGCCCGGTCGTTGGCCGTTGCCGCAGCTGTGATGTCGCTGGCCGTCGCCTTGTTCTCGCCTCGCCTTCAAGACCAAGTGGCTCGTGCGGCGGACACCAAGGCGTCGGAAGAGACCGATCCTGACTATGCCATTCCCGACGGAACTCCCAAAGAGATTTTCGCCTTCCTCACCAAGCTGCAACAGAAGCGGCCGAAGTTTGCGAACCGCGAAGAACAGATCGAACACGCGATCAAAGTGCAGCGGGCGATGATCGCCGCGGGCGACAAAATCCTGAAGCAAGAGCCTGACGAAGAGCAGGCCACGCAAGCCGTCGCGATGAAGCTCAACGCGCTGATCGTTCTGGCCGCGAACGACATCCCCGGCGCGGGCAAGGAAGCACTGGATGCCGTCGCCCTGATGAAGCAAGACGCCAACGCAGTCGTCGCCAAAGCAGCGGCCGACAAATGGCTGACCGTGCGCATCCTGAACGCTCAAGAACTGAATGACGGCGACCGCAGCGCCCTCGCCGAAGAAGTCCTGACCAACGCCGACAAGAAGAAGTTTGATCGCAGCGTGATTCCCGAAGTCATGCAACTTGGCAAAGTCTTGGAGAGCCACGCGAAGCCCGCCGAGGTCGCCGCGTACTACAACAAGGTTGCCGATTTGGTCGAGCATCAGGGGACGCCTCAGATGCGCGACATGGCGACCCGATTGCGCGGGACCGCCCGACGCGCCGGTCTCCCCGGCAACACGATTGAGATCGAAGCCAAGCTGCTCGACGGCCAACCGTTCGACTGGGCTTCGTACCGAGGCAAAGTCGTGCTGGTCGATTTCTGGGCGACTTGGTGCGGCCCGTGTATCGGCGAGCTGCCCAACGTCAAAGCGAACTACAAGAAGTTCCACGAGCAAGGCTTCGATGTGGTCGGCATCAGCCTCGACCGCAGCCGCGAACCGCTCGACAAGTTCATCGAAAAAGAAGAACTCCCGTGGGCACAGCTTTACGACGAAGAGATTCAAAAGGGGACCGGCTGGAACCACCCGGTCGCTCAACACTACGGCATCTCCGCCATCCCCGCCGCGATCCTCGTGGACAAAGACGGCAAGGTCGTCTCGATGAATGCTCGCGGCCCCGAACTCGGCAAGCTGCTGGAGAAACTGCTCGGCAAGGCGGAGTGATGCGGTCGGAATACTGAAGAGAATGAGAAGCGTGTCTTGGGGTCTTCATCATGCGACGAGTCTCGTGGTTAGTCCTGTTGTTCGCCGCATCGACAGGCTGGTCGGCGGAGGAGGCTGCGCCGAGTGCCCTCAAGCCGGCGAACGTGGTCGATCCCGGTCACTCGTCGCACGGCGAGGCGTTTAACGAGGGGCCGCGGCGCGCGGCGTACTTGATGGGAACGACCGGCAATGTGTCGTTCGCCATCACCTCGAAGCAGGCTCAGTCGCAAGCGTTCTTCAATCAGGGACTTGGCCAGTTGCACGGCTTCTGGTACTTCGAGGCCGAGCGTTCCTTCCGCCAAATCTGTGCGCTCGATCACTCCTGCGCGATGGCCTATTGGGGGATGGCACTCGCCAACGTGAACAACGAGAAGCGAGCGAAGTCGTTCCTCGCCGAAGCGGTCAAACTGAAGGGAGCCGCCAGCGAGCGCGAGCGGATGTACATCGAAGCGCTCGACGCTTGGTACAAGGCCGAGACCGGAGACGAGAAGAAAAAGAAGACGCGTGCCCAGAACTACGTCAATGCGCTCGAGAACATCCTGCACAAGTTCTCGGACGACATCGAAGCCAAAGCGCTGCTTGGTCTGGCGCTGTGGCAGAACCGCTCGGACCTTGGCCTCAGCACCTACTTCGCGATTGATGCGCTGCTCAACGATGTCCTCGCCGTGAACCCGCTTCATCCCTGCCATCACTACCGCGTCCATCTGTGGGACACCGAGAAAGCGTCGCAAGCGGTGAACTCGGCGGCGCAGTGTGGTCAGTCGGCACCGGGCATCGCGCACATGTGGCACATGTCGGGACACACCTTCGCGAAGCTCAAACGGTACGAGGACTCGGCCTGGCAGCAAGAGGCATCCGCTCGCACCGACCACGCCTACATGATGCGCGACGGCACCCTGCCCGACCGTATTCATAACTTCGCGCACAACAATGAATGGCTGGTGCGGAATCTCCAGCACGTCGGTCGCGTGCGTGACGCGATCGCTCTGTCGCGGAACACGATCGAATTACCAAGGCACCCGAAATACAACCAGTTCCCCGGTAGTGGGAGCGCCCACTACGGACGCCTCCGACTCTTCGAGACCTACACGCAGTACGAATTGTGGGACGCTTTGATCGCCGACGCGCACACGCAGTACCTCGCCCCGACCGACGATCATGCCGAGCAAGTCAAATGGTTCCGGTCGCTGGGACGAGCCTACTTCCGCAAGGGGGACGTTCCGAAGGGGAAGGGGCAGTTGGCGACACTAGAACACCGCTTGAAGCGACTCCAACAGGAGCAGGATGAGGCGGTCAGTGCGTCCGTCGCAAAGGCGAAGTTCGAGGGGAAGGACGCGAAGGCCATCGAGGCCGCACAGACGGAGGCCAAGCAGCCGACCTCGGAAAAGATTCGCGTTCTCGAACGAGCCATCGACGAGTTGCAGGGCTACGTGTTGCTCGCCGATGGCAAACCGGCCGACGCGCACGAGCGACTCAAGAAGGCGACGAACGTCGATGAACCGTACCTCGCCGAAGTGCAGCGACTCGCGGGAAAGACGGATGACGCGCTGAAGGCTCTGCGCGAATATGTCGAGGCACACGAGAACGAAGTCAGCCCGCTGGCTCATCTCGTCCAGATGCTCTGGCAGTTGGATAAGAAGGACGAAGCGAAGCAGTCGTTCGAGAAGCTGCGCGCGATTTCGGGGCAACTCGATTTGGACGCTCCTCCGTTCGCGCGACTCACACCAATCGCCATCGAACTCGGTTTCGGAGCCGACTGGCGCGTGATGCAGCCCGCAAAACCGGACGTTGGCAATCGCCCGAGCCTCGACTCACTTGGGCCACTCACCTGGCAGCCGTCGCCCGCCGCCGACTGGTCGCTGCCGGATGCCGAGGGAAAACTGAGAACGCTCGCCGAGTATCGCGGTCGTCCGGTCGTCGTGATCTTCTATCTCGGCTTCGGTTGTTTGCACTGTGCCGAACAGTTGCAGGCATTCGCACCGAAGACGAAGGAGTACGCCGACGCGGGTGTCTCGCTGATCGCGATCAGCACCGACAGCCTCGACGATTTGAAGAAGTCTCACGCGCGCTACAAGACGGATGAATCGTTCCCGTTCCCGCTGGTCTCAGACGATTCGTTCGCGGCGTTCAAGCTCTATCAGGCCTTCGACGACTTCGAAAAAGTGCCACTCCACGCGACGTACCTGATCGACGGCGAAGGCCGCATCCGCTGGCACGACATCGGGGCCGAGCCATTCAAGAGCGTCGATTTCCTGTTGAGGGAAGCCAAACGACAACTCCATCCGAACCAGATCGACCTCCCCACCGAGCCGACACTGCCCGACATCAGCCAACCCGCCAACGCCATGGCCCCACGCAACGTCTTTCCACCGACACCTCCACCGGCCAAGCCAACAGCACCCGGCCCGATGACCAAGGAGACGGAAAAACCCAACGTCGCTGCGGGGTGATGTGCGCGGTTCATTCGCGCCGGTGTCAGGTACTCCTGCTCGAACGACCGCGTGCTACGAGCCGCGTCGAAAACCCAACTCGCTCAACCGGCTCTGCGTTGTCTCATCGTCGAGCAGCGCGAGGAAGGCTCTTACGGCGGGACGGTCACGACGTTGCTTTGGCACGACGAAGTCGTACTGCTCCGCCTGATAAGGGACGAAGCCGAGACCGTTCGCTTGCGCGACCGATTGAATGGCCAGGCCCCAGTCGGCGCGGTGCTGCACGACGGCGGCGGCGACCGCGTTGTGATTGGTCGGCTGCACGGCATATCCCGGCGGCTTGGCTCCCGCGAGCAGCCGGTCGATGAGAATCCGCGTGCCGCTCCCTTGGTTGCGATTCACCATCACGCAGGTCTGGCTGCTCGACGCCTCCTCGTTTAACCGCAAGCCGGAGTCAATCGCGTGCGATGGGATATCGTCCGCAGACGCGCTCGCCTTTGGCTTACGGTTCAATGAAGGAGCAGGTGTCGCTGGGTCGCGGCCGGTCACAACGCCGACGATCTCTTCCAGCGTGCGGCCTTCAAACCGAGTATCACCGCGACGGAAGACGATCCCTTGCGAGCGGCCGTAGCCGGGAATCAACTCGACCGCGTCGGACAGGAACGGGCGGTTGTATTCCCCGGTGAGTGGGTCGAGCAGATGAATGCCAGCGATGTCGCAGTCGCCTCGTTTGGCGGCAAGCAAACCGGCCGAACTGCCGACGTTGAACAGCTTGCTCGTCACGCCCCGTCGTTGGAGTTGCGAGAGCAACAGGTCGAGGCCAACGCAGTGACTCCCCATGACAATCAGATCGGCGACTTCAAGCTGGCGACCGATCAAGCGGACTTGGACAGGCTCACCCGCTTCGACGATCTCGGTGTGACGCGGGATCGTGACGAAGCCGTCTGCGCGACTGAACGTCGTCACCGATCCCGATCCCTTTCCCATCGGAAACGCGGACAACCCATCGTCCGTTTGCACGAGACCGACGAGCAAATACTCGGTGCGACCGATCTCGGAATTCGTTTTCACGGCGAGCGTTGCCGTGACTGTCTCGTGCGATTCGGGTTGTCGTCCGCCGAGTAACCGGATGACCGGCGCAACGAACTCATGAAACGTGAAGATCGCCGAGGTCGGGAAGCCCGGCAGAATGACGACGGGCTTCCCCGCCGTGACCGCCAGGCAAAGCGGCTTGCCCGGTTTGAGTGCCACGCCATGCACCACGACACCAGGATCGGTCAGCTCAGCCACGACGCGGTAACAGAGATCGCCCTCGCCCTTACTGGTCCCGCCCGACAGCAGCACGAGGTCCGACTGAGCCAACGCGGCGTGCAGCATCTCTCGCAGCGCGACGACATCGTCCCGCACGATGCCGCACAACTGAGGCTCCCCACCCAACTCGCGCACGGCGTCGGCGAGGACTTGCGAGTTCGAGTCGTACACGGCGGCGGGGCGCATCGGTTCACCCGGCGCGATGATCTCGTTGCCGGTTGAAATGATCGCGACACGCGGCCGTCGCCAGACCGAGACGCGCGACTCACCCAGCGCGGCCAGCACACCGGTCTCGCGACTCGTCAGCACTGTGCCACCGCGCAGCACGGTCTCACCCGTCGCGATGTCGGTCCCGGCGAAGGCGACGCCCGATCCCGGTGTGACCGCGCGACGAATTAGCACTTCAACGCGACTGGCGGCCGAGTCCCCTTCAACCGCTCGCGTCTCGGAATGCTCGACCATCAGGATCGCATCGGCTCCGCGCGGGACCATGCCTCCCGTTGAGATCGCGACCGCTTCGCCCACTTGGACATCAACCGAGGGCGCTCGTCCCGCATCGAGTTTCTCGGCCAGCAACCGGACACTCTTCGGTTCGATCTCAGTCGCTCCGAATGTGTCGGCCGCGCGCAGCGCGAAGCCATCGAAGTTGGAACGATCGAACGACGGCACATCGACTCGCGCGACAACATCGTCTGAGAGGACTCGCCCCAGCGCGTCGGCCAGCGCGATCACGTCCGAGCCGAGCGGATTCAATGTGAGAGCCGAGCGAAACCGCGCTTCGGCCTCATCGCGGTCGATCACGTTGAGGAACTGATCTTGGTGGGACATGGGACGGGTCCGTTTCTCCGCGTGGGCCACGCGCCGCGCGCCGGTGGAATTGGAAATCTGCGAATACCTCGCACACGCAGCACTCCACTCTTCCCCGTGGTTCTCCTGTGTGCCGCGAGAAGCCACCACGGGGAAAATCGGGCGAGTGCGTTCCAAACGCTCGACGTTTCCGACTTGAAACGTCCCCCGGTGGCCTCCGTGCTCCCGGGGAACTTTGTTTTTGTTGTGCGGTTGAGAGTTGTTGTGCGGCTGAGAAGAGGTGGCCTTCGGTCGGGCATTTCGGCGGGGTCAGGAGACCCGCGCCGGACAAGGCCTTGCTGACGCTTCGGGTTGGTGTGGCTGACTCGCAAAACCCGTCTCATCCGGCGAGAAGTTGTTGTTCGAGCGTCGAGAGGATTTCGCCGATCGTCCACGACTGCGAGGCGACTTGGATCGTGCTGTTCTCATCGAGCCATTGCTGGACTTTGCGTTCGGCGGACATGACCGTGCTGTGGTTCCGACCACCGAAATGTTGGCCGATCTCGTTGTAAGCCGATTGCGTATGCTTGCGGGCGAGGAACATCGCCAACATGCGGGGCTGGCTGATCGTGCGGACGCGGCTCTCCGATTCGAGGTCCTTCGATTTGACACCGAATAGTCCGCAGACGACTCGCACCACATCGGCCAGCCGGACGATTCGCAAGCAGTCTCGTTCGAGATCAGCAAGGACGTGCCGCGCGGCGGAGAGAGTGACACGCTTGCGTGTCATCGCGTGATATGTCTGAAGGCAGTTGAGTGCCCCTTCGAGTTCTCGCACGCTGTTTTGAAAACGTTGAGCCACGTATTGCAGGGCCTCGGGAGCAAACTCGCCAGACAGCCGCGCGGCTTTGGTTTCGACGATCTTCTGGCGTGTGGCCGGATCGGGGACATCGAGTCGGCAGACGAGGCCCGACAAAAATCGCGTCCCTAGCTCGTCACCGAGCTTCGTCAACAGGCGCGGATGTCTCGAACCACTCAGCACGACTTGGCGGCCGTGATCGACCAGTTCGGCAAACGTGTGTAGGAACTCTTCTTGGAAGACACGCTTTGATTCAAAGAACTCAATGTCATCGACGAGCAGCGTATCGACCGTGCGGAAACGTTGGCGGAAGCTCGGCAGCGTCTTGTCGCGCAGGGCCTGAGTGAAGTAATTGGCGAAGGCTTCCGAGGTGAGGAGCATCACGTTGGCCGTCGGCTGCGTCCGCTTGAGTTGTCGGCAGATTCCTTCGAGCAGGTGCGTCTTGCCGGAACCGACCGGGCCGTGAATGTAGAGCGGGTTGAACTGCGTCGGCTGTCCGGTGGCGACTTGTCGCGCGGCGGTCAGTGCGAGTTCTGTGTTCGGACCGGGAATGAAATCATGCAATTCAGCGAACCGACGGCCGCGCGACGAACTGGGTGTTGCGGTGGGAATGTGGATCGGTTGCGAACCGGCGGTCGCGGACGTCCCCCGACGTGGAACGATCGCATCGGTTGAAGCCAGCACCTTCGCAAGTGCCGTGTCATTGGCCGCGGCGTTATGAGAACGTGACGGGGACTCGCGCAGATACGTGTTGGTTTCGCGCGGGATCGCATCGACGATCAGCGACTGCTCACCGAGCGAGCTACCAACGGCCGACGCGGCCACGCTCGCGCTGCGTCCGACGGAAAGCGTGGCATCAACGGCAAAGGCGACTCGCGCCGAAGGGCCAAGGACCGCGCGGGCCGCTTGCGTCGTGATCTCTTTGAACTGCTTCTGCATCCAGTTGAGCAGAAAGGGACTGCCGACGGCCACGGTGAGCAAGTCGTCTCGAACATTGAGACCGATCTTCCCCTCGAACCACAGCGAGTAACGCTTGGCTCCGAGGAGCAGCCGCAACTCGGCGAATGCCGCTTCGACCAGCGACCCTTCGCACGTGAGAGTGCCCAAGGAGATTGATTCCTCGGATGTGGATTCCTCGAACGCGGCAGCGCTGGAAGGAACGGCAACGAGATTCGTGGGCATCTCTGCACACAGAGTCGGCGTCATGCCGGGTTGCATCTTGCCACCCCTTAACACCGCACGATCGACTTCCGTTTGAACTCAGCGCGCACCGCGACCTGCCGAATGGACGGGGAGGTGCGTTGCAAGAGGGGCCATCGAAGTTCAGCACCGCTGCGTGGGTATCCGCTAACGCTGTCAAACAGACTGATAGCCCATCAGTGATGGGGTTCGAGAGAAGGCGGTCGGGCTGGACCTAATGGAAGAAATCGTGTCTCGCAGGGAAGCGATCAGCGACTTCGTTGTGTGTCACGTCAGGGGCCGATCCTAGCCTGCGTGATGCGAGAGTCAAACGAGATGAGTTCATAAAAACTGCACGAAAATTTCTCAGTTGAGACGGCACTGTGAAAGTCCCTCAACCCGGAGAACTTGAAGCGATCCTGTTCACATTTGTTCACGTTGCGCGAGTCGCGGGCGAATGTGCATAAGCTGTGGATTACTGTCGTGCCGAAGGTCCGCGATGCCGGAGCATCACTCGCCGACGAGCCAGCTCCGCGAACGAAAACTCTGCATACACAGCGTTTGCGTAGGTGTTTTGGCAATCGACGGCGAGGAACATCGCGGCGCGAGATCTCTGCGACGCGAGTTGCAGCCCGCGACGAAGCATCTCACGCCCGAGGCCGTTGCCGCGCAGTTCGGGTGTCACGCCCATGTAAACGAGTTCGATGGCGTTCTGATCGGGATGCTCATTCAACAACAACACGCCCGCGTCGTGACCGTCGATCGAATACAGCGACCACGCCAACGGATCGAAGACTCCCGACAACTGGTGACTCGCCAACGCTTCGGCTCCGCTACGGAAGTCCTTCAGATCGGGACAATCCAAGCTGTGCTGGTACGACTGTTCGAGGACCGATGCAAATCGTTCGGCATTGCTGGCATCAAACGTCTCTGTGGTGATGACTCGGTGCGCCAACGGTGAGTCGTGTGCGGGACCGTGCGACAGAAATTGTGTGTCAATCGGTTGCAGCGTCCGGGCGAGAAAGAAGAGGTCCGCCCCGTGCGTGAAGCCATGTCGCGCGAGGAGCTTCGATTCGACCACGTCATCCGGAGTGAGCAACGACTGCGCGAGCTTCGCGTCGGTGGCGTCAATGTGCCGGCAGAGTTCCGTCATGAGCACGTCTTCAACGGCGATCTCATCGGCGGCGCCACAACTCACCACGGGTGGCCAGACGAGCGCGATGCCGTCCGACTGAAACATTACGAGAGCCGCACCGACCGGAAGCTCAGCACTAGGAAGCTCGCCCACAGCAGGGGGCGTCATCGTCGCGAGGAGCAAGCCGTCGAGATTCAGGCTGCCCCGCTCCACAGCAAGCAAAGTCTCACGCAAGCGGGTCGGTTGCTCCTCAACCGGGAAACGGGCGAAGAGCAACCGGAGTGCAAGTTCGCGACGAGTGAGATCAACGGCAGTCACAACGAGCATCGGAGGGGACTTTGTTTTGAATGAGTTAAGGGGCCAGTTAGGAATTGTCTGTCGCCTTTCGCTCCACGAAAGCAACGCTGCTTTCGTGGAGCGAAAGGCGACAAAATGAGATCGCTCTTTCTCGAACGACCATAAACCTGCAGCGCAAGCAGGGCTATTTCGCAGCTGAAGTTTGACGAGAGTTCTTTAGCCCGGAGGGCTGAGAAGGACAACAACGACAATCACTTCCGCTGTCAGGTTAGCGCTGTTGATCTAAAGGGGCAGGTTCGTCAGCAGTTCGGCGGCTGCGGCGCAGGGATCTGTGGCTGTGAGGATCGCACCGCTGACCGCGATGCGACTCGCGCCCGCATCGAGAACCGTCGCCAGATTCTTCGCGTCGATGCCGCCAATCGCGAACCACGGGAGCGTGATCTCAGCGGCGACTTGGCGGATGAACTCCAATCCCGCGAAGGACTCGAACGACTTCGTGCCGCTGGGAAACGTCGGGCCAACGCCGAGATAGTCCGCGCCGTCGAGGACCGCTTGCCGCGCCTGCTCGATCGTGTGAGTCGAGACGCCGATCAAACGTTCTGGTCCGACGATCCGTCGCGCTTCACTGACGGTCAGTTCATCCTGTCCGATGTGAACGCCATCGGCTTCCGCGAGGACCGCGATGTCGGGCCGGTCGTTCACAACGAGTAAGGCATCTGCGTCGCGAGTCCAGGCTCGCAGGCGTCGTGCTTGGGCGACGAGTTCCCGGTCGGGCAGCGTCTTCTCACGCATTTGGAGGAGCGTCACGCCGGCCGCCATTGCCGCGCGAATGACCGACTCGCAACCCGCCTGGCAGGCAGAGGCGGTCACTAATAAGTAGAGACGCTGATCGAACAGCCGCTCGCGCGAGAACCACGTTCGCAGCACAGCCTTCTCGGCGGTGTAGAGCCGGTAGCGGAGTTGCTCGAATCGCCGCGCGGCGGATGAGGTCGTTCCCACACCAACCCGCAGCGTAAGCGAGGGTGGATCGACGAGCGATGTTCCGATATTTGATGCGGGTGCCGCGTCGTCCTCGCTCACGCTGCGGGTTGGTGTGTGGAGGCCGCATCGGGAGTCGCCATCGCCGATCAACTTGCTGAACTCCTCGAGCGTTCGGAGTGCTTCTTGGACTCGCTTAAACGACGCACAGGCCACGTCCTCGACCGAGCCACGTTGATACTCGGCGGCCGTGCCAATGGAAGTCCCCACGTCGCCGAGCGTGTCTCGCGCGGCGAGACGCTGGGCGGGTGAAATGCCTCTCAGCGCGGCGGCCAATTCGTGGCGGCACTCCTTGAGCAGGCGAGACAGATGCGCGTCGTTGAGGCCGAAACGGGCATAGTCCTCGACTACGCGCAGCCCCTCACTGGCGCGATTCGCGGCGGCGTCGAGAATGCGATACGTCTCGGTCGAGAGAGTCGTCACAGCGGCACTTTCTGAGGTGAGCAGAGCGGGTTGTGGTACGTGATGCATCGCGTCAAATCAAGCTTGTTCAACGCCGGTTGATAGCCCTGCGCGAGGCTGGGAGGCTCCTTGCCCTCCATCAGACACACCACTAGAATCGCCCGCCATTGGAGATCGGTTGAGGCGATCGTCTCGTATTTTCGGGTTGAGTTGGTTGTAGCAATTGTCGCGGGGAATTGTTCGACACACTGAGCACGATCCTCACGTGTTAGCCAACCCAAGACGTTCAAAAATCGCATCGCCTTCCCAACTGTGACGTATCCTTGCCCAACATCTTCCATTGACTCCCACCAGCCTGCCAACACAAGTTCATTTGTAGGCCGGTCCCCTTGGTCCGGCCGTGAGAGACAGCCGGATTAAGGGGACCGGCCTACGAGATGCAGGCGACTCAGACCACACACCGTTCAATCCAGCATTCACCGTGGGACAACCCACTCATCCCCACTTCGGAGGCTTCCGCATGTACGAGCGATTCACTGATCGCGCCCGCAAGGTAATGCAACTGGCCAATCAAGAAGCCCAGCGGTTCAATCACGAATACATCGGCACCGAGCACATCCTGCTCGGTCTGGTGAAGGAGGGTTCCGGCGTTGCCGCCAACGTGCTGAAGAACCTCGAAGTTGATCTGCGGAAGATCCGACTCGAAGTCGAGAAGATCGTGCAGTCGGGGCCGGATATGGTCACGATGGGTAAGCTGCCGCAGACGCCTCGCGCCAAGAAGGTGATCGAGTACGCGATGGAAGAGGCACGGAACCTCAACCACAACTACGTCGGTACCGAACACCTGCTCCTCGGCTTGATTCGTGAGCAAGAAGGTGTGGCCGCACAGGTGTTGATGAACCTCGGTCTGAAACTCGAAGACGTGCGAGAAGAAGTGCTGAGCCTGCTCGGCCACGGTATGGACGGTGGCGAAGGTGGCGGCGGCACCGGGACTCAAGAACGAAGTGGTGGCGGCGGTGGAAGTGGAAGTGGAAGTAGTGGCGGCGGCAAGTCAGGCAAGAGCAAGACGCCGGCCCTCGACAGCTTCGGCCGCGATCTCACCGAATTGGCTCGTCAGAACAAACTCGATCCCGTGATCGGTCGCGCGAACGAGATCGAGCGCGTCATTCAAATTCTCTGTCGTCGCCAAAAGAACAACCCCGTGCTGCTGGGTGAAGCGGGCGTCGGCAAGACCGCCATCGTCGAAGGCTTCGCTCAGATGGTCGTCAGCGGGGAAGTCCCCGAGTTGCTGCGCGACAAGCGGATCGTCGTCCTCGACTTGGCGATGATGGTCGCCGGAACGAAATATCGCGGTCAGTTTGAAGAACGCATCAAGGCGGTGATGAACGAGGTCAAACGGGCCAAGAACACGATCCTCTTCATCGACGAGTTGCACACGCTGGTCGGTGCGGGTGGCGCGGAAGGGGCAATTGATGCCTCGAACGTTCTCAAGCCCGCTCTGTCACGCGGTGAGATTCAGTGCATCGGTGCCACGACGCTCGATGAGTTCCGCAAGTACATCGAGAAGGACGGGGCACTCGAACGCCGATTCCAAAACGTCATCGTTGAACCGCCGTCACCGTCGCAAACGATCGAGATTCTCAAAGGTCTCCGCGACCGGTACGAACAACATCACCGCGTTCAAATTACGGACGACGCGCTCGCCAAGGCCGTCGAGCTTTCGACACGCTACATCACCGCTCGATGTCTGCCCGACAAGGCGATCGACGTGATTGACGAAGCGGGTGCTCGCATCCGACTCAAATCGATGGTCCGTCCGCCAGACCTCAAGGAAATTGAAGAGGAAGTCGAACGGCTCAACGCGCAAAAGGAAGAGGCCGTTGCCAATCAAGACTTCGAAAAGGCCGCGTCACTGCGTGATCAGGCGGACAAGCTCAAGAAGAAGAAGGAAGGTCTGAACAAGGACTGGCGCGAGAAGTCCAAAGAGAAGGACGGCATCGTCGATGCCGAAGTCATCTCGGAAGTCGTCGCCAAAATGACGGGCATCCCACTGACACGCCTCTCCAGCGAAGACGCCGTGCGCCTGATGGGCATGGAAGACGAATTGCATCGCCGCGTGGTCAGTCAGAACGAAGCGATCAAGCAAGTGGCCAAAGCCGTGCGCCGCAGCCGCAGCGGGTTAAAGGATCCGCGCCGTCCGACGGGTGTGTTCCTGTTCGCCGGTCCCACCGGTGTCGGCAAGACTCTCTCCGCCAAGACGCTCGCCGAGTTCCTGTTCGGCGATCAGGATGCCCTGATCCAGATCGATATGAGCGAGTACATGGAGAAGCACAACGTCAGTCGGCTGATCGGTGCTCCGCCCGGATTTGTCGGTTACGAAGAAGGTGGTCAGCTAACGGAAAAAATTCGCCGCCGACCGTATGCCGTGGTGTTGCTCGACGAAATCGAGAAGGCTCACCCCGATGTCTTCAACATGTTGCTCCAGATCATGGAAGAAGGCCATCTGACCGACAGTTTCGGTCGGAAGGTCGATTTCAAGAACACGGTCCTCATCATGACAACCAACGCCGGTGCGTTGGCCATCAACAACGAGTTCGGTTTCGCGCCGAAGGACAACGACACCAGCTATGACCGCATGAAGGAACGTCTCCAGCACGAGCTGGAACGCGAGTTCAAACCCGAGTTCCTCGGACGCTTGGATGAAATCGTGGTCTTCCGTTCGCTCAATGAAGAGCATCTGAAGCAGATCGTCGAGATCGAACTGTCGAAGGTTCGCGAACGTCTTGCCGAGAAGGGTCTCGCCCTGGTTCTGACCGACGAAGCGAAACAGTTCGTCGTCAGCAAAGGGAACGCCACCGAGTACGGGGCACGACCACTGCGCCGGGCCGTCGAGACCTACATCGAAGACCCACTGTCCGAGAACCTGCTTCAAGGGGCGTTTGAAGGTCACAACACGATCACCGTGCGAGCCAAGGAAGTTGGCGACCAGAAGCAGCTCGACTTCGAGCCATCCACGGTCGAGCCGATCATCGAAGAACTGGCCGTCGTGGGTGCCGAAGTCGCCGCCACGTAGTTCTTTCGTGGTAGCGATGATTTTTCAAACGAAACAGCCCGGTGAGAAATGTCTCACCGGGCTGTTTTATTTTTGTCACTTCGTCATCCGCGAACTCAGTAGGCCCACTCGACACCGAAGCTAAAGGTTCCGTTCGTGTACGTTGTTCGGCGATCCTGCAACTGCGGATTCACGGGGAATGCCTGCCAGTTGATCGTTTGAGCCGGTCGGTAAACGGATCCCAGCACGAGGAACGTGTAACCCGCTTGGAATTCAGCGGCTCGCATGATGGAGGACTTCCTCATGATCGGCATGTTCTCGAACGGGTGGTTCTTCATGAAGATCGACTGCTCAAACATCGGGGAGAGGAACGAGGTCGTGTCCCGGCTGGAGAACGCGGTCGCGGCGCTATCATCGCGGGGCATGATCGGGATCGTCCGTCCGTTTGCGGCATAGTAGGCGTCACCGATATTGAAGCCACTGAGTTTGCGAGTGGCATTGTTCCCCAAGAGTCCGACTTTCGTCTGAGTCCAGATCTTGAACGAGTCACCGCCCAAGTCGAGTCTCAATCCTGCCTCAGGCCCAAGCAGTTGCGTCTGAGTCCTCGACAACAACTGCGATTGCATGACATCGGGAACGGAGAACAGCGGATCGAACGCTACCGGACCGAGGACGGCCCCGCCCGTTGTTGCCGCGTTTCCGCCTGTTTGTGCCGTCGCTCCCTGGATGCTGTAGCCCATTCCCGTGTCAGCTCCGTTGAACGCGAACTGCTCGATGAGGTTGATGTAGCGAACGCCAACAATCGGACGGATCTTCATGCTCTGCCGATCAACGATCGGCGTACCATACCAGTCAAGGTTCGTACCCATAATCTGCGATTCAAAACGCAATCGGTAGTACAAGTCGAACGGCTGAACCACGCCCGGAAAGCGATCGCCATCCGAATCTGGTCCCTGCAGCGGGATACCCGTCAGCGCACGAATGAACTGATTGTCGTATCTAGGAACAAACGACAGAGTGGGATCGTAGCGAAGTCCCAAACCGCTGTTGTATTCCCCGATGGTGTTGTTCAGCCAGAAGGCCGACAACTGAAAACCGGTCTGATCGGGATTGAACCATCCCCAAGTCGTTCGCAGTCCACCAGTTCGATTCGGATTGGAAATCTGGTCGTAGTCTCTCGGGGTGAAGACTTGAATGCGACCTGTAGACGCGCCGCCACCGCCACCGCCACCACCACCGCTTGCCACGACGAATCGATTCAGCGAATTGAGGTTAGTGCCAAAGCTAATGCTCTCGAAGAATTGCTGATTGACGGATATTTGACCGGGGATGACCGGGTGAATGTTTACCCCGTGAGCGCCCACCAACGCGCCGCTTCCAACATTCGTTCGGCCGATGAGGGCCTCGGTCGAGAAATAGTACTGGCGTCTACCAGAGAGTTGCTGGTTGAACCAAGTCCCGTTCTCGTACGTCGTCTGGTCAACGGCTGGCCCCATGTAAGGGGAGACGTTGGGCCACGGATTGGCTCCGGGCGGATAGCCCGCCTGTTCCATCCCCGTATACGACTGCGGAGCGGCTCCGTAGTTCGTGTTGTACGGTGGAGGAAGCATCCCCACGGCGTCCGGATTGCCGGGTCCGAACTGTTGGAACGGGGGCTCTTGGGCATGCGCCGTCAGACCTCCCGCCACAGCGAGGCACCCACTCAATAATGTCTTCAACCATTGCCTAGTCCGCATCAGTCGTTCCCTGATTTGAACGCCGTGAGCCGGAACTGCGTGAGCCGTGATGACTCAGCATGGGCGCGAGAATCCGCACTTACCGTCTCTATCGGACTGACGACTTGGCAATCTGTACCGAATGTCCGGAAGAATCCGAAAATCACGGTCGCTCGGACTATGAAGACACTGCGGGGAACGGTTGCGGCTCGTTCTGCCGATGCACTCGCAGTGCCAGCCTCAGGGTTGCGCACTTTGAGCAGTGTGAGACCTCGCCCGGTCAGTGATGAGACATCCGAGCGGGGTGGCGTCAGCCCAATGGCACTCACTTTGAGCGGCACGGCGCTAGCCGCCGGTGGATGGAGTTGTGTTGCCAAGCACAGAACCGGCGGCGAGCGCCGTGCCGCTCACGGGGTGAATGACAAAGTGAGTGCCATTGGGCGTCAGCCCCGCTCAGAAAGGTCTCACTTTGTGCCGCGCGAAGTATTGGCCAGCATCTCTTCCAAGAGAGCCACCGTTGCGCGAGCCAGTGTCGCGAGATCATGCTCGCGCCGGACTCCCGTCTGTGCGCGACCGGCAAGATCCGCGCGAAGGGACTCGTTGGTGATCAGCTGTTCAATCGCAGTGGCCAGCGCTGTCGAGTCACCCGGCTCGACGAGCAGTCCGCCGCCGGTCGAGGCCACGAGTTCTGGGAACGCGCCGTGAGCAGGCAACACAACGGGGAGTCCGTTCGCCCACGCCTCTAACACAGGGAGACCCTTCGGTTCGCGATAGACCGTCGGCAGGCAGAACACGTCGAGCGACTTCAGGAACTCGATCTTCTCGCGCTGAGAATCGGGACCGCCGATGTACTCGAAGTCCTTCCCAAGTGGGGCCGCTTGTCGGACGACTTCATTGAAGTACGACTGGTTCTGCGGGCCGAGATAGCCGCCTGCGCGAAGCTTCATGTTCGGCAAACGCTGCCGCAGCAACAGGACCGCCGCGACCAACTGATCAAGTCCCTTTTCCGGACAGATGCGTGCGAAGTAGCCGACAGTCGGAGGATCACCGACCACGGACTTCGGCCGTCCGTCGTGAGCCGCACAGTCGATGGCCAGAGGCAGCCGATGAAACTTTGTCACCGGCTGTTCCAAGTACGCCGCCATGAAGTCGCGGTAGTAGTCGCTGTGTGTGAGGAAGCCATCGAAGTCGGCGACTCGTTCGCGCAGCAAGGCCATCACCTGCGAGCGATAAGGTTCGATGAGGCCATCCAAGAAGATGTCGTCTCCTTGCAAGACACAGAGCGTCGGGCCGGTGAACGTTCGTTTGAGGACTCGCAGCGGCGGGCAGAGGAGTGCGTTGCTGAAACAGACCACATCCGGTCGAAGTTGCCGGACGTACTCGACCAGTTCCTCGCCCGCCTGTCGGTGCGGTCCCTCTTCGCCGCGCAGCATTGAGGCCGTCATCGTCCCCAGCAGCTTGGCGTCGTTCCCAACCGCACCGTTCGTCGCGCGGCGAATGATGCCGGGCGCATCGAGCCACCGCGTGAAGAGTCTCGGCACGCGCTTCCACCACGAGAAGCGGTCGCTCAGGTAGACGTTGATGCCGCCATAAAAGACGGGCGACGACGTTTGATCGGCCTCGTCCACGCGGATCGGCGTGTACATCGGGATCAGACTGACCTCGACCCCCGCCGCACGCAGCGACTTGGCCCACGCGTTGTCGTGCATACACGAACCGCAAAACATCCCGGCCCCGCCGGCGGTAATGATGGCGACGTGCATCGGCAAAGTACTCCTCCGCTCTTGGGCGTTGGCCCGGACTTATCTTCTGAGCGGGGCGGCGTCAGCCCCTTGGTTCTTGGGCGTCAGCTCGTTTGCAAAGAACCAGGGGGCTGACGCCGCCCCGCTCAGAAAGTCATCGAACGAGCTTACGCTCGAATTTCGTCGCTCACTCAAACCGTCTCCGTCGCGCGGCGTCTTCACCATCCAAGCGTTGCCGATAGTACTTGAACCCAGGGGCGAAGAAGCTGCCAGCGAGGACGCAGCCGAGCAGCACCAGCCCCACGTCCGAGAGGCCCCACTTGTGAAGCAGAGCCATCGCGAGCGAAGTCGCGTACAGCAGCACCGCTTGAATGTAGAACTTGCCCGACAGGATGCCGGCCTTCACGAGGAACACGTTCCCGGCGATCAGTGGCAGTACGGGCGACAGTGAAAGGACCGGCAGGCCAAGCAGGCCTTCCAAGCCGAACAGCAACATCGTGGAGAACATGCTTCCCGCCCAGACGTGCGCGATCTGACGTTCGACGAACGTGATCGGTCCCGAGCGGCGGCGCAGCTCCCAGAAGATCATCGCCCACGTCCCGGCCCCGACCGACCAGAGGGCGGCATACGGCCAGCGACTCGTCACACCTTGCCAGTGCATCGCCGCAGTGATGAGACACAGCAGCAGCACCGCGAGACTGTGCCACATCCAGAGCAGGCCCCAGTTCTCCAAGATCGCGGCGTGATGCGTCTCACGAAACGCGAGCGAGATGATCTGCGAGAGATGCGTGGATCGAGCCGAGATCGGTTCGTTCGCGAGGTACGCTTCGAGATCATCGGCCAGTGCATCGGCCGTCGCGTACCTCAAGTCGGCCGGTTTCTGAAGACACTTCAACGCGATCATTTCGAGGTCCGCATCGACCTTTGGATTGAGGATGCGCGGCGGCAGCGGGTCTTGCTCCAGCACCATCAAGACCGTATCGACGGGGGACTCGGCCTGAAACGGCGGCCGCGCGGTGAGCATCGCGTAGAGGATCGCTCCCAACGAATAGATGTCCGACGCGGCACTCACTTCGCCTCGATAACCCGCCGCCTGCTCGGGTGCCATGTAGCCGGGCGTCCCGAGGATCGCACCCGTTTGAGTCAGGCTGTTCTGAAACTGGCGAGGGGCAGTTTCAACACCAACCCGCAGCGTGAGCGAGGGCGATTCCACGCGGGACATCCCGCCCCCCTCGCTCACGCTGCGAGTTGGTGTCGAGATACGCGATCCCGTCGGCCCATCCACCGACGAAGCCTCGGTCTTCAAACGCTTGGCCAAGCCAAAGTCCGTCACGAACGTGCGGCCCTCGCCATCAATCAAGATATTGGACGGCTTGAGATCACGATGCAGCACGCCACGTCGATGCGCGTCGGCGATCGCGCGACAGACGGGAGCCAGCATCTCAGCGGCCAGACGTGAGGGAAGCGGGCCGTCGGCGAGGCGTCTTGCCAGCGTCGTCCCTTCGATCAGCTTCATGCTGAAAAACGGACGGCCTTCGATTTCACCGACCTCGTACAGCGGAACGATGTGCGGGTGATGCAACTGCGCTGCCGCTTCCACCTCGGCCCGAAACCGCGCGAGGTCCATCGACGACGCGAGGTCGCCGCGCAGCACCATCTTGAGTGCGACGATCCGATCGAGACTCTTCTGTCGCGCCTGATAGACGACTCCCATGCCGCCGCGTCCGAGTTCCTTCAACAACTCGTAGTCGCCGCAATCGCGCGGCAACACGCCCCCCGAGCCACTCGATTCAACCGCGTTCGGCCAGCCGGACGAGTTCTCATCAAACAGGTCGGGAAAGCTGCCGAAGTCTGCGGCCATTTGGACCGTCGCCCACAACTCACGCAGCTCACGTTCGAGTTCCGGATGCTGCGCGATCACGTCTTCCAACGACGAGGCTTGCCCGGCTTGAGCCTGCTCGACGAGTTCATCGAGCAGCGTCACCAAGACTTCATCGCTGTCACGATCACTGTCACTCATGCTGCGGACTCTCCCGAAGTGAACCGACTCGAAATCCGGCTATACCTCACGCGACACAACGTGAGAGGTTTCCGAGCGGGGCGGCGTAAGCCCCCCGATTCTTCCAAAGCGGGCTGACGCCCAAGAACCGGGGGGCTTACGCCACCCCGCTCGGATACTTCATTGCTGACCGCGCGAAGCAGAAGCCGTACTTCAACCATGTGACTCTCCCGTCAGCGAGGGGCGTTCGCCGAGGATGGCTCTCAGTTTGCGAAGTGCTCGCAGGTGTCTCATGCCGGCGGCAGCGGGAGTCATGCCGAGGGCCGTCGCCGCTTCGCTGTTGCCGAGTTGCTCGAAGTGCCGCATCAACACGATCTCGCGATCATCGTCGTCGAGCTGTTCGATGGCGACGATGAATCGTGCTTGCAGCTCTTGCCGAATCGCGGCGGCAGCGGGGGTGAGTTCACTCCCGACGAGTTGGCTCGCCAGATCGAACGATGACTGATCGCCGAACTGAGGCGACGCGAGAGACCGTTCGCGGTCGAGGCTTCGTCGCTGCGCACCGCGATGCCGCCGGTGCATGTCGATGATGCGGTCCTTCGCCAGATGCCGCAGCCAGAGATGGAACGGCATCTGGGGATCGTCAAGGTATTCACGCAACCGCCCGTTCGCTTCGAGCAACACGTCCTGCACGATGTCACTCGCATCGACCCGCCGCGCCACTTGGCGGTCGAGTCTCAACTGGATCAGCTTTCGCAACGCAGCCCGATGCCGTTCGAGCAACTTGTTGACGGCCGCCCCTTCGCCTCGCCCGGCCTCAGCCAGCAGCTCCTGCGTCACGGTGTGTTCGGGCCAGAGCATGAAGGATGAACTCGGAAACAGGGTTCGGCAGTAGCGTCGTGATAAAACAAGCGACCCCACCGGGCTTGTCCCGGTGGCTCGCGGGTTTCTGCACTAATCACACAACGCACACAGCTACACAACGGACACCGGTGAATGAGCAAGAGTGCAAAGACCGTAATCGACCGGGGCAAGCCCGGTGGGGCGTGAGTCACGCTCCCGCTTCGTCCTCGCGCGACAGTGGGTAGTCGCTGATCGGCAGCCCAAGTTGTCGGACCACTTGCAGGCGCTGCCAAGCTCGCGTGACGAGTTGCTCGCGTGTTGCAACATCTGCGGGATCGAGCAGTCGCTTGTCGAACGGCCCCTCGACCACGACCGGCTCGAACTCGGGAATGACGATGAACTGCGACGTGACCGGATTGCAGCGCAGATGGCGCTCGGGAGCCGTCATCAGATGCCGCGCTTCGACCTCACCGAGAACGTAGCGCAAATAGAGGTCACTGCCAGTGATGTCCTCGACTTCGTCGCCGCAAACTTCGCACATGTAGCCTTGATCGCATTTCGCCATGAGTCACCGTAGTGGAAGGAAATTGGGTCGTGTTGTTGGAGGAGCTTGTAGTCCGGACATAGGCGTCCGGACTACGGTGCCGAGTAGTCGGATGATACGGGAGTGGAAGGCGGCGCGGTGCCGACTGGCGAATCGGCGACCGTCTGAATCAGCAACCGATCGATCTTGGGGCCGTCCATATCGACAACTTCGATCCTCAGATCATTCCAAGTCAGTACGTCGCCAATGGCCGGCGGGCGTTTCAACAGCGACAGAACGAGTCCCGACACCGTGCCGATGCCGCGCGGTGGCGGATCGAACCAGCGGGTCACTTCCAAAGCCACTTCGAGTTGATGCAGGTTCACCGTCCCGTCGATCAGCAGGCTGCCGTCTTCCCGTTTGACGATGTCTTGTTCCCGGTCTTGCTTCGATTTTCGTTCGTGTCGCAGTTCGTCGTGAATCTCACCGACGAGCATCGTCATGATGTCCTCGAACGTCACCATTCCCTGCGTCCCGCCGTACTCGTCCAGCACGATGGCGAGCTGCGTCTTGTGCTCTTGAAAGAGTTCCAGCAGCCGGCTGATCGTGACCGACTTGGGGATGAACAGCGGCGGCCGGATCAGCCGGCGCAGGTCGATCGGGCGACCGAGGTACTGTTGGAGGAACACGTCCTTGATATAGACGAACCCAATGATGTGATCGATCGTCCCTTCGCAGACGGGAACGCGCGAGAAGCCCGACATGGCGATCGCGCCGACGACTTCATCGGCAGGCGTGTCGATGTCGATGGCATCGATATCGATGCGCGGTCGCAGAATATCGACCATCGTCCGGTTGCCAATCCGCAGCGCCTCCATCGCCATTTTCTGTTCGGACTCTTCCAAGACGCCCGCTTCCGTACTGGTCTCGATCAGGTGCTGAATGTCTTCGACGGAGACTGTGCGCGGCGGCAGGTTCTTCTGCCCCAACAGTCTCAGGACGAGTGAAGTCGTGACGTGCAGCACCCAGATTACCGGACGGGAGACGCGCTGCAGTACGAGCATCGGATAGGCGACGAATCGCGCCAGCAACTCGGCGTTCTGGAAGGCAATCCGCTTGGGAACCAACTCGCCCAGAATCAATTGCAGGAATGAGATGCCGCAGACGACGAGCGTCAACGACAGGCCCTCGCGACGTTCGGCAATCCACGCGAGCGGGAGCTGCTCTAGCCAAGCTTCGAGCGGAGCGGCCAGCCTCGCTCCGGCATACGCCGACGTGAACGCGGAGACCAGCGTGATCCCCACCTGCACCGTCGGCAGGAACCGATCGGCATCGTGCGCGAGTTGCAGCGCGACGGCCGAGGCCCCATCACCGTCCTCGGCCCATTGTTCCAGTCGCCCGCGCCGTGCGGTCAGGATCGCGATCTCAGCGGCGGCAAAGAAGCCGTTGAGCAGTGCCATCAGCACAACCACGCCCAGTTCCACAGCCCAGACCGGCACGACGTTCTCCTTGATCGGACACCCGTTGCAAAACCTAGAGCAGGCGGCTCGCCTGCTTTCTTTTCAAAACGAACTCAACCAACCGATCGAACTCGAATGGACAGGCGAGCCGCCCGTCCCACGACCGCGGCCGATTATGAGCATCGCGCCGTACCGGGTCGAGTCGCGCGAGCATGATCGCCCCGAGCTGCCTGTCCGGCCCCAAATCGCACGGCTACAATCCCGCCTCACTTTTGGAGCCGCCATGCCTACGACCTCGACCAACGCCGTCCCGCCGAATGATTCTCAACCCCACGATGCTCGCCTGCACAACTCGCGCTTGATGAAGGCGATGCGGCGCGAGCCGACCGACACCACGCCCGTCTGGATCATGCGGCAAGCGGGACGTTATCTCCCCGAGTACATGGCCGTGCGTTCCAAGGTGACGTTCATCGAACTCTGCAAGCGCCCCGAGTTGGCGGCGGAAGTGACGCTGACCGCGCAGCGCGTCCTCGGCGTTGATGCGGCCATTCTGTTTGCCGATCTGCTCCCAATGCTCGAACCGATGGGGATCGATTTGGAGTACCAGAAGGGCGAAGGGCCGGTCATCCACAACCCGATCCGCACCGCCGCCGAAGTCGATCGGTTTCGCGAACTGGAGGAGGTCTCGTCGCTGCAATTCGTGTTCGACGCGGTGAAGCTGATTCGTCGCGACCTCCCGGCTGACATCCCGCTCCTCGGGTTCGCGGGCTCACCGTTCACGCTCGCGTCGTATGTGATCGAAGGAGGCAGCTCGAAGAACTACCTCACGACGAAGAGTCTGATGTACCGCGATGAAGGAGCGTGGACGACGCTCATGCAGCGCCTCGCTCGCAGCCTCGTTCGCTACATCAACGCGCAGATCGACGCGGGATGTCAGGCGATTCAACTGTTCGACAGTTGGGCCGGTTGCCTCTCACCGTCGGACTACCGCCGCTACGCGATGCCGTTCACGAAGCAGGTCATCGACGGCATCCGTCCCGGTACGCCGGTCATCAATTTTCTGACGGGCAATCCCGCGCTGTTGCCGCTGCTGCGTGAAGCGGGTGGCGACGTGATCGGTCTCGATTGGCGCGTCGATTTCGCCGAGGGCTGGCGAACAGTCGGATACGACGTAGGGGTGCAGGGGAATCTCGACCCGGTCTCATTGATGGCCGATCTGCCGACGCTGCGATCGCGCGCCAAAGCGGTCCTCGATGCCGCTGCCGGACGACCCGGACACATCTTCAATCTCGGTCACGGCGTCTTCCCCGAAGTCCCGCCCGACAACGTGAAGGCACTCGTTCAGATGGTGCATGAACTCGGCGCGAAGTGATCGCGAAGCGAGTTCCATAGCAGGTCGTGTGTGAAGAGATTGCAAATTGATAATTGGTAAATGCAAATTGCAGAATGAAGAGGAAGCACGGCACGCACGGCGAGTCTTCGCTTTCCAATTTGCATTTAGAAATCACCAATTATCAATTTGCAATCGCCTTCCACTTCCCATCGACCGCGCTGTCCTCACGCCTCCGGCATCGACTCCATCACCATGACCGACGCCCGTTCCACCACCGAGACCTCACCGCGCCGCATCGCGATCATCGGTGGCGGCTTGTCGGGATTGGCGGCCGCTCACCGGTTGATTGAACTCACTTCCGCCGCGTCGCCAACCTCGCCTCGCTGCGAGATCACGCTACTCGAAGCAGGTCCACGACTGGGTGGCATCGTGGGGACGAGGCGGGAGAATGGCTACCTGATCGACACGGGAGCCGACTCATTCCTGACGAACAAGCCGGGCGCGATCGGCCTCTGTCGGCGACTTGGCCTTGAAGACAAACTCGTCGCGACCGACTCTCGGTATCGTGGTGTTCACGTCGTATTTGACGGGCGACCGGTCCCCGTTCCGGCGGGCTTTCAACTGCTCGGACCGACGGCGATCTGGCCGATGATCACGACACCGATTCTCTCGCCGTGGGGCAAGCTGCGGTTGTTGATGGAGCCTTTCGTGCCGAGCCGCACCCCGCGCGACGCGACCGAGCTGGCGGACGAAAGCCTCGCGTCGTTCGTGCGACGACGGTTCGGCCGCGAAGTTCTCGAACGACTGGTCCAACCACTGGTCGGCGGCATCTACACGTCGGACCCCGAACAACTCAGCCTCGCGGCCACGTTGCCGCGCTTTCTGGAACAAGAACGCGACTTCGGCAGCCTCATCCGCGCGGCGCTCTCCGCGAAGAACAGTGACAGACCGCCCGGTGCAAATCCGACCGACACGACCTCAAGCGGCGCGCGGTACGGCCTCTTCGCAGGACTGGCGGGCGGCATGGAAGACCTCCTCGCCGCGCTGCGGTCTCGCGTGGAAGCGGGCGGCACGGTGAAGCTCAACACGCGCGTCACTGAAATTCAGCGGCCTCTCACCAACCCGCAGCGTGAGCAAGGAGCCTTGAGCAGGGATGCGTCAGCATCTCCCTTTCTCCTCGCGCTGTCCGACGGCACGCATCACTCCTTCGACTCCGTAATCGTCGCCACGACAACTCACCACGCCGCACTGCTGCTCGGTGAACTCGATCACGACTTATCGAGTGAGCTGCGGCAGATCGAATACGCCTCGAGTGCCATCGTCGTCACCGGCCACCGTTTGGCCGATGTCGCTCATCCGCTCGACTCGTTCGGATTGGTTGTTCCGCACCGCGAGCGACGACGCATCCTGGCCACATCGTTTTCGAGTCGCAAATTTCCTGAGCGTGCTCCCGCCGGTTCCGTCTTGCTGCGCACGTTCGTCGGCGGCGCGATGCAACCGGAGTTGAACGACCTCCCCGATGACGAGTTGCAGAGACTGGTCCAATCCGAGTTGTCCGAACTCCTCGGCGTGCGCGGTGAGCCAGAGATATCGCTCGTCGTGCGCTACCCCCGCGCGATGCCTCAGTACCACGTCGGGCATCTCGACCGAGTCGCTCGAATCGAAGCTCTCACCGCGCGACATCCGGGACTGGCACTCGCAGGCAACGCCTATCGCGGCGTCGGCATCCCCGACGCGATCCACAGCGGTGAGTCGGCGGCGATGCTCGTAGGGTAAGGACCGGCGCCTCAATCACTGTCGGGATTCGCCTGTGTAGTTTTGGTGAGCCGGGTGCCGACAATTGTTGATCGCGAGACGCTTACCCTACGTTTTTAGCTCCGCCATTGCAGCGTCGTCTCGGGGACCGGGTTTTGGAACGGGCGGTTCTCAAGCCGTGACTGCTGAAGCTCCTTCTTCAACTGGTAGTACCACCGCGCCGGTTTGTCGGCGTCGTTGATCATGATCAGTTGCGGGTCTTCGTTCAGGCCCTGCTGCTGCTTATCGACAACATCGCGGTCCTGTTCGATGAAGGTCTTCATGAACGGTCGCATCAGCGGACGGATGAGCGACAGCCACGGGATCGTCCAATAGAAGAACTGGTGCAGCTCAACTTGTGTCGCGGTGAGCGGCGTCAGCGTGGTCACGCCGCAGATGTGATGCTTGCCCGCCGTGATGTGCTCGATGCGCGTACTCGGCAGCTCGAAGCGAATCTCGGTCGAGACCTCGCCGCCGATGAGCTTGTACGCTTTGGAATTGGACGACGGTTTGTGCTTCACCATCGTGAAGCCCCAGTGCGACGGCGCGAACGCTTTCGACTTTTCATGGATCGACTTCTGGGACCGCCACCACCACGACTGATGGACGAACGGGCCATGCGCCGGGTCCATCAGTCCCACGACCGCGTGGTCGATCGAACAGGGGAACAGGCTCTTCATGACCATCTGGCAATGCTCAGCTTCCACGTACGGAATGACCGGAATCTCCGGCAGCGGGTCGGGCAACGTCCGTTCGTCTTCGGGCATGAAGACCCAGATGTTGCCCTGCACTTCGCGACACGGAAATTGAAAGACGCCGACGCGGGACAGTTCAAACTTCTGAGTCGGCAGGAGCGACGGAATGTGCGTACATCCGCCGTCGCACTGAAACCGCCAGCCGTGATAGCAGCACTCGATCTCGCGCCCGTCGAACTTGCCGTGACTGAGCGGGATGCCGCGGTGAGGACAAATGTCTCGCAGCGCGAAGGGCTTCCCGTCGGCGTCACGTCCCAACACGATCGACTGCCCCAGCAGCATCTTCCCCTGCATCTTGCCCCGCTTCAGCTCGCGACCGGGCAAGGCCATGTACCAGACATCTCGCAAAATTTCCGATTCCGCCGCCGTCATATCGACTCCGTTCTGTGAGGCAGGTTTTTAACCAACACGTCTCCTTATTAGACCCGCAAAGGAATCTAAGTCGGTGAGCCGGGCGGGCAGATTACAAACCAGCCCCACAGGATCGCTACCGCAGATTGAGCGGATCGACATCCACCACGAACTCGACTTCGGGGTGACTTGGAAACTTCGGGGCGGCGTGGAGCCAAATCTTTTGCAGCGGTGACAGCTCGATCGACGTGAGTTGCAGGTGATAGCGAAAATTCGCCTTG
>CAMAYU010000015.1 GCA_945862235.1 Schlesneria paludicola DSM 18645
CCGCGAACGCTCTCCGCCAGCTCATTCAACGACAGCGCGGACAAGGCCACCACCTGCACATCACCGTCCCACTCGGGTTCGTCAAACGACTGCGGTGATTCTTCGAGGACGCAATGAAAATTACTTCCGCCGAAACCGAAGGCACTCACAGCGGCGCGGCGTGGATGTCCGACCGGCTTCACCCACGGACGGCTCACCGTGTTGACGTAGAACGGCGAGTCAGCGGCCATCAGTGCGGAAGGTGGTTGGCTGACCTTGATCGTCGCCGGCAGGACTTTGTGTTGCAGAGCGAGAATCGCTTTGAGAACTCCGGCCGCACCGGCCGCGGCTTTCGTGTGACCGATCTGCGACTTCACCGAACCGACCGCGCACCAGTTTGTTTTGGGAGGACCACTCGCGCGGCGGCCAGCGGCTTGATAGACCTGCATCAAACCGGAGACCTCGGTCGCGTCACCCACCTTCGTCCCGGTCCCGTGCGCTTCAACCAGTTCGATCGTGTCGGGCGAGACTCCTGCCACGCGATACGCGTCTTCGAGACACCGAACCTGCCCCTCAGACTTCGGCGCGTAGACGGCGTTCCCCGCGCCGTCGCTCGACGTGCCGATCCCTTTGATGACGGCGTAGATTCGGTCGCCATCTCGCTCGGCATCGGCGAGCCGCTTCAAGACGACCATGCCCACGCCTTCGCCCAAGATCGTGCCGCTCGCATCGTCGCTGAACGGCTTCGCATCGCCTGAAGGCGACAACGCGGGAGTCTTGCTGAAGCACATGAACATGAAGATGTCGTTGAACGTGTCGATGCCGCCAGTCACGACCATGTCGCTCCGCCCGGTCCACAGCTCCAACGCGGCGAGGTGCATCGCGCTGAGGCTGCTCGCGCAGGCCGCGTCCACGACGCAGTTGGTCCCATGCAAATCGAGCCGGTTCGCGATCCGGCCGGCCACCACATTTCCCAGCAGCCCCGGAAAAGAATTCTCCTGCCACGGGACGTAACTCTCTGAGATGCGATTCACCACATCTTCGGCCACGTCTTCCGGAACGCCCGCATCCTTGAGCGCCTTCCGCCACTTGGGATGCCCGAGCCGCGCGCCCAACGGAATGACCATCTCCAACGTCCCGGTCACGCCCAGAATGCAGCCGACGCGAGACCGATCGAACGTGCGTCCCGCGCCATAGCCCGCGTGTTCGAGTGCTCGTTTCGCTCCGACCAAGCCCAAGAGTTGAGACGTGTCGATCGCTTCGAGGTTGTTCGGCGAGATCCCGAATTCCAACGGATCGAACGGCAGCGGCGAGAGGAATCCCCCGCGCCGGGCATACGTCATGTCCGGCGTCTTCTGGTTCGAGTCGAAGTAGTCCTCGGGGTTCCAGTGCGAATCGGGCACCTCAGTGATCGCATCGATCCCGAGCCGAATGTTCGACCAAAACTCTTCCGAGTTCGCCGCCTTGGGAAAGAGCGCACTGAGGCCGACCACGGCCAAGGGTGGCTGTGTCGGTTGAATTGATGAGGGCCTGCCGTCGTTGTTCATTGCGATTCCATCAGTCGTGTGAGCCATCCGTCGAACATCCCTATCGTGATTTCAGTTCGTTGATTTCTTGTGGCACCACGCGCGCCGCGTCACTCGGCACGGGGAAGCCCTGACTGCGGAGTGAGTTGATTCGTTGCATGACCGCGGCACCGTGGAGCAGGTTATACGCGACGGTCGCCACGCGGCGGTTCTGCGGTTGGGCGAGGAACGTTCCCTTGGTCCATTCGTTGAAGGCTCCCATCGCGGGGCCGCACCAGATTTGATAGTCGAGCCGGCGCGATGGCTCGCCGCTGTTGGCCCATCTTGAGGACTGGCCGAGATACCAGCGGAAGATCAGCGCCATCTGGTGTTTGGGATCGCGCTCCCCTTTCTCAATCTGAGCCGGGTCACGCGTCGAGAAGTAATCGACGGTCTGTTGCCAGACTTCTTGAAGCGACACGCGGAAGAGGTTCTTCTCCAGCCATTCCCGGTCGGCGACAGGAATGTCGTCGATCCCTTTGTAGGCGCGATAGGTCTCGTACAGCTTGGCCGCTCGCATCGGGAACATTGTGCCGCGTTTGAGGACTTGGACCTTCACGCCCATCTCAAACATGTCGGCACACGGACACATCGTGACATCGGCCTGTTCGGCTTCCGCCAGCATCTGTCTCACCGCGTCACACGTTCCCGATTCGACGCACGCTTGCTGGACCGAGCCGACCAGAATGTAAGCCGCTCCCATCGCGAAGGCCGCCGCTGCGGAAGCGGGCGTCGAGATGCCTCCCGCCGCACCGACTCGCAGTGGTTGAGCGAACCGATACTGCGCCATCGCCCGATCTCGCAAAGCCAGAATCGTGGGAAGCAGCGTCAACGCGGGACGGTTATCCGTGTGACCGCCCGAATCGGCCTCGGCCGTGATGTCCTGAGCGACCGGCACCGATTCGGCGAGCACGGCCTGCTCATGCGTGATCGCCCCCTGTTCGACAAGCTGCGCGAGCATCTTCGCGGGAGCCGGCGCAAAGAACTTCGAGCCGACTTCAATCCGACTCACCTTCGCGATGACTCGGTTTGGCGTGACGACATGGCCCGCCGCGTCACGATGAATCCCCGTCAACCGATACCGCACGACATGCGGCGTCAAGTCGAGATAGGCTGACGCTTCGACGAGGCTCACCCCGCGCCGCAGATACAGGTCAACGATCGCCTTCTCCAGAGATTGCTCGTTCGGGCTGTGGATCAGGTTGAAGCCGAAGGAAGGTTGAGGGTTGAAGGTTGAGGGTTGAAGGTCAGAAGAAAGCGGCTGCTCGTCCTTCAACCTTCGGCCCTCCACCCTCAACCCCTTCATCAGCCGCTCAATCGCCGCTTCCACGCGCGACGGACTCAGCCCGGCGGCACCGAAGAAACCGAGCATCCCGTGCTTGGCCATCTCTTCGACGATTGCTTCCGATCCAATCCCGGCGGCCATCGCGCCGGAGACGTAGGCGTAGCGCAGCCCGTGATCGGCGCGAAAAGTTTCGTCGCCAAGTTGCTCGGTACTGGCCGGTGGCACGAAGCCGACGACAGGATACGGATGCGAAGCGCTTGGCGGCGCACCGAACTGTCCCGAACCACCTCGCCCCAGCGCGAGACCCTGTGTTGTATTGACGATCATCAGCGGAGCCGCGATGTCGTGCAGGCTCTCGGAAACGGAGGCGGCATCAAGCGCGAGCGTCCCGCCGATCGAGGACCATGCGCCGAGGATGTTCTGTGTGGAAGATGACATGGGGCGAGACAGTCTCGATGCGGGGCGAGCGGTGAAAGGCCGGGGTCAGGTGGTTCAAAGTTCATTTTTCGCGGCGAAAAAATGAACTTTGAACCACCTGACCCCTGATCGTTTGGACGACCGACCGTGGGGCGGCAGTATAAAAGTCGCCCCCCCCGGTTGCACGCGGCACTTGGAAGGAACTGGTCGCGCGAGCCTGACATCTCGGAGAGACTGGATCGGTTCTGACGCGATGTTGCCAAAAGACCACACGTTGACAGCCCTCTCGGCCCCTCTTAGCCTGCCTCGCGCGTTCACCCTTCCGCTCTTGGCTTCCGCCACGTCTTGTCGAGGAGAATTCTGATGAACAGTCCGTCGATCTGTCGTCGTTTGCGGTTGCCTTGGAAGTGGGCGTGTTGCAGTGGCTTCTTGGTCTACGTTGCTGCGAGTTTTGTGACCGGTCAAGAAGTGTTTCAGCCCGCCGCTGACCAAGACCCGCGTGAAGCCACTCCGGCAGCGGTGACACCCGTTGCGAAACCGACTGCCCCGCCCGAGTTCCTGCCGCGACTCTCCCCCATTGAGGAAAAGATTCTGGCGGCCCTCAGCGACACAACGGAAGTCGCCTTCGCGGACGCTCCGTTGGAGGAGGGACTCAAATACCTCGAAGATTTGCACAGCGTCGAAATCTGGCTCGACAAAGAGACGCTGATCAATGAAAGCATCGCGCCGGACACGCAGGTGAACCTGACCCTCTCCGGCGTCTCCCTGCGAAGTGCCTTGCGACTGCTGTTGGAACCGCTGGGACTGACGTACATCATCGAATCGGAAGTGCTGAAGGTCACGACACAGGCGACGGCGGACAAGGCAATCATCACGCGGACATATCCGGTGAGCGACCTCTTCTCGACGCGCGAAGAGGCAGAAGAGTTGGTCGAGTCACTCGTCTGCGGACTGGGGCTCGTGCAGAAGACCAAAGACGGACCAGCACCACTCGCGGTGTCGGTCCCCTCAGCCGCGATCATCGCTCGGCTGAGCCGTTCGCAACAGGACCAGTTGTTGCAACTACTACGAGACCTGCGCGAGGCGAAGTCGCTCGCTCCCAAACGACCTGTGACGGGGGGTGACGCGCCTCGATTAGGAGGCCGTGCAAACGATGATGGCAGGGGAAGTCCTAGGAACGCCGACGGAAAAATCATCGACGAGTTTTCGCCCGGCTTACAACCCGATGATTTCAACTCGCGCCCGCGACTCCGCGAGTTGCAGCCCGACCCGAGTTCTGAAACGCCTCGCAAGCAACCTACTCCACCCGTGAAACCTGAAGTCATCAAGAAAATTTGAACGGCCGATCACACATGTGTCGCCGGGGTGATAGTGATTAAGACCTCGTACACAACGGGAATTGCCATGCCACGCACGATTGATCTCGACGACATTCAATCGCTCTCTGTCGATGAGCGACTGGACGTGATTGAAGAGATTTGGGACAGCATCGACGACGAACCATCGCCACCAATGATCTCCGACGAATTGAAGCTCGAACTCGATCTGCGGTTGGCTGCTCACCGCCGGAACCCCAATGAGGGTTCTACATGGGCCGAAGTCAAAGCTGGGCTTCTTGGCCTGACATGAAACACACACTGCTCATCAAACCGGAAGCCAGTCACGACATCAGTGATGCTTATGCTTGGTACGAGTCGGAGCGACCGGGGTTGGGAAAGAACTTTGCTGACGCCTTCAATCAGGCGTGCGAACGTGTGCTGTTCGATCCCGAATCATTCGCCGCCGTCGTGGGATTCATTCGATGGGTTCCTCTGAAACGATTCCCGCATGGTGTTTACTTCTTGGTCGAGGCGGATCGAGTTGTTGTTTTGGCAGTCTTACATGGTCGGCGAAGTCTGAAGACTTTGGCCGAAAGAATTTAGTTCGGCATTGGATGTTCCCAAGTCGGTTTACCTCACAGAACGGATTCACACATGATCGTTGACAAGATTGAGAACCACGCCAAGTACGCTCACCTCCCCGCTGCGATCGTGCGCGCGATCGAGTATGTCGGTAGCACTGACTTCACTCATGTCGAGAACGGGCAGTACGAACTCGACGGCAAGAAGATGGTGAGCATCGTCAATCGCTATCGCACCAAGTTGGCCGATCAAGCCGTATGGGAGTCGCATCGCAAATACATCGACGTGCAGTTCGTCGCGGGGGGTCACGAGCGATTCGGTCACGAGCCGATGTCGAGCGGACTGGCCGTCTCCACGCCGTACAACGAAGCGAAGGATGTGATGTTCTACGAACCGGGCCTCGCCACATATGACGCTCCCGCCGGGACGTTCATGATCTTCTACCCCGACGACATCCACGCCCCGAGCCTCGCCTGCGGAGTCCCTCCCACTCCGAGCGATGTCGTGAAAGTCGTCGTCAAGGTGGCGGTCGAGGAGAGTTGAAGGTCGGCGAAAAGGCAGGGCCCTCGTCTTGCTCAATCTGAGAGATTGGGTGCCACGGTCACGGAGCTTCAACGTGGCCGTGAGAATTGGAACCGGCTTTTACATCTTTGCACGGCCACGTCGAAGCTCCGTGACCGTGGCACACCAATTTGAAAAGGCAATGGCACTGAATGAAATGGGACGTGACTCGTCGATGCGCGCTCTGAATCGCAGGCTATTGTCACACAGTTTCGATGTCTGTCCTTAGAAAGAATCCCCTTACATGTCGTCAGAGCCACCTGTTACTCAAGCCTCCGAGCCGGATGACGATCACGATGAGTACGCCGACAAGGAGACGTATCGGCTCTCGGCACCCAACCCGATGGGGAACGGGACGGTCGAACCGCCGACGTTTTCTCCCACGAAGAAGTTCGTGAAGAAGCCGCCGGTGCGATCGAAGTTGATCGCGGTTTCCGATGTGTGGGCGTTGTGGGGCTTCAACGCTCTCGTTTTCGTGACGAGTGTCTGCGTGATGATGCTTGAGCTGACCGCCTCGCGACTGATCAGCAAGACGGTCGGATCGTCGCTCTATACGTGGACCTCGGTGATCGGCGTCGTGTTGGCGGGAATCACGTTGGGAAATTGGCTCGGCGGCTGGCTGGCCGATCGGTATGACCGAGGCCGTTCGCTCGCGTGGATGTACCTGCTGGGAAGTGCTTCGTGCGCGAGTGTGCTGTGGCTCGATCAGATCATCGCACCGCTCGACCGCCCGGCGTCGGTCAGTTGGCCGACGTGGATTCTGATCGTCGTTGCCTCCATCTTTTTGTTGCCTTCACTGGCACTCGGCACGATCTCACCGCTGGTGGCGAGCATGGCGTTGTCGCGCAGTGAGAAGACTGGTTCGACGGTCGGCAACGTCTATGCGTGGGGTGCGTTCGGTTCGATCATCGGAACGTTTTTGACCGGCTTCTATTTGATCGACGTGTGTGGGACGAGAACGATCATCGGGCTGACGGCGGGACTTTTGGGGCTGCTCGCGGTGATTGTCGTCGGTTCGAGGAAGGTCTTCCGCGCGGCCGTTGTCTGCGGTTGGCTGCAATTGCTCGGCTGGACGGTTCTCGCCGCGACGAGTACTCAGCCGATGTTCGCCTCGGTCGGGACGGCGGTCGGATCGACACTGTCCGTGACGGCAAGTTCCTCTAAGGCGAAGACGACGCGCGATGGCTGGTCCTCGTTCGGAGGTTCGGTCGGGCTGAAGCTGCATGAACTCGGACTGCTACTCAAGCTGCGCGATGATCGCGTCGGCACGTATTACGACGAGAGCAATTACTCGACGATCATGGTCGGTGAGGACACGGCCGAGGACGGTACGGCACTCAAATACCTGCGTCTCGACAAGCTGGTTCACAGCTATTACGACCCACTCGATCCGACCGCGCTGCACTACGAGTACGAGCAGGTTTACGCCGCAGTAACGAAAGCAACCGCCAAGTCGTTCGTGCAACCGGTCACGTTGTCGATCAGCAGTCTGCCGAAGGAATCGTTCGACGCGAGCAAGCTGCCGAACGGAGTCGTCTTCGACGCAGCGGCCGGTCTGTTGAAGATCGATCATCCCGCGACGGGTCTCTTCGATGCCCTACTCGCTCTATCGCCCGACGCTCCGTATTGGAGAGCGATCACGACGCTGCACGCGGAGACGAACAAGCCACTGTGGGGCGGCTTCGCTTCGGTGGAACTCGAACAGATGCCGCCGGGCGTCACGATTCCGGAGGACCTCGCTCCGACCATGCGACACGACGCGACGCTCGGCATCGTCACGGCCTATCAATCGGTCTCGACCGCCACGCGCGACAAGCTCATCTCGGCCACGCCCACTGCCACATGGCAGCACGCGATCGAAGAGGCTCGCGGTCAAGCGCGCCGCGCGACGGCGCTGTTCGTCGGCGGCGGCGGCTACATCTTTCCGAGATGGTTTCTCAAAGAGTTTCCCGGCAGCCCGAACATTGAGGTCGCGGAACTCGACCCGGCCGTCTATCTCGCGGTCGTGAAGGAACTCGGACTGACCGAGGCCGAGCAGCAGCGGATCGTCACGACGATTGGCGACGCGCGGAACTTCGTCGATGACCGGCTGCGTGACAACCAGCAGCTGGTCGCGGCGGGAAAGCCTCCCGTGCGGTACGACTTCATCTACGGCGACGCCTTCAACGACTTCAGCATTCCCTCGCATCTGACCACGCGCGAGTTTATGCAAGACACGCACGACCTGCTCAGCGACGAAGGCGTTTACCAAGCGAACATCATCGACATCTATCCGCGCACCGAGATTCCCAGCGAGAGGTTCGGTGAGGCGGAGGTGGATTACGTCGGCCGACTGCCTCGGGGCTTGGCTAACATGACGCTCACTTATGGCAGCTACGAACCGGCTCCCCGCGCGTTTGCACCGCTGGAGATCAAGTCGCTCAAGAATGACCGTTATCGCGTGAGGTCCAAGCGAACCCTGTCACTCGCCGATCAAAAGCGGTTGTCCGGAGTTTCGCCCGAGAAAACGGCGGCTCCCGCAGCCAGTCCTGCTGCTGAGCAAGATTTCCTCAACGAAGACCCGCAGGCGTGGTGGCCGGCGATCGAACAACTCGCCGCGCTCACTCGAAAACCCAAGCCGTTCTTAGGCGTGATCCCGGCGGCGTTGAATGCGACAGGAGGACCACTCGCCGGTTGGAAGTCGGGTGCCGCACCGTTCGAGTGCGTCGAGGTCTGTCGCTTGGAAGGTGAGACCCACAGCCTTGGGTTTCGGGGGATCGTGTCGGATGAGATCAAACAAAAACTGATCGACCTCGATCCGCAAAATACCGAGTGGGCGAAGGCTGTGGTGGACGCGGCGAAGAAAACGCGAGCACCGGGACCGGGGCGGTTTCTCGGTCGCTATGTCGCCACGGCGGCGAAGGTCTTTCCCAACATCTACGTCTTCAGCACGTCGAACGTTCAACCCGACAACGACCGCGACACATTCGTGATGGTCTGCTCCCGCAGGCCACTCGATCTGATGCACCTCGCCGATACAGGCGATTGGACCGGCCAGCCGTTTGCCGCGATGGAGACGCTGCCAAGTGAAGCAACGCCGAAACTCACTGGCCAGATGAGCGCGGTCCTCGCGCTGTCGGAAGGGCTGCTCCTCACAGACGACTTCGCGCCGGTGGACAACCTGCTGCGGCCGGTGTTTGCCGATCAGGAGTGAGGCGAGCGGCGACACGAACACTAACCCGAAGCGTCAGCGAGGAACGCCACACACATCCTCGTTTACACTTCGGGTTAGTGTGTTGCAGCGGCAACCGTCTCACCTTCGGCCGCTCGCGGTATAGCCCGAGTCGGACGGGCAGAGTGCCTGCACTACGTAGGCCAGTCGCCTTTTGCTGTTCACTGTCCGGGGCGGATTTCGATCAGCAATGACTCATACAGTCCGAACAGCCAGAACGAGGCGGCCAGTACACTTCCCGCAGCGGCCATCCAAAATGTCATGGTTAGCCACGGTGGAAAGAAGCTCGTGACGGCCGGATTTCGCAGGACCTCTTCAACCTGTTTCAGCCCCAGCGCGACGCCGTCGGCTTGAGTCTCTTGATTCGTAATACGCACGATGAAGTCCGAGCCGCGCGTGCGCAGGCAAGCGAGGTCGTTGATCGCCACGTTGGTGTGCTTGGGGGCGAGGACTCCGAAACCGCCAATGGACATCTCGACCAGACGGCACGAGATCGGTTGCCGGTTCACAATCAACTCGGCGGACGAGTCTTCGCCGGGGAGCGGTAGTCGGGCGTACTGGCGTTGATTGATTGACATGGCATGGCCCACTTCATTACTGAGATCGCATCCGGTCGATGCCGGATGTGGCGCGAAGTCGAGTGAAACACTCCACCTCTCCTCAGCTTGTAGCTCACGAAATCTGTCGGTGTCGGCAAAATCCGACCCGCGCACCAAGTTCGTCAGCAGGCGTTGTTGACGTAACCGCGTTGATCGTTGCAAACGCTGCTGAGGCCACGACTCCAACGACGCCGGAAGAAGTTGCCGCTCAAAAAACAGGTCAGCCCCTGACAGTCCAAGAACTGACGCCACCCGGCTCACCACTTCTGTCGGAAACATCTCATTGGAATTGTCCTCGCTCTCGGAGATCGCACTTGATGAAGCTGAAACAATTGTCGTTCGTCCGGTTCGCTGCTGTCTGCTCCCTTGTGATGGGAATGGTCTCGTCGGCGCAGGCTCAACCTGCTGCGGTGGCTGTTCCTGTTGCGGCAGCGTTACCCGTTCCGACCGCACTTCAGGACTACATCGCTCGCCCCGACAACAGCTTCGCGTGGAAGTTGACGGACAAGCAGGAGGGAGCCACAGGGCGAGTCTACGATGTCGCGCTGACTTCACAGACGTGGCAGGACATGCCGTGGAAGCACGATCTGGTCGTGTTCGAGCCGGCTCAACTGAAACATCCCGAACATGTGCTGCTCTTCATCACGGGTGGGAGCAGCCAGAGCCAACTGCGTCCCGATGATCGACTGCTCGGCACGTCGCTCGCCACGCTGTGCGGGATGCGCGTAGCCTTGCTGCCGCAGGTTCCTAATCAACCCTTGCTTGGTGGACGCACCGAAGACGATCTCATCACCGACACGTTCCTGTTTTATCTCGCGACGAACGACGCCCGCTGGCCGCTGCTCTTTCCGATGGTGAAGAGTGCCGTCCGCGCAATGGACTGTGTCGAGCAACTCGCCGCGCAGGAATGGAAGTCCCCCGTGAAAGGCTTCGTCGTGACGGGGGCTTCCAAACGAGGCTGGACGACGTGGCTGAGTGCCGTCGCGGACAAACGTGTGCGCGGCATCGCTCCCATCGTCATCGACACGCTCAACATGCCCAAGCAGATGGCTTACCAGTTTGAAACGTGGGGCAAGTACAGCGAGCAGATCGACGATTACGAACGCAAAGGTCTGATCCAGCGGCTGAAGGATGAGCCGGACTTCCCCCTCTGGAAATGGGTCGATCCGTGGACGTACCGCCAGCAACTGACGCTGCCCAAACTGATCGTCAACGGGACGAACGATCGCTACTGGACGGTCGATGCGCTGAACAAGTACTGGGACGATCTGCCCGGCTCCAAACAAATCCGCTACGTCCCGAACGCCGGTCACAATTTAAAGGGAGGCCGCGAGGGAGCGATCGCTTCCATTGCCGCCTTCACGCGCCACGTCGCCTCCGACAAGGCCATGCCCGCGCTGAAGTGGCAGCACGAAACGGAGGGCCACATCCTGCGACTGACGGTCGAATCCGACGCGGCCCCCGACGAAGTCCTGCTGTGGACCGCTGCGGCACCGACGAAGGACTTCCGCGAAGCTCAGTGGTCATCCCAGAAACTGAAGCGAACCGAAGGCCGCTACGTTGGCGAAGTGCCGCTGCTGCCCGGAAGTCACCGCGCACTGTTCGGCGAAGCCCAGTACCGCTTCGACGGCCTCGACTACTCGCTCTCAACCCAACTCCGCCGCGAGTAAGACACAGGACATTGATCGCAGCTCAGGTTCTTGCCGCGGGGTGGCCCGGCTTAGGCCGCTTTTGAAGTTGAGACGTACCTCTTCGGTGAAGCTGTACGAACAGGCGTGATGCGTCGCTCTCCCCTGGTTTTGAGAGAAGAGTGAACCAGAGAGCAGCGTCTCGCGATCTCGCTCAACCGCCGATCAAGTGCAAGCGCAACAGGTTGACGGCGGCTTTGGCGGTGCGGCTTTTGGCGATCTCGGGGTCGCCGAAGTGTTGGACCTTTTCGACCAGCAGGCCGTTCGGGCCGGCGAGGGCCACGAAGCTCGCGGGGACGGGGGCGAACGGATCGTCCGGTTTGAACAGGCCCCATTCGGTAATCGCCAGCGCGAAGTTGGTCCCGAACTTTTGGCGACAACCTTTGGCCATGACTCCGGCCACTTGCTCGCTGATCTCGCCATATTGCCGGAGCAACATCGGATCGACGCCGAGCATGTCGCGTTTGGCGGCAGTGGTGGGAACGACGACGCCGCCCTTGTAACAGGTCTCGAAGCCCGTCACGCCGGTCAGTCGATGTGCGAGTAGCCCGCCCGTTCCCGATTCAGCGGTCGAGAGCGAGGCCCGTCGTTGATTGAGCAGTCTGATGACGGCATGTTGCAGCTCTTCGTCCTCCACTCCGAAGACGAGCGTTCCCATGCGATTGATGATTGTGTCGCGCGCCTTGTCGATCTTGGCGAGGCACTCATCGGCACTGGCTCCTTCGGCCATGATCCGCAGCGTGATCGTGGCTTCATGTACGGTGATGCCGACATCGGGGTCGCGGCCGCGCGCGGTGAGATCACCCAGAATTTCTTCCGCCTGCGATTCACCGACTCCGAAGCAATTGATGCGAGCGCGACGGATGACACGCCCGCCACCGTCGAGTCTCGGCAGAACCTGTTGGCGGAACATCTGTTTCATCTCGCTCGGCACGCCGGGCATGGCGGCGATGCGGCAGACGCGCTCACCGTCACTCGCATCACCAGCCTCACGTGGAACGCTCATCCAAATCCCCGGAGCCGTCCCGCGCGGATTGGGGAGGACTTCGGACCCGCGCGGAAACATCGCTTGCATCGTGTTGCGTTCGGGCATCGGGCGATTCCGCTTCGCGAACATTTGCTTGACATGTTCGAGCGACGGTGCATGCAAAACCAATTCGACCCCGGCCATCTTGGCGAGAGCCTCACGCGTGAGATCATCGAGCGTCGGGCCAAGCCCACCCGTGATGAGCACGACTTCACTGCGCGATGCCGCCAGTTTGATCGCGTCGGCCATCGCGTCGAGATCGTCGTCAATCGTCAGATGCGCCCGCACCGGGACGCCAATTTCAGCCAGTTCCAAACTGAGCCACTGGCTGTTCGTATCGAGCTTCGCGCCGGTCGTCAGTTCCGTTCCGACCGCGATGATTTCGGCAGACATTTTTGGTCCTAGACCCCACTCAAGGGGCAGGTGATTAGTGGCTTCGTATCTATTTCACTCGACGTCAACGACCTGTCGGCTCGCACGCCTTTCGTAGCGTAGGCGGCCCGCCAGCGTTGGCCTTGGCCTTGGCGACGCCTCTCATGCGAGCCGCCTGAGAGGCGGGGTGCGACCGAAGGCCGCAACTCGGACGAATCAACTGGTGACAGCCGCGGGTCGCTCGTTTGGAGCAGCATTCGTCTCGTGCGGCGGCGGCACGCTCAATTCGACATCGCGATAGATCTCGGACAACGGGACGCTGACACCCAGCGAAGGGAACTCAATCGAGGCCGAAGCGTCATCGAGTGGCAGCATCAACCAAGCGACTCCATCCGACTGGCGGATGTAACTGACGGCTCGTTGTGAATCCTGTGAGACCAGCACGTACTGCTGCAGCGACGGGGCCTCGCGGTAGAAGTCGAACTTGCGGCCTCGGTCATAGGCTTCGGTCGAAGGGGACAGCACTTCAATGACGACTTGCGGGTTGAGCAACGTGTCCCGCTTGTCATCCAGAAACTCGATCGGCGGACAGGCGACGACGATGTCCGGGTACGTGTAGGTTTTTGATTCGTGTGAGTAGACCCGCATGTCATGGGTGTAGGGGCGGCAACCCTTGCCTTTCAATTGGACATTGAGTTCCGTGAACAAGTTCCCTGAGACGAGGTTGTGCGACTCCGACGCTCCTGCCATGGCGAAGATTTCGCCGCGATGGAACTCGTGCCGGAACTCGGCGGCGCGCTCGAACGCCCGGTACTCGGCTTCAGTCAGGAGTGTTTTGGGGACGGCGGACATGGTGGGGTGTCTCGGAAGTTGGAAGTCTGCGATATACCGCACGCGGTTGAAGCTGACACTAGCCCGAAGCGTAAGCGAGGAGGCCATGCACGTCCTCGCTTACGCTTCGGGTTAGTGTGAAATGTGCCATCCTCACCTGCGTGAGGTAAAACCGAGGCCGAGTCTCTCAAAGCTGTTGAGACTCTTCAACCAATCGATTTCGGAAGGGACCACTTTGATGAGTGACATTCAACGATTCGGCGTGACGCGGCGCTGGTCTGACGCGGTGATTCATGGCGGGGTCGCGTACTTCGTCGAAGTAGCCGACGATCCCCAGCAGGACATGCGCGGACAGGTCTCACAGATTTTGAATCAGATCGACGGGCGACTCGCGCTGGTCGGCAGTGATCGAACACGGCTGCTGCAAGTGTTGATCTACGTCGCCGACTTGGCGGACGGCCCGGTGCTGAACTCGTTGTGGGACGAGTGGGTTCCCGAGGGACATGCCCCTGCGCGGGCGTGCATTCAAGTCGGAATCTCGCCGGGCTATCTCGTCGAGATGGTCATTACGGCGGCGGTCATCACCTGAGACACCAACCCGCAGCGTGATTCTGGGACAAGTTCTAAGGCAGGAAGCGAGAACGTCGAGCAGTCGGCGAGACTTCCGCTCTCACTCGTCCGACATCCATTCGAGAGCCTTGTCGTCGTCGTCCGGTTCACCGCGCGGGGGTTGTTGGGCGGGCTTCTTGCCGTTTGGCCCCTGACCGTTTTGTGAGACATCGTCTTTCGGAGGAGCCGTGCGACGCGGTCGAGGGTTGTCGCTCCAGCCAGCGAGGCCCGCTTTCTCCAGCAGGCTGATCGCGAACGGATCGACTTCTTCCGGAGGAGCGGCATGGGGATCGGGCGTGTACTCGATCTCAAACTGCGACTTGGCGAAGGTGATCGTGTCGCCCGGCTGCACGAACTTCTCATCGACTCGTTCGCCGTTGACCTTCGTTCCGTTGCTGCTGTGCAGATCGCGAACGCGCCAGTAGCCGTTCACGAACGCCAACTCGCAGTGCTGGGACGAGACGTTGGACAGGTCGAGTCGAATGTCGCAACTCGGACGACGCCCCACGAGCAGCATCGGCTTCTTGAGCGGGATCGGATCCCCACCGCCCAGCGGTATTAATTGGCCCAACATGGTCATCTATTCCCGAAAGAAAAGTCGCTCACCGTTTCGACTTTGCTGCTCGACTCCTTCGACGCGGACTGAATCAGCCCGCCGCGCGAGTCACTCTAATTGCCCAAATAGCGTGCGTCAAATTGCATCACACAAAGGATTGGTCTCCCGCTTGTTTTCATGGACGCCACGATCCGACGACCCGCACTTTCCTTCAAAATCCCTGAATCGGTAGAGAGTTCGGTGCCAGAAAAGCTTCTATGACCATCGAAAACGGGTGGCTATTTCCTTGCTCATGCTACTGGTTGAGGCAATTGTCGCGCCGTGGATATACTCCGCCCGCCCCCATGTAGCCCGTCCCCCTTGGTCCCGTCGTCCCAAGGGGGACGGCCTACGAAATGCGCGAGCCGACACGAAGTTGGCACCCAAAAGTACGACTCGACTGTCCGTCAGCCTCCACTCCACCCACTCCTCCGTTCCAAAAGGGACCAGCATCATGGGACTGTTCGACAAACTGCGCGGCGAGTTGATCGACATCATCGAATGGTTGGACGACACGCGGAACACGCTCGTCTGGCGATTTCCTCGCTACCAGAATGAGATCAAGCAAGGGGCACAGCTCATCGTGCGGCCCGGCCAGTTGGCGGTCTTCGTGATGCAGGGCAAAGTGGCCGACGTGTTCGAGTCGGGGACGCACACGCTGAACACACAGAACCTGCCGATTCTCAGCACGATCGCCGGATGGAAGTTTGGGTTCAACAGCCCGTTCAAGTCCGAGGTCTACTTCATCAGCACGCGGCAGATCACGGATCTCAAGTGGGGCACGCCCAATCCGATCATGCTGCGCGATCCCGAGTTCGGCCCGATCCGGCTCCGCGCCTTCGGAACGTACGCACTGAAGGCCGTGGAACCGAAGGCACTGCTGGCCGAGTTGGTTGGTACGGACGGCGTGGTCGAAGCGGATGAAGTGACCGAACTGATGCGGTCCATCATCACGTCCGCCTTTGCGGACATGCTCGCCGAAAAGCAGGTGGCCGCACTCGACCTCGCCTCGAAGTACCGCGAGTTCTCCGAAGAGCTTCGCGCGTACGTTCAAGAGCGAGTTGATAACGAGTACGGTCTGGCGATCCCACAACTGTTCATCGTCAACATCTCATTGCCCGAAGCGGTCGAGAAGGCCCTCGACACGCGGACGAGCATGGGTGTCATCGGCGACATGAACAAGTTTCAGCAGTACTCGCTGGGCGAGGCGATGCGCGAATCGGCCACTCACGGTGGTGGCGGCGAAGGACTGGGACTGGGCATGGGCGTGGCGATGGCCGGTCGCATGATGACGACGCCGGGTCTCGGCATGAGCGCCCCGATGGGAGCGCCCCCGACTCCACCACCGCCACCCGCATGGCACATCGCGGTGAATGGTCAGTCGCAAGGACCATACGCTCCCGAACAAATCCAACAGTCAATCGCCGCCGGTCGCATCACCGGGAAGACGCTGCTCTGGGCACCGCAACTCGCCGGATGGACCGCAGCCGAACAGCTTCCCGACTGGTCGCCGTACTTCCAGCGTGTCACTCCACCACCACTGCCAGCGGGTTGATATCGGAGCATTCGTGACGTTCACACCCGATCTGCTGCAACGCTGTTGGTTTCTCGCTGGGCCAACGGCGTGTGGCAAGACGGCGTTGTCGCTGGCATTGGCCGAGCGATTGAATGCCGAGATCGTCGTACTCGATTCGATGACGGTCTATCGCGGGATGAACATCGGCACGGCGAAGGCCACACCTGCCGAACAAGCACGTGTGCCGCATCACATGCTGGACATCGTCGATCCGCACGAAGACTTCAGTCTGGCCGAGTACCTCACTGCCGCCGAAGCTTGCTGCCGTGAGATCATCGGTCGAGGCCACACGCCGCTCTTCGTTGGCGGCACGGGGTTGTACCTGCGCGGAGTCTTGCGAGGAGTCTTCGAGGGACCGGCGGCCGACTGGCCATTGCGTCACGAGTTGGAAGCGCGAGCCGTCACCGACGGCGCAGAGTCACTCCACCGCGAGCTGGCGCAGTTCGATGCGATCACGGCCGCGCGACTCCATCCCAACGACATCCGCCGTGTGATCCGAGCGATCGAGGTTTATCGTCTCACTGGACGACCTCTTTCCGACCAGCACGACAACCGCCCGCGGCCACTTGCCGAACGAACGCCGCACGTTTACTGGCTGTCACCGAACCGCGACTGGCTCCACGCGCGCATCAACCTGCGCGTCGAGCAGATGTTCGCGGCGGGTCTGATCTCCGAAGTACGAAGTTTGATTCTGTCGCCTCGCCCGCTAAGCCAAACCGCGCGACAAGCTCTCGGTTACAAAGAGGTCCTTGACTGGCTGAAGACTCTGCCCAACAGTGTCCTCGCCGCACCGAACGCCGCATCACAGGAGACCCGTTCACCACCGCGCGAATTGGTCGAGCTGATTCAAACGCGCACCCGCCAGTTCGCGAAGCGGCAACACACTTGGTTCCGCAACCTCGAAGAGTGCGTCCCGATCGAGACCGGCACCGACGACAATGTCGCGGCGCTGGTGGATCGAATCGTGGACCAAGGACTGCGTAGCGAGAATCTCTAACGGTTGGGTCGCACTTGGCACCAGCCAGCGAAGTCATCTCGTCACGGCGACAACTCATGGGTACAGTTTGCCCGCAGAGTCGATCTGGTGATCCGATGGGCGACTTGAAGTCGCACGCATCTCCAGCAGCGAAGCCCGCGACGTTTGGAGGCCAGATGAACGCCGTCCCTAAATCAAAACTCGCGACGACTTGGACAGCATCCGACACCGCGACCGCGCAACGAATTGGGGAGGAGTACCAGCGGACTCACGATGTCAGTCCCTGGCGTGGCCAAGCGGCAGGGATCGACCCCAAAACGGGCGAGGTTTGGATTGGCAAGACGGCCGTTGCGATCTGTGTCGAACGCGACAAGCAAGAATTGAAATCGCTGCTATTCTTCGAGCGAATCGAATTCGTGACGTATCTACGGAAGGTAAACAGTAGACGATTGGAGGCGAGATGAATGCCATGCCCACTGCAACCGCCAAAACACCGTTGAGCGAGGCCGACATCGTCGAAGCCAAACGCATTGGGGAGCAATACCAGCGGGAGCATGATCTCACCGGCAAGCAGGGGTATGCAGCGGGTATTGACCCCAAGACGGGTGAGGTTTGGATTGATGAGGACATCGTGGACCTGATCCTGTTGCGAAAGTCGCAGGGGCTGACAAGCCCACTGTTCTTCGAGCGGGTCGGAGCCGAGACCTTCTACACGAAAGGATGGCGTGCGTGATCGAAGGGCAGATCAACGAACACGGCACGCCGCTCATCCCGTTGCGACTCGCTGATCGGGATTGGATGGCGATCGTCGATACGGGATTCAACGCCGGACTGAAACTTCCCGAGACGCTTGCGGACGTTCGGGACGCCGAGTCGTTCGGGACAGTGAGGGCGCCGCTCGCGGCGGGCATCGTTGTCACCGAGGAACTCTTTTTGGTGGAACTCGATTTTGACGGGCATCACGAATTCACGCCGGCCACTTTCGCGGCGGCCAATCACATACTCGTAGGGACTCGGCTGATGCACCGTCATCGCCTGGAACTCGATTTTCCCGCACGCACTGTTCGACTGGAACGTGCCCACTGAAGCAGATGAACTGGGTTGACCGCATCCACATCAGAGATCGCAGGGACGCTTATGACCATCTCGACTCATCGCACGCTCCCTCCCGAATTGCGGGAGATTCAGATCAAGACCGAAGAGATCGCGCGGGGCTACGGCCTCGATTTCTTCGAGACCATTTTCGAGATGCTCGATCTCGAAGAGCTGTGCATGTTCGCCGCTTACGGTGGCTTCCCGGTGCGCTACCCCCATTGGCGATTCGGGGCCGAGTACGACGAGTTGATCAAGACGCACATGTACGGCCTGCAGCGCATCTACGAGATGGTCATCAACACCGACCCGTGTTACGCATACCTGCTCAACACGAACCTACTCGTCGATCAGAAGCTGGTCATCGCGCACGTTTACGGGCACTGCGACTTCTTCAAGAACAACGCTTGGTTCAGCCAGACCAATCGGAAGATGCTCGACCAGATGGCGAACCATGCCACGCGAATCAGCCAGTACGTGGATCGCTATGGTTACGACAAGGTCGAGGAATTCATCGACGCCTGTCTGTCGCTCGAAGACCTGATCGACATGCACTCGATGCACATCAAGCGTGCCCCCGACGTGCAGCCGCTCCCGCACGCGGCACTGCTCCGCGAAGACGACTTCGAGTACATGCAGTCCGGCCGACTGCCGTCGAAGGGCTACATGGACTCGTTCATCAACCCGCCCGAAGTTCTCGAAAAGGAAGCCAAGGACAAACGGCAGAAGGAGCAAGACCGCGAGAAGAAACGTTCCTTCCCCGACGAGCCTCAACGCGACGTGCTGCTCTTCCTGCTCGAACACGCTCCGCTGCGAGACTGGCAGCACGACATCCTCGCGATCATCCGCGATGAGGCTTACTACTTCGCACCGCAAGGCCAGACGAAGATCATGAACGAAGGCTGGGCCAGCTACTGGCACACGACCATCATGACCAAACACAGCTTGGTCGATTCGGAAGTGATCGACTACGCCGACCATCACAGCGGCACGGTGCAGATGAGTCCTCAGCGGATCAACCCGTACAAGATCGGTATCGAACTCTACCGCGACATTGAAGAACGCTGGAACAAAGGCCAGTTCGGACCCGAGTGGAACGAGTGCGACGATCCGCGCGAGAAGGCCAAATGGGACAAGCAGCTTGGCCTGGGTCGGCAGAAGATTTTCGAGGTCCGTCGCATCCACAACGATGTCACGTTCATCGACAACTTCCTGACGCCCGAGTTCTGCGCGAAGCACAAGATGTTCTCATTCGCCTTCAACGAGAGCAGCGAAAACTACGAGATCGCGACACGGCAGTTTGAACAGGTGAAGCAACAACTCTTAAACAGCCTGACCAACCACAGCCGCCCGTTTATCTACGTGCAGGACGCCAACCACCGCAATCGGGGCGAGCTGTACCTGCTCCACAAATACATGGGGATCGAACTGAAACAGGACTACGCGCAGGACTCGCTCCGCAACCTGCACAAGCTCTGGCAGCGCCCAGTCCACATCGAAACGGTCCTCGACGAAAAGCCGGCCGTGATCTCGTTCGATGGCTCGACTCACACGACGAAGGCGAAGTGACCGTACATGCAGAGACACGCGAGATACCGATGACCGAACCGGAAGAATCACTGCACCGCAATTCCGCCCCTCGGCTGTGGTCAGACATCTTGGCGAATGCCTGTCCGGTGTTTGGCTGTCTCGGGTGGATCACGTTGGTGCCGCTACTGAGTGGATACGGCGAGTCGGAACAACTCGCCCGGTTCTTCGCGGCGCTGGTCAACATGATTGTAATCGGTGTCGTGGGCGGATCGTCCACCATGCTGTGCCTGCTGGGCTGGCGCTGGTCCCTGAGAACGGAGACGCGCGAAGGATTTCGAGCCACTTCACTGGGAAGGTACGCTGCGTTCGCAGGCTTGGCCGTGGGAACGCTCGTGGTACTCCGGCACGCTCCGATGGTGGTGTGGTATCTCTACTAACCCGGATTCACTAGCCCGACGCATCACGCAAGGACCGGACCGGCGGTGATGTCGAGCCACGTGTGGAACTCGGCACCGGGAGCGAGCGTCCGCCAGCCGCAGTCGATGCCGCCCGCTTGCAGATTGATCGCGTCGGTCGGGCACGTGTACGGCTCGATACAGACGGCGGCGCGGTTCGGCGGCGTGAACACGACGATCTCACGAAAGATCGGCGGTGACGTGAGCGTGATTTGCAGGCCAGCCTCTTCATCAATAATCAGGCAGTCGAACTGTGGCCCCTCGCATTGAACGGTCGTGTAGACATCGTCCAATTGCACGGTATCGACATACGCACCAAACCGCAGATCATGCTCTTCGTCGAGCTCCCGTCGCTCGCCCGTCGGGAGGCAATCCTGTAGCTCCCAGCGCTGCGCTGCGGGGACTTCAATCAGACAGGCCCCCACGCGGCTCGTCGTGGCCAGCGGCAACTTGAAGTACGGGTGAGTCCCCAATCCCCAGGGCAGTGGTTGCGACGAGGGATTGATGACGCGGAAGTTGGCTCGCAGGCGGTTACCGAGCAGTTCGTAATCGACCTCGATGGTGAAATCGGTCGGCCAGAGCGTGCGTCGGTTGGGAGCATCGACGCTCAACTGAAACTGCCCGGTGACAAAGTCGTCTCCCTGCGCGATCACGCGCCAAGGTCGGTCGAGACACAGGCCATGAATCGCGTTGCCGAACTTATCGCTGACCGGCAGCGAGAACTCGCGTCCTTCCCATGTGAACTTCCCAGCGCGGATGCGATTGGGGAATGGAAAGAGGATCGGAATCCCACTGCCGCTCGAACGCTGGCCTCCCGTTTCAAAGTCGGGGACGGAGTCGAGGACGTCGATCTCGCGATCACCGACCTTGGCCCGAAACTCGAAGCAGTTGAATCCCAGTTCGGGAGCGATGCGGGCCGTTGATCCCGTCTGGGAATCGGTGAGGGTCACGATCGACATGAGTCACGGTTCCACAGGTGAAAGGCTTGCGGCAGGAACGGACATGCGGGCTGAGAAGCATCGGTAAAAGAGCGGCCGCTCAGCGGAGCGGGACTATATCAGACAAAACGACCTTGAAGCCAACGCCTCGGATAGGTCCGGCGGATGAAGAAATCGCGAAAGTCGGGGCCGAGTCGTTTCGAGCGGGAACAGGCATCCGCAGTGATGCAGGTGCCGATTGCAGCGGTTGTGCGATTCGGGCTGGCGGCAGAGTTTCGTCAACTCGCATATCAAGCGGCGGCTGGCCGGGTGGGTGAGTCCGGCGGGCGGGCGAGGTTGCAATCCGTTCGGGCGGCTACTGTAATGCCCGCCATCTCTCGGCCGCTGGGTGTCGAGGCGTCGTGTGGGTTGGCATCGCTCCTAGAGCGGTGTCTCGCGACGGAAGCACTTTCTTCAGTCTGGGCGAGAACGATTCGCGCCGCAGCACTGGAAACAAAAGGTCAGTTGTTCAATGCGCAAGGTTCATATCGTCAGTTCGTTGTTGGTGGCGTTTGGTTTGTCGATTGTCAGTATCGGTTGCGATCCTGCCAAGCCGGCGACAAAGGGTGTTAAGAAGTCCGCTGGTCCCGGTTCGACGACCGGTGGCGGAACGGAAGTCCCGGCTGCCGCTGCCGGAGGAACGGTAGAAAAGCCAGAAGCCAAGCCCGAGGAAGCAAAGCCTGCTGAAGACAAGGCCACTGAGAAGCCGGAAGCCGAAAAGACCGAAGCCAAGCCGGAAGAGAAGAAGGCCGACGAGAAGCCAGCCGAGGAAAAGAAGGCTGAAGAACCAAAGGCCGAAGACAAGTGATCGATGTGGCTCAGTGATTGAGCCAACATCACTGTCACCGCTGAAACGAAACAACCCGCTGTCGCTTGCGACCGCGGGTTGTTTCATTTTCTGCAACGTTCCGTGGCGAGAACTGTCGCAACGATCATGGCTAGGTCTTGGTGAGCCGGGTTCCGTCGGGAACCGAAGTTTGAGAGAAGCATTCCGGGGCCTGACGGAACCCGGCTCACCTCGAAACCGACCGTTGCCTGGCTATGCCGCTGCCTTCTGCTTCTCCTTCTTGTTTCCTTTAGGGTTCGCGTTGTTCGCGAAGGAATACAAGAGGCTGAGTGATTGAGACGCGATCGGGACCACGGAGCCGAGACAATCCGTGCCAGAAATCCTACCTCGAGTAGTAGAACCCAAAGCCCGATCCACCACCGTAGGCGCTTCCACCATAAGGCGATCCATAGCCACCGCCGGATCCACGATACGCCGAGCCGCTGTAGCCACCGTATCCGCCATACGCCGCGCCGGAGTAGCCCTGATGCTGGCAACTCGACACGGGGTAGCTGTAGCGCTGAACCACGACCACGGGCTGTCGATAGACTTGGACGTGCGAGTGTCCCGAGTGGGAATGATGATGATGATGGGCGGAATGATGATGTCCGCCGTGGTGGTCGTACGCCGAGGCTGATCCGGCAGCGAGACCCAACCATCCGAACAGTGCCACCGAACTCAACAACGTGCTTCGCAACATGATGCCCTCCACTTTCTGTTTGGGGAACGCCCTCGATTCTTCCTCGGGCTGACGGGAGTGGTCTATCGCAGCACGCGTGCCAATCGTCGGCGAACCTTGCCTGTACACGAAGAAGCTGACGCATCGAAGTCTGACGCGCCAGCGCAGGAGAGAGCCACTTCCAGCTTCGCTGGCGTGTCAGGCTTTGATTTTCGGTACGACAAGTCTGGTTAATTGCCGAACGAAGCCGTCGTCGATTTGAATCAACTCGTCATCAATTCGCACACGCCATGTCTGCCGATGACCCGCACTTCGCGCAGCGGGGGCTTTGGACTAGAACGCGACCGCCTCTGAATTCGTGGAGTGTCGCTCATGTCGAACCCGCCGTTTCCGTACAGCATCCGCGAGAGTGCCCGCGCGCGATATTTGCGGTTTCGTGTGACGCTCGACAAGGGACTCGAAGTCGTCGTCCCACGCGGGTACGACCGGCGGCGCATTCCCGAGTTGTTACAGACCAACCAAGCTTGGGTCGATCACGCACTGCGTCGTGTCGATGAAGTTCGCTCGAAACAGGCGGCTCACGCCGCGCGAACTGTCCCCACGCAAATCGCGCTACCGAGCGTCGGCCGTGTCTGGAACATCGAACTCGTTCCAACGACGGCGCGTTCGCTGAGCATCGTCGAGTTAGCTTCCGATCGCCTGCAACTGCGCGGGGATGTCGAGAACATCGACCTGTGCGACTCGGCCCTGCAACGCTGGTTGCTGCGTCAGGCCCACGACATCCTCACGCCATTGTTGGCGGCGGCTAGTCGTGAAACGGGGATCCCATACGCGCGGATGGCACTGCGAAAACAGAAGACACGTTGGGGAAGCTGCTCGTCGCTCGGCACGATCAGTCTGAACGTCAAGCTGCTGTTCGTGGAACCGGACTTGGTCCGCTACATCCTGATCCACGAGCTGTGCCACGTCCGCCACATGAACCATTCCAAACGGTTCTGGAAGCTCGTGTCGGCGTACTATGCTCCCTACAAGGAAGCCCATCGGCGCTTGAAGGATGCGTGGCGAAAGATGCCTCGTTGGGTGGCCTGACACTGAGGAGTAGGGGAAGTGATGTCTGCCCACACCAACCCGAAGTGTGAACGAGGGCGTCGAGAGACTTCGCCCTCGTTCACACTTCGAGTTGGTGTCTTCGGATCAATCATTTCTTGTCGGTCGCCTGATGCCCCCGCTCCCAGACGGAGAGTTTGGCGGGTCTCCGTGGTGAGGAGACGGCCAGAGTCATTCGCGGCGTTTGCGCCACACGGCGACCGCTTGTTCGAGTTGTTCGCCCCAAACTTTGTTGAGGTCTTCCGGAGACGGAACATGGCCGCGGCGGACTTCCCCAAAGTACCAGCAGCAGGCTTTGCCAAGTGAAAAAGTGTAAGCGAATGCCATCGCGGCGTTGGCTGTTTGGCCGAGAATCGGGATCAGTTTGAGTGGGGCCTTCACCGCGAACCGCAACGCCAACTGACCGGCCGCCGCGCCCGCCATCTTCGTCAACAACTCGATATTCATCTTCTGGTCGTACAAGTCGGCCAGCACGTAGATCAGTCTCGTTTGCAGAGCCATCACGGCGGGGATATCGACCAGCGGCAAGGGAGTCGCCGCGGCCGTGGCTGCGAGACTGCTGTACTTGATGATCGTCGGCAACGCCTGTCGCGCGGTGAGATCGGCGAGCGATTTTCGCACGTCATCCAGATGCAACAGCGCCTGCCGGCACGCAGCAGGCAGGACTTCGATCAACGCGTCTTCTAACCGTCGTCCACCGAACTCAGGCTGAGCGAACCCTTCCTCGGGCTTGGTCAAGTCGATGGGAACGATCCGATCGACGAGACCACTGAACCGCTGTTGCTGCTCGGCAAGCGAGCGTTGCAAGTTAGGATTGAGGGTCGAGGGTTGAGAGTTGAGGGTCGAAGACGGCGGAGCTTCTGTTTCTTCCTCAGGCCTGAGACCATCCACCTTCGACTCTCGACCATTTCCAAACGGGTCCGGATCGGGATGCTGCTCGAACGGATAGGCTTCGTGGAGGCATGTCAATGCGAGCACCACCGGTCGTGTTGGTCGAGCAGCTCGCAGTTGCTTGAGTGGCTCAATCAATTCGACCAGCGCGTGGTCCATGACCCGCGCCACGACAACGATCACATGCGTCTGGGCATCGAACGCCGCGAGGTCTTCCGCCGCGTCGTACCCGACCTCACCCAAGCCGCGCGTGTCGAGGAACTTCACGATGGGCTGGTCGCTCGACGGGAAGTCGTATTGCGACGAAGACTTGGTCTGAGGCCGGAAGCCGTTGCCGATCTCAGCGGCCGTGGCGCCGGTGAGGTATCTCACGATCGACGACTTCCCGCTACCGGTCTTTCCAAACAACCAGATGACTGGAACGGGAGTCTTCTTCAGCAGCTCCTCGCGCTGCCGCTCAAACTGCTCGTCGGTGAGCGATCCGAACCCGAACCACGATTTGAAACGATCGAACATGGCAAGCTTCGTGGAGTCCCTTCGCCCGAGAATGATCGCCGTGGTGGCAGTCGGGGGCGAAGGCGGCGTGAGTGATTTGCGAGTTTCGCCGCGTGCGTTTCAATGTGAATTGAGGTGCATCATCGGCGAGATCGCGTTGTATGCCGCCCTGCGCCGTCACCGCAACCTCATCTGTACTAGTAGCGGTTTCAAATTCTCTCAACGCGTCTTCTCTGTTCCTCAGTAGTTATTCCGTCCCCTCGGAGGACACTCGTGGGGGAGGAACATTGGGTTAGTATTTGTTTGTTTTTTGCCGTGGGCGTGTTGGCCGGTAAGGCATTGGTACTTGGAGTCCGGAAGTAGTTTGGTCGCGATGGTAGGCGGTTCGTCAGTGGTGACGGGGTTTGGCGGCGATTGTCTTCGACGCCAGCCTCGATCCCGTTCAGGAGATTGCATAAGAGACACCATCGCCGCTCACGGTTTCTGGTGGGACGAGTCCTCATGGGGGCAGTCCTCATGGGGGCAGTCCTCATGGGGGGGAGTCTCGATTCTCGTGAAGGGAGGTTCGTCATGTTTCCCAAGCGTGATCTGCGGAAGACTTCGGAGTTGGGTGTGGTGCATCCCGATGCGGCGGGGATTGATGTCCACAGCGAGTTTCATTTCGTGGCCGTGCCGACGGGGCGAGATGCCGAGCCGGTGCGTCGGTTCGGGGCTTTTACCGAAGACCTCGAACGATTGGCCGACTGGTTGCAGACCTGCGGCGTGCGGTCGGTGGCGATGGAATCGACCGGCGTCTACTGGATTCCGCTGTTCGAGCTGTTGGAGCGGCGCGGGTTCCAAGTGATCCTCGTCGATCCGCGCAAACTCAAGTCGGTGCCGGGCCGGAAGTCGGACGTGCAGGACTGCCAGTGGTTGCAGCAGTTGCACACGTTCGGCCTGTTGGCGGCGGCCTTTCGACCGGACGAGCCGATCTGTGTGTTGCGAGCGTACCTGCGGCAACGGGCGTTGTTGGTCGAGCAGGGGGCGCAACACATTCAACACATGCAGAAGTCGCTGACGCAGATGAACCTCAAGCTGGACCGCGTGCTGTCGGACATCACGGGCGTGACGGGGATGCTGATCATCGACGCGATCCTGAGCGGCGAACGCAATCCGCTGAAGCTGGCTGCACTGCGGAACGAACGTTGTCATCACGACGAGGCGACGATCGCCAAGGCGCTGGTCGGGACGTGGCGGGTCGAGCACCTCTTCACGCTGAAGCAGTCGCGCGAGCTGTACCGGACGATGCAGCGTCTGGTCGCGGAGTGCGACGCGCGGATTGAAGAGCACCTGCAATCGCTCGCCGACCGCCCCGTCCCACCGACCGGTCACGACCTGCCCCCCGCGCGGAAGAAGCCGCACCGCAAAGGCCGCGTCGCGTTCGACGCCCAACCGCTGCTCGAACACAAGGTGGGAGTCGATCTGACGCGGATCGATGGCATCGACACCAACACGGCTCTGACGGTCCTCGGTGAGATCGGTCTGGACATGTCCCGCTGGCCCACGGAAAAACACTTCGCCAGTTGGCTGGCTCTCTGTCCGGACAACCGCGAATCGGCCGGTCGCCGCCAAAGCGTTCGCACCCGCCCCAGCTCCAACCGCGCTGCCACCGCCCTGCGCATGGCGGCTCAAGGACTGCACCGCTCCCAAACCGCACTCGGTGCCTACCTGCGCCGCATGAAGGCCGCACTCGGTGCCCCCAAAGCCATCACCGCCACCGCCCGCAAACTGGCCCTGATGATCTACCGCGCCCTCAAGCACGGCCTCCAGTACGTCGATCCCGGACAAGACTGGTACGAACGCCAATACCAAGATCGACTCCTCAAATCCCTGACCAGAAAAGCTCTCAAACTCGGCTACCAACTCACCCCAACACCACCCACGCCATCCTGATGTTCCTCAGGAGCCTTCATCGCTCCGCGTGAAGTCAGCCGATATCGAGGAGGCCTCGTTTGAACAATCGGTGCTAACTCGCAAACGGCTTTCTTCACGCGGAGCGATGAAGGCTACTGAGTGTAGGTTCACTCGCGAAACAACTGGTTTTTCACATGTTCCAAGTTTGAGGAGAACGAGTTGAGGCAGAGAAGGCTGTGGGGCCCGTGTGCATTCTGTGGAGGCGACAGATAGAGTTCGCGCTCGGTCACGTTACGGTTCTCCTTCACGCGGGCGAAACGGACGCTGTTGTCACTGAGTACCCTTCCAACAAATGTCGTCTTTCGCTCCACGAAAGAACGCCCTGTCGCGGAGCGAAAGGCAACAAACGGCGGAGTCATTCTTGGACAAGTCACGGAGGCCCGCTGCGGGTGAGTGTCCGTTTCGACCGCGTGCCGTATTCAGCGTCCGTACACCAGCCCTCAAACACAGTCTTCAAATACGAGAATCATGCCGCTCATTGCTTCGTCCGAATCGCCTCTCGTGTTGCGGCTCAATCGTGATCTGGCGCGAACGATCAAACGTGGGCATCCGTGGGTTTACGCCGATGCCCTGCGCGATCTGCCTCGTGCCAATAGCGGGACTCCCGCCGTGTTGCTCGACAACAAGAAGGGGCAGCCGGTGGCGATCGGGTTTTACGATCCGGCGTCTCCGCTGGCGTTCCGGGTCTGCGATGCGACCGGCTTGTCAAAGTTGGATGATCGTTGGGCCGAGCGTCGGTTGCGCGATGCGCTCGCGCTGCGAGCCAGCTTGTTCGACGAGCAGGCTGCGGGCACACAGACCACGGGCTATCGGTTGCTCAACGGTGAAGGGGACGGCACTCCGGGACTGGTCGTCGATGTCTATGGAAGTGCCGCCGTGATGAAGCTCGACGGCGCGGGGCCGTGTGGATTTTGGAACGCGCCCGAGATCGCCGGCTGGCTGGCCGAGTCCTCGTCACTGAACTGTGTCTACGAGCGGCGGAAGGAACGCGGAACCGAGGGCCGAGTCTTAGTCGGTTCGATCCCGCAGCAGCCGGTCCCGTTTGTCGAACATGGATTGAAGTTCACGGCCGATCTCGTGAAGGGACAAAAGACCGGCTTCTTTCTCGATCAGCGTGAGAACCGCCACACGGTTCGCCATCTGGCGCGAGGCCGTTCGGTGTTGAACCTGTTTGCGTACACGGGTGGCTTCTCGGTGGCCGCCGGTTGTGGTGGCGCGACGCAAGTGACGACCGTCGATCTCGCCAAGCCCGCCATCGACGCGGCCGTCGATCACTGGCGGCTGAACGGTTTGCCCGAGTCCTTACACGAGGCCCTCGCTGCCGACGCGTTCGTGTTCTTGGACGAAGCCGCTCGCGAGCGGAGACGCTGGGACATCGTCGTTGTCGATCCGCCATCGTTCGCTCCGAATCAGGAGTCGATCCCGAAAGCCACAACCGCCTACCAAACGCTGATCGCGGCCGGAGCGCGCGTCACTTCAAAGGGAGGTCTGTTGGCTGCGGCGTCCTGTTCGAGTCACATCCATCTCGAAGCGTTCCTGACGATCTGTGAAGAGGGCGTGTCGGAAGCGCGCCGCCGCGCCACAGTTCTCGGCATTCACAGCCAACCGGCCGACCACCCCACGCCGCTCGTGTTACCCGAGTACCGCTATTTGAAGTTCGTGCTGATGCGCGTCGATTGAAAAAATCGCGAGTCGGGCGTTCACACTCGCGGATTCCTCACGCGGCAGAGAGTGAGCGGTTTCTGAGCGGGGCGGCGTCAGCCCCCGGTTCTTTGAAAGCGGGCTGACGCGCAAGAACCAGGGGGCTGACGCCGCCCGCTCAGAGGTCTCATTCATGGCCTTGTGAGATGTGGCAGCCCGGGCGATCCGGCGGCGTCGTGGTCGCGCCCCCTGTTATCGTTGCGACCAGCCATGACCGGGATGATGCGAAAAGACAACGCCTTTTGCCCGATGTTGCCAAAAGTCAACGTCGAGTCACGCAAGGTGTCATCTGTCCCCCTCGATACGTCTCTTGCGACGTTTTCTGAGCCGCCTCCCGCGCGGTGTTGACTCCTCTCAATAAAGCCTGGCATCACGGGAAGTCTGGCGAAAGGTTGGCCACCGAATGGATGAACTTGAAGAAATCATCAAGGAATTTCTCGTCGAAAGTTACGAGAACCTCGACCAGCTCGATCGTGATCTCTTGGCCCTCGAGGATGCTCCCGACGACCGCAAACGGCTGTCGAGCGTCTTTCGCACGATTCACACGATCAAGGGGACGTGCGGCTTTCTGGGCTTTCCCATCTTGGAACACGTCGCCCATGTCGGCGAAAGCCTGCTGGTCCGGCTGCGCGATGGAGAATTGCGGCTCGACGGTGCCATCACCACCGGCCTGCTGGCGATGGTGGATGCCGTTCGCACGATGCTGACGAACATCACCCAAACCAAGACCGAGGGAGAGAACCACTACGAGTCGCTCGTCGAGGTGCTCGATCAATTGCGCCTCGGTCAGGTTCCGCAGCCCGTGGCTGTGGTGGCTGTGGTGGCTGTCGCCGAACACGCCACGTCGGGTGCGAACTTCGATTTCGATTCGTCGGGTGTGAAAGAGCGTGTCGAGGCGACCGTCGATGATCTCGATGCGATGGTTGTCGAGCTGACGGAGACGCCGAGTACGGCTTCGAGTTCAAAGGCATCTTCAAAGAAATCCAGGAAACCGACAGTCGCCAAAGCCAAACCGGCTGCCAAGTCACAGGCCACGAAGTCACCGAAGCGTTCCTCGAAGCAGACCGTTGCTCCGGCGATTGAAACCGCAACCGTCACGTCGATCGCCATGACGACTCAGGCCGCGATTGCGGCTCCGATCCATGCCGAACCATTGGTGACGGCCGCCAGTCTCCCGCCCGCCGAGAAGTCGATGACGACTCAGAATCACAACGCCACCGCCCGTGCGAGCAGCATCTCTGAACCGGCGTCTCTGTCTGAACCGACTGACAAGGGCCAGGCCGTTGCTGAAACGACGGTGCGACTCGATGTCGCGTTGCTCGACAAGCTGATGAACCTAGTCGGCGAACTGGTGCTGGTTCGCAATCAGATTCTGCAATACAGCCGTTCGACCGAAGACGCATCGTTGATCACCGCTTCGCAGCGGTTGAATCTCATCACCTCCGAGCTGCAAGAAGGGGTGATGAAGACGCGGATGCAGCCGATTCAGAATGCGTGGGCCAAGCTGCCGCGTGTCCTGCGCGATCTCTCGATGACCTGCGGAAAGAAGGTGCAGATCAAGATGGAGGGGGCCGAGACGGAACTCGACAAGACGATCCTCGAGGCGATTCGCGATCCGCTGACGCACATCGTGCGGAACTCGGTGGATCACGGGATCGAAGCGCCGGGCGTCCGCGAGGCCAAAGGGAAGCCGGCCGAAGGAACATTGCTGTTGCGAGCCTTCCACGAGGGCGGGCAGGTCAACATCGAGATCTGCGATGACGGCGGCGGAATCAATCTGGCGCGAGTCAAAGAGAAGGCCCTTAGCCAGGGACTCATCTCGCCGGATCAGGCGGCGGCAATGTCCGAACGCGAGCTGATGAACCTGATCCTGCTGCCGGGATTCTCGACGGCGGCCACGGTGACGAACGTTTCCGGCCGGGGTGTCGGGATGGACGTGGTCAAAACCAACGTCGAAAAAATTGGCGGGACGCTCGAAATCAACAGCGTGTACGGAGAAGGAACCACGTTGCGCATCAAGATCCCGCTCACCCTGGCGATCGTGCCGGCGTTGATGGTCGGTTGTGGCGAGGACCGCTATGCGATTCCGCAGAACAATCTCGTCGAACTGGTCCGACTGGAAGGGGAGCGGGTGCAGAGTGAGATCGAGCACATTCATAACGTGCCGGTCTATCGCTTGCGTGGCAATTTGCTGCCGCTGCTGTTCCTCGACGAGCAACTGCAATTGCGACCGGCTCGCAGCGCGGCCGAGTTGAGGCAGGATTCGGAGGTCAACATCGTCGTGCTGAGTGCCGAGGGTCGGCAATTTGGATTGGTGGTCAATCAAATCAACGACACTCAGGAAATCGTCGTCAAGCCGCTCAGTCAGCATCTCAAGGCGATCTCGACCTATGCCGGCGTGACGATTATGGGGGATGGCGCCGTGGCACTGATTCTGGATGTGACGGGCATCGCCAAACGAGCGGGAGTCGTCTCCGAAGCTCGCGACCGAAACAAGGCTCAGCAGACCGTCAAGGAACAGGCGTGTGGCGAGCAGAAACATACGCTGTTGCTGCTGGGTATGGGCGAAGAGCGGCGGATGGCGATGCCGTTGTCGCTCGTGGCGCGTCTGGAAGAAATCTCGATCAGTTCCGTCGAACGGGCGGACGGCCAGCAAGTGGTGCAATACGGTGGGCAGATCATGCCGCTGATCCATCTGGGCGATGTGCTGGGCTCGGGGTCAGTCCGAGCCGACGGCGCGACCACGTTGCAAGTGGTCGTGTATTCGGAGAACGGTCGCAGTGTCGGCTTGGTCGTGGACCGCATCCTCGACATTGTCGAAACAACGCTCACGATGCAGCACGCCGGAAAACGGATGGGAGTGCTGGGCTCGGCGGTCATTCAGAGCCGAGTGACTGACTTGCTGGATATTCACAATTTAATTTTGTCGACCGATCAAGACTTCTTCGCACCACCGCCGACGGCGTTGGCGGTCTGAAGAGCGTCGCAGCCAATCTCGCCAGAGATTGGGGGCAACACGTGGCAACATCCCAACCTCTGGCGAGCTTGGCTACCGAATGAATTACGGGCATCGCCCGCACTAAATCAGGAATCGCACACATGTCCGCAGCCCGTCAGCTTTGTACGTTCTTTTTGGCCGACCTGTACTTCGGAGTCGATGTTCAGAAAGTCCAGGAAGTCATTCGCTACCAGGAAATGACTCGCGTGCCGTTGGCACCACCGGTCGTCCGAGGACTGATCAATCTGCGTGGGCAGATTGTGACGGCCATCGATATGCGGCGGCGGTTGGATTTGCCTGCACTTCCAGCAGACCAACTGCCAATGAATGTCGTGATACGCACAGATGACGGGCCGGTCAGTCTGTTGGTCGATGAGATCGGCGACGTGGTCGAAGTCGATGCCGATCACTATGAGCGTGCTCCGGAGACTCTTCGTGGCCCGACTCGTGATTTGATTCAAGGAGCCTATAAGCTCAATGGCCGGTTATTGCTGACGCTCAATAGCGATCGCGCAGTCAGCGTGGCGGCCAACTAGCAGGCTGACAATAAAACGCTGTTCATCAGCCGGAACGCGCTCGCGTCCGGTTTGTGTCGGGTTCAGGAACCGGACTCTAGCGCGATCCGGCTCATCATCGCCAGTTTTTCGCCAGCCTCTAAGCCGAACAGTCCCAGTCAAGGAGGATGCCATGTTGCATGTCATTTCCACGATCGTGCTGTTCATGATTAGCGTGGGGCTGAAATTTGGCGTCGGCGAAATCTGCATTGGAAGATCATGACCGCCGCCTACGTGGCGGATTTCTCGCCAGGGCCAGCGCACACTAAGTCCTTTGAGCGTCAAGGACGTTGAGTAGTGTGTCGAAGTTCCAGCCGCAGCGTCGGCGTTGCATGGCGAGGCTTTTGCCTTCGGAATGTTGTTTTAATAATGACAATGAAAAGCGATTGAGCCATGCAAGGTTCTCGCGCAACTTCGCTTCGCAGATGCGGGACTCGTCTTCTGGATAGGTGATATCGAGGGACCAGTGGCAGTTGTTTTCAATACTCCAATGGCTGCGGACGGCATGAGCCAGTCGTCTGACATCCAGAGCGAGACTGCTGATAAAGTACCGCGAAGCATCGGTCTCTTTTCCGTCACGTTGTGAGAACAGCATCACGACGGCGATGGTCCTTAAGCTCGACCATCGTTCAAAGCCCGGCAGTGTTTTGGGGGCGGGCATCTGGATGACGATCCGTGGCTCGGGACGACCGTGGCTGATCTCGGAAACGACGAACCGTTCGGCACCGCAGTTGGCGAAGTTGGTGGACAGGTGTTGATCGACGTGCGCGACGACCGCTTGATAGAGCCTTTCTTGGTTTCCTTTGAGTGGCAAGACATCGTCGGCCTCGCCCGCAACGATCTCCTTGGCGATGGCCGTCTGCGTTCCCATCGCGTCGATGGTGACGATCGCCCCCTGGATCTCGACCAGCTTCAACAACTCGGGAATTGCCGTGATGTCGTTCGATTTCTCGGCAGTCGCGACCTGTCCGAGCGTCAGTCCATAGTCCGCCGCCCACAGGCTGACCGAGTGCAGCGCTCCCAAGCCTTTGGCCCGATGATGACTCCGCCGCAGCGTCTTGCCATCCACCGCGTAGATCGGTTGAGTCACTCCCGTGGCCGCCGCTGCACGCGTCTGCATGGCCTGCAACCCACTCACGAAGCAGGCTTAAAACGCACCGGGGTTCAACGTCGATAACACACGCCGAAAAACATCTTTCCGAGGCACACCGTATGGCAAGTCCATGACCTCCCACAGTCGAACTCGATCGAGGTACGCCCACTCGGCGGTCCCCGTCGGACCACTCGCCCCCGCCAGAATTCCCATCAACGCCAACACCATCACACTGACTAACGGATGATGTCAATTTACGGACGATCGCGGATCCTTTAACCCCTCGAAATGCTGAGCCACGTCCAACAACCGATCTCGATCCAGACGCACACACATCATCTCATTCACAATACCGCCTCCCTGCTCGCGGATATCAACCGGACGACACGGACGACTCTATTACAAGTAAATCAACCTCGCACTAGCAGCCCATCTCGCCATAACCACCCAGTGTGCGAGCCAGCCCTAATCCGTGTCAGGGAATTTCTTACACAAAGAGTCAATGGCACACTTACATGCTTTTTTGAGTTTATTGTCGATAAAAGATATGACGTGGGGAGAAGGCTGTCGGTTGGTAATTCCCCAGCAGGCAGCCCGCCGAGCTGAGAGTCGGAGCAGCCGATCGGACGCAGCTGTTCCAAGTGACACTTCACTAAACTCAGATCACTCCCAAGGCTTAGAATCTTGAAGGTACCACAGAGGAACAGGGGGACTTCATGCTCACGACGGACGGCTATTTCCAACGACGATCCAAGTCGTTGAGTGCCTTAGGAGCGGCTGTGGGGGGCGTCGGCGATCGGCGCGGTGGTTGAGGCATTTTATGACCGCGTGTTGGTGGATGCGGAACTGCAATCGTTCTTCAGCCGGACCAACTTGGAATGGCTGAAGGGCCGGCAGAAGCAGTACTTTGGGCCGGCCCTGGGTGTTCCGGACGTCTATCAAGGGGCGTCCGATGCGCGAAGCTCAAGATATATTCCCGATTGAGCCGCGGCATTTTGACCGAGTTGCCGGGCATTTGGTCGCCACGAGGCAAGAGCTCGAAGTCCCGTTCGATTTGATTGACGAGGTTGTGGCGGCGATCGCCCACTCGCCCTCGAGATTGTCAATATCCCATCCCCTCGCGCTGATCGTGCCCAACAAAGAAAGACTCCCGAAATGTCGACCCAACCAGATCGTCGCCCGAACGCCAAAGTGAACTCGCGCAATGGGAACGCCGATCCGAAGATCGCTGCCGAACGCGAACAGCAATTCGTGGACTACGCCGGACAAGTGGCGGCAATCAACAAGTCCCAGGCGGTCATCGAGTTCGAATTGGACGGCACGATCATCACGGCCAATGAGAACTTCCTGAAGACGTTGGGCTATCGGCTCGACGAGATCCAGGGCAAGCACCACAGCCTGTTTGTCGAACCCTCTTATCGGGACAGCGCGGAGTACAAGCAGTTCTGGCGTGACCTCGGCGACGGGAAGTTCCAAGCGGCCGAATACAAACGGATCGGCAAGGGAGGCAAGGAAGTCTGGATTGAGGCCAGCTACAACCCGATTTTCGATGCCGAAGGTAAGCCGTTCAAAGTGGTGAAGTTCGCGGTGGACACGACCGAGGCCGTCAATCAGCGCTTCATCAACACGCGCTTCGCCAGCATGTCGGAGAATTCGCCGATCAATATCATGTTCGCGGACCTCGATCTCAACATCCGCTACATGAACCCGGCCTCCACGAAAACCTTGAAGTCCATCCAGCAATACCTGCCGGTTCCCGTCGAGAAGATGATCGGTCAGAACATCGACGTGTTCCACAAGGTTCCGTCCTTCCAGCGGGGACTGCTGAGTGATGCGAAGAACCTGCCGCGCAAGGCCAACATCCAAGTCGGTCCCGAAACGCTCGACCTGCTCGTCAGCCCCATCTACGACGACAAGAAGAATTACATCGGCGCGATGGTCACTTGGTCGGTCATCACCGAGCAGCTCAAGACCGAAACCGAGGTGGCCCGCATCCAGTCGATGATGGAGCAGGCACCGGTCAACATCATGTTCGCCGACAAGGATTTGGTGATCCGGTACATGAACCCGGCCTCCACCAAAACGCTCAAGGCACTCCAGCATCTGCTGCCGGTTCCCGTCGAGAAGATGATCGGCCAGAACATCGACGTGTTCCACAAAAACCCCAGTTATCAACGGGGAATCCTGAGCGACGCGAAAAACCTCCCGCGCAAGGTCGTCATTCAAGTCGGCCCTGAGTCACTCGACTTGCTGGTCAGCCCGATCTTGGATCAAAACAAGAACTACCTCGGTGCGATGGTGACTTGGGAAGTCATCACCCAGAGACTCGCCACGGAACAGCAGGTCAAGGATCTGGCGGAAAAGGAACGGCTGCAGGCGGAAGAATTGCGCAGCAAGGTCGATTCGATGCTGGAAGTGGTCAATGCCGTCTCAGAGGGCGACCTGACCAAGGAAGTGACCGTGTCGGGCCAGGACGCGATTGGTCGGATGGGCGAGGGCCTGACCCAATTGCTAGTGAAGTTGCGTCACACGTTCAGTTCCTTCGGCTCCAGCGCCAGTACGTTGGCCGCCGCATCAGAAGAATTGTCCGCCGTGGCGACGCAGATGGCCGCCAACTCGGAGGAAACTGCTGTTCAGGCCAACGTCGTGTCTGCCGCGGCCGAGCAGGTCAGCAAGAACACGCAGACCGTGGCCACTGGCATCGAAGAGATGAGTGCCAGCATCAAAGAAATTGCCAAGAATGCGACGGAGGCCGCCAAGGTGGCCACCGGAGCGGTCAAGGTGGCGGAGACGACCAACGCCACGATTACCAAGCTTGGCGAATCGAGCATCGAGATCGGCAAGGTGATCAAAGTCATCACCTCCATCGCGCAGCAAACCAATCTCTTGGCGTTGAACGCCACAATCGAAGCGGCGCGTGCCGGTGAGGCGGGCAAGGGCTTCGCCGTCGTGGCCAACGAGGTCAAGGAACTCGCCAAGGAAACCGCCAAAGCGACTGAAGACATCAGCCAGAAAATTGAGGCCATTCAAAGCGATACCAAAGGCGCAGTCCGAGCGATTGCCGAGATCAGCGCGGTCATCAACCAGATCAACGACATCTCCAGCACGATCGCCAGCGCCGTCGAAGAACAGACCGCGACAACCAACGAAATTAGCCGCAACGTGGCCGAAGCTTCCAAAGGGACGACCGAGATCGCTCAGAACATTACGTCCGTCGCCGAAGCCGCCAAGAACACGACGGAAGGTGCCAATAACAGCCAGCGAGCCACAGAGGAACTGACGCGCATGTCCGTCGAACTGCAATCGCTCGTCAATGAGTTCAACGTCGGCGATCAGGCGGAGAAATCCGGACGTAAGCCAGCCGCTGTGAAAGCCAAAAAATAGGTGTCACGAAGCTGGTAAGGATGCCCCACAAGGCCCGACCGAAGGTCTCCCCAAACACTTAGAGATCTTCAGTCGGGTCAGCGGTGGGGTCAGGAAAATCGTCCCGGAGGATCAGCCATGTTCGAGGAAACGAATCGATCAGTGGCCGGATTGCGACGTGGGCTGTACGTCGGCTTGGGACTCTGCTTTGTTGGTTTGGCGGGACTCGGAGCATTGTTGCCGATCCTGCCCACGACGCCGTTTCTGTTGCTGGCAAGCTTCTTCTTCTCGCGTTCCAGCCCCGCCTGGCGAGCGTGGTTGTTTCGGCTCCCCGTCTGGGGAGCGCTGCTGTGCGACTGGCAAGCGCACCGTGCCGTCCGACCACAGGCCAAGCTCGCGGCCTTCATCTGCATTCCGCTCGCGATCACTGGCAGCGTTTGTTTGACAAACCTCGCCTGGCCGCTGCTGGTGCTCTTGTTCGGCTTGGCAACGATCGGCTTAATCGTGGTCTGGCGACTGCCGGTGATCGCCGCCGAACCACAAACGCAACGAACTCTCATCAGTTAGGCAATGGGCCGAAATAGCTTCCCAACTGGCCGAAAACCAGCACGACATCGGGCGAGATCTCTACCAGGATTTATGGGCAGACCGATCAACTACTGCGGCGACTCCGAAACTTGACGGCAGGCCGGAGGCACTGGTAGCGAAGTCATCCGATTTTGGCGAAGAGGCGAGGAATCGATCGGACGGAGCCGAACATGACATCGACGAGTTGGGACAACTTATTTTCAGGTGCCAATTCCCAGGTGCCGAGCGCGGCGGATCAGTATGCGGTGTGTTGTCGGGATACCTTCGATCAGCAGCGTAAGAACATCCGGCGCGTGTTCGCCGCGACTTCACCCAGCGCCGTCACTTGTCTGGATGCGGGCCTTCTGAATGACATCCCCTACCGAACATTTCTTGCGACGGGGGCGATGGTTTACCTGGCCGATTGGTTGCCAGGTTCTGTGGACGTCGGGGTCATGCTTTCGATCATCGAAACGGATGCCGATGGCCGACCGAACTGCATGTATTGCAACCCAAGGATTCCCTCTGTCCAGCGCGATTGCCGTCACTTCCAGCATCCCGCCGGGAATGCGGACGGCAGGCGTCTGCGAGCATTTTGTGCCGAGTCAGGGCGAACCGCTGCATTGTGCGGCCTTCGAGCTTGGCGATCTGCCAATAGTTCACTACGCCCACGTGACGGCTGGCGATGCGGGCGACTTTGGCCGAGCGGTGAGCACAGATCTCGGTCCCGTCCGCACCGGGAAGCGGCTGTTCGCTCGTGCCCGCGTTCTCGCCGCTCGTGTCAGGCCTCATCGCCGGCCGCTGAGCATCTCCCAAGACGCAGTGCAGATGGTGACCTCGTCGATGGTGATATCACAGCTCGAGCACGAACCGATACGGCTACTTTGCCGAGCATGTCGCCGCACAGATCGGACCGCACAGCAGCGACGAGGAGGCTCGGCGGCTCTCCACGATGGACGAGTTCCGAACGTCGTTGCTGGACGATCAAATCCAGCGGCTCGGCGAAGAGATCGATCGCATTCTCGCACCGAGTGGCCGGTGCTATCTCTCGACCGAAATGTTCCACGGGCATCCGGAGCAGCGACAGTGGATCACTGTCGAGGGCCTGCCCAAGATGCTGGAGGTGCTCGGCCGTCGCTTTGCCTTCAACTTCGACCTCATCCCCGAAGCCGAAACGCTCTCCCGCTGTGCCGTCCGCGGCGGCTCAGCATTGGTCTGCTCGTTCGTGCTCGAGTCGAAGAAAAAGCCGGCGGGCGAACGCTGATTTGCCACCGTCAACGTTCTGACGATCAGCGAGGATGTTCTATCGGTGACCGGATCCCTCACGGATTGCGCCATCAAATTTCTTACACGGTCATTACGGAAAGAGACGAAGACCATAGGGCGATCTAAGTCGCGGGAGCAACTCGTGGAATGGCCAATCTCTGCCCGCAATTCCTTCTGTGTCTTCCGTGGGCTGAATCACAGATGTTCATTATGACCTGTGCTGGCTGTGCGGCTTCCCGGCGAAAGGATTGGACACCGCGCTGAATGCGATCACTGTTGACTGCATGTCAGGTGATAAACATTCGATTCCAGCATACACACAAGGTAATTATCTCATGGCCAAGATTCGAGTTCTCATTGTTGATGACTCCGTCGTCGTCCGTCGCATTGTGAGCGACGTACTGACAGCCGATCCGGAGTTGGAAGTTGTCGGCACGGCCGCGCATGGCAAAATTGCGATGGCGAAGATTCCGCAGGTCAATCCGGACATCATCACGCTGGACATCGAGATGCCGGAGATGGATGGCCTGGAGACTCTGGTCGCGATCCGCAAAATCTATCCGAAGCTGCCCGTGATCATGTTCAGCACGCTGACCGCGCGGGGAGCCACGACGACGCTCGATGCGTTGTCTCGCGGGGCCAGCGACTATGTGACCAAGCCGGCGAATGTCGGCAGCGTGGCGGCGGCTCAGCAGTCGTTGCGCGACCAACTGATCCCGAAGATCAAAGCCCTGTGCGGCAAGGCGGGACGCGTGGCGCCTGCCGCCGCGACCCCAGCGCCGAATGTTGCGCGTCCGGTTCCGGCTCCTCGGTCAGCACTTGTCAAAGCCTCGCCGATTGAGGTGTTGGCGATTGGAGTTTCGACCGGCGGTCCAAATGCCTTGTCCGAACTTCTGCCGGCGATTCCCGCCAATTTTCCCGTGCCGATCGTCATCGTGCAGCACATGCCGCCCATGTTCACGAAGTTGTTGGCCGACCGGCTGGATCAGCAATGTGAGATCGGTGTACACGAGGGTGCCGTCGGCGATCGGATACTGCCCGGTCAGGCGTATGTCGCTCCCGGCGATTATCACATGATCGTCAAACGGGACCGGGCCAACTTGGTGCTGGCTCTGCAACAGGAGCCTCCCGAAAACTCCTGTCGGCCAGCGGTGGATGTGCTGTTTCGATCCGTGGTCGGCATTTACGGATCAGGAACCTTGGGCGTGATCCTGACCGGCATGGGCCAAGATGGCCTGCGTGGTTGTGAATTGATTCGGGACGTCGGCGGGCAAGTGCTCGCGCAGGACGAGCAGAGCAGTGTCGTCTGGGGCATGCCCGGCTTCGTGGCCAATGCGGGTTTGGCCGATGCAGTGCTGCCGCTCAATCAGATCGCGGGGGAAATTGTGAGGCGCGTGCAGAAAGGCCGCGTCGGAATTCCCACTGAAAGGACTCTCAAATATTTGTGACGCTGGACCAGGAAGCAGTCATCCATCGTGCCTTTGAAATGCCGCCACTGCCGCAATCAACGGTTCGGTTGGTGGGTCTCGTGACGAATGACGACGCGGAATTGGAGGCGGGGTCGGGAGACCCGCACACAGCGAAGGGCTCGCGCACAGCGATTTCGAAACTCTTGGCCTGCTGGTTCGGACAGACTCATCCCGTCGCATCCGCAGAATCGTTCGCGGTCACGCCCTCCGCATGTCGGATATGCGATTTAAAGCAAGTTCCCGGTAAGCCATCAGAGCATCCATTCGATGAGTGAGTTGAATCTCGATGAGTGAGTTGGATCTCGACGAGTGAGCTTGAATCTCGTTGGCACCACACTAAGGAAGGATGGGCATCTTGCAATCCGTCGATTTTGAGTTTGTCAGCCATTTCGTCCGCAAGCGGTCGGCAATCGTGCTCGAACCCGAGAAGACCTATCTCGTGGAGTCGCGTCTGCTACCGTTGGCGCGGCGCGAGGGCTTTGCGTCCATTGACGAACTGGTGGCCAAACTGCGTCTGAGTCCGATTGGCGGCTTGCACACCAAAGTGGTCGAGGCGATGACCACCAACGAAACCTCCTTCTTCCGCGACCTGCAGCCCTTCGAGGCGCTCCGCAAAGTGCTCTTGCCGGAATTCGCCACGAAGCGGGCGGCGACACGTCAACTGCGGATCTGGTGCGCGGCCAGTTCTACCGGCCAGGAACCCTACAGTCTGGCCATGCTGATTCGAGAACACCTGCCTCAACTCGCGAGTTGGGATGTCAAGATTCTGGCCACCGATCTTTCCACTCAGGTCTTGGAAAAGGCTCGTTCCGGTTGCTTCAACCAGATCGAGGTCAACCGCGGCCTTCCGGCTGCCTTTCTGCTGAAGTACTTCGACCGTCAGGGCCTGACCTGGCAACTGAAAGAGACCATCCGCCAGATGATCGAGTTTCGTCCGCTGAACCTGATCGAGGCTTGGCCGACTCTGCCTCCAATGGACATCGTCCTCATTCGGAACGTGCTGATTTATTTCGACGTTCAGACCAAGAAGGACATCTTGGGCAAGATCCGTCGCCTGCTGCGTCCCGACGGAGCCCTACTGTTGGGGGGGGCTGAGAGTACCTTCAACCTTGACGAGTCTTACGTTCGTTCCGAAGTCGAGAAGACCAGCATCTATCGGCTGCGATAATTCCCACGAAAGGTGAACTATGAAAACCCTGATCATTGACGATTCGCGTGCCATGCGGCGCATCCTGCGACAGATTGTCGAGCCACTCGGTTTCCAGGTGACGGAAGCGGGAGACGGAATCGAAGGCCTCAACCGTCTCGTCGAGATGGGGCACGTGGATGTGGTCTTTGTGGACTGGAACATGCCCGTCATGAATGGCCTGGAGTTCGTGCGGGCGATCCGCGCCCATGCAGACTACCAAACGCTGAAAGTGGTCATGGTCACCTCGGAAACCGAGCCGTCCAAGATGGCGCGGGCCCTCATGTCGGGTGTCGATGAATTTGTGATGAAGCCGTTCACGCCGCAGATCCTGGTGGACAAGTTAAATCTCATCGGCGTCACCATGGCCTGACGCGCGGCCGGTTCACCCTGATTTCCACGGAGACGGCTGCTGACCATCACTCCCAAAGGTTGCCCATGTCCGCACTGCAAGAACTCCTCGCCCCCTTGAATTCCGACGCACCGCGGCTGCCGACCGCGGTCCACGAGCAACTGCGTCTGCGGGCCAAGCACCTGAAGATGCTTCCCGCCATCGCCGCACAGGCCATGGATGTCGCCAAAGATCCCGACTGCGGGATCAACGAATTTGCGGCCGTGGTGGAACGGGACGTGACACTGGCCTCGGACATCCTCAGGATGGCCAACAGCATCCTGTTCGCCGGCGAACAGACCGTGATGAACCTGCATCAAGCGGTGGTCCGACTCGGATTCCGGCAGTGCAAGAGTCTGATCATCGCCTCCAGCTTCAGCAGCATGATGAAACAGATGACGCTGGACGAGGAGTGGATCCGCGAAACGCTCTGGCGGCACAGCTTCACCACGGCGCTGCTCGGGCTGCATCTCAATCGCTCATTGAATGTCGGTTTTCAGGGCGAGGAATTCGTCGGCGGGCTGATTCACGACATCGGCCGGATGTTGCTGGCGACCTGCTACCCCGATCAGTTCTCGGTCATCGATCCCATGAGTTTCGACGAGAGCCAGGAGACGCTGATCACCGAGCAGAACGCCATCGAAACGAATCACTGCGAGGTGGGCGTCTGGTTCGCTCAGAAAAATGCCCTGCCCGAGCCGCTGATCGATGTGGTGCGATACCACCATCATCCCGAGCAATCGGTGAATCATCAGCGATTCGTGGCCCTGATCGCCGCCAGCGATCACATGGCGAACCACCTGCAACGGTACGACGACGCAAACGACTATGACCCGCAGAGCAACCCATCGGTCGCACTGCTGGAGAAATGCGGTGTGCCGGAAGCCGCCAGTCGCTTCGCGAAGATCGCGGCCACCGTGATGGAAACCTCCCGGCGGGACGCCATGGAAATGCTGTCCTTTTGAAAACGAGTCAGGCCGCAAGTCCGGGCCCGAACATTTCCGCGTCAGCGTCGGCGCACTTCCCGCTGATGGCCAAACTCAATCGGACACCCGTTCTCGATTCTGCTTCCCATTCCACACACACACCTGACCGAGAAAGCCAAACCATGTTCCCAATTGATGAATCGATGCTGTCACAACTTGCCTGCGATGTTTGCGGAACCATGCTCGACGTTGTTTTGGCAGGCCCCGTGTCGGCCAACGCTGACGCCGTGCGCTGGATCGCCTCCGTCCAGATCAGCGGCGAAATTGCCGCGACAGTCGAAATTGAAACCGATCTCGTCATCGCTCGGTGGATCGCGTGCCGCATGTTTTTCATCGACGTGTTCGATGTCGAGGAAGACCATCTGCGTGACGCGCTCGGCGAAATCGTCAACGTGATCGGCGGCAACGTGAAGGGGATCCTGTCCGGTGGCGAGTGCGACCTGTCACTCCCCAATGTGGAGGAGACGTGCTCTCTTCCCGTCGCGGATGCCGACCACACGGTGGTCGCCCGCCTGTCGTGCGAAGGCTTGCCCTTCATCGTGCGTCTGACAGAGACGCGGTGCGCGGCGCTCACGGCCTGAACCTGAGGGAGACTCGCGGTCTTCGGTGAAGCCTCTGAGCGGGGCGGCGTCAGCCCAACGGCACTCACTTTGTGATTACGCGGTCCGGCGGCTGAGTCAAAGGCGACTTTCGTTTCGACTCACCCGCTTTCGCTGAGATCTCTTCGCCGGGGAAAAAATCGGGACCAGCGCGACATTGGCTAGGAGTGACGCAGTGTTGTGGCTTTCGGCTTACGGAACGTCCGCAGACGGGCTAGGTTCGCCCGGATGAGTGCTCCCAAAGTCACGCCCTCGCAGTTTATTGATTTCGTGATCGCCCCCGCACGCGCCGCGGCGATGGAGGCGTAGCGGACGCAGCCCGACGCGTCTGCCCCTGCGGTACACGACGCCTACACCCGGCTGGAACCCGACAGCGAGACGCTGTGGACCGAGGTGCGGTCGGATGTTCGCCGCACCTCCGGTGTGCTGGTGCTGGACGACAGCGTGCTCGACCAAGCCCTACGCCCGCAAGATGGACCTGGTACATCACATGTGGTCGGGCAAACATCACCGCGTCGTCTAGGGGATCGACCTGCCGACCCTGTTGTGGACCGATGGTGACCGCCCCCCGCCCCCCCCTGTGACGATCGGATTTACGACAAACCCAACGACGGCCAGTCGAAGAACGACCATTTCGGCGATTTGCTGCGCGTGGCGCAGGAGCGTGGTTTCTCTCCGGAGTGCGTGCTGTTCGACGGTGGGTACAGCAGTCTGGAAAACTTGCAACGGCTGCAAACGCTGGGGTGGCCGTGGCTCACGCGGCTGAAATCCAATCGGCGGGTGAACCCGAATCAAACGGGGTTCCGGGCCGTCAGCGCCTGCGACATTGCCGCGAGTGGCACGGTGGTTCATCTGGAGGGGTACGGGCTCGTCAAAGTGTTTCGCATCGTCGCCAAGGACGGCACGACGGCGCACTGGGCCACGAGTAACCTGGAGTTGGACGAACGGGATCGTTTGCGCTTGGTCGACGCCAGTTGGCGGATCGAAGAGTACCATCGGGGCTTGAAACAGGTGACGAACGTGGAACGCTGTCAGTGCCGCAAGGGGGGCGCCCAGCGCGGTCACATCGGACTGGCGTTGCGGGCGTTTCTGGTGATCGAGAAGTGGTGCTTCCACACCGGCACTAACTGGCTGTCCGCCAAGTGGGGCATCGTCCGCGCCTACCGCACACACCCACACGACAGACAGACAGACAATCAACGCCACTGCGTAACTCCTAATTGGCGTCGCTGGTCCCTCCTCAATGCGTTGCGATGTCCGGTCCTCCGGATCAGGCGGCGGTCCCCGGCTTCCGGCACAACCGCTGGACCGTGGACGCCGTACAGATTTCAAACCAGAAGTGGCCTTGAGCCGACTGATACCCGAGATGACTGGCGGGTGCTCCCGTGGGCTTCAACAGTTCGACATCGTTGCCCCTCGCGACCATCGGCAATGACATCTGCGATTGGATGCTGCGGCGGTTCAATTGTGCCACCACTTCTCCCGCCAAGACGTTGGTGAGTTCCCCCACAACATCGCCCATGTCGGCACAGTCGAACGGGACTTCAAAGCCCGTAAATTTGAGCGCCATCTTCACGGCGGTCTCTTCCGGCAGCACGAGCGTGAGCGCCCACGGACTCGTCCCAAAAAAGGAGATGACACTCGCCACACGGGCACACGATTCCGTGGGGCCCTCGCTGGCGACGGACACCGGCGGCTCGCCGAAGATGGAGTTGAAGGTCACTCCCACCGAAGACTTCACCGCGTCGGCAATGACGGAGGCTAGGTCACCTTGTACGTTGGAACTCATATTGCATCCGCCTTCAGCAGGAGACTTCGATCCACAGAATTACGTTTTGTTCCCTCACCCCGGCTCGGGTACCGCCGCTTCGGTGGTCGGGAGAGAACTGGGATGAAGGGTCTTCCGCGACGCGCAGACCATCACACCAAGAACAGGAGCCAGCACCAATCAACCGAACAGACCGGCGAGTAGTCCGCCGCTGGGTTGTTGTTTCTTCTTCTCAGCCGCGTCCTTGCGCAACCGGAGAATGCCAGCTCGCTCCACCGTTTTCTTGAGCTTGGTTTGCAGTTCTTCAATGGTGAACGGCTTGCAAATGAAGGCGTCCGCTCCCGCTTCGTCCAGGGCCTCTTGAATCTTGCCCATCGTCTTTTCGCTGGTGACCATGACCAGCGGCACACTGCCAACACCCCCGCCATACAGATTCCGAATTTCTCGCACGAACTCGACCCCCGTCATGTTCGGCATATTCCAATCGACGAAGCCGATATCGATTTCCTTCGGATCGAACTTGGTCAGGGCATCCTGACCATCGACCGCCTCGATGAACTCGAAGTTGACGAGCTTCGATTCAGTCAGACCCTTCATCACCATTTTTCGCATGACGCCGGAATCATCGACGACGAGTGCTTTGAGAGTCACCATGGCCTGCCCTTTGATTAGGTTTTGCATCGCCCCGCCGTATGCGGGGACTTTTAACAACAAGCCAATATAGAACCGATTTGGAAGCAGGTCGGACCTTTCTTGGAAAATCTCGAAGCTTCGGCCCAATGCTCCCGAGTGCCATCGGCCGCGACGACCGGCCGAGTTCTCGCTCAACCAGCACACGATCCAAAGTGAGCGGATTGCTTCACTCAACCGCGTGGGCCGTGTTGCTGTTTTGCGACCGCGAAACGAAAGCGGCCCCGCGTTCAGGAACGCGGGGCCGCTAGGTTGTCTTCCATCAGCACTCAGATCGAATGTTCAGCGATCGTAGTCCACGACGACTCGCCCGTGGGCCGAGACGATGTCGATGGCGTACTTGCCGTAGTCATAGCGGACCTTGTTGCCGCAGCGCGTGACCTTCACCTTGGGACAGCCACATTCGGGGACGCAAATCTGCACATTGACGCACGCCTTCGTGCAGCAGTCCGTCTTGCAGGCACAGGGATCGGGAACTTGCACGATGATGGGCTTCGCACAGGGGGCCGCCTTGAATTCCTGGCGGTACTTCACGTTCTGATACACCTCAACCGAGCTGTGCATCATCGGCATCTCGCCGACGGGACCGCTGTACTGAACTTCCGGGACGGGGTTCAGTGGTGCGGGCATTGGCAGATCGACCTGGCTCAGCAGCGTCGGGGTGCGTCCCAACTGGCTGATCGGACGAACGAACCGGGACTCGGCACCGTTGGAAACGGTGGCCATCGCGACCAATCCCAACAGGCAACTTGCAACAAACTTTCTCATCGTCGCTCTCCTTACTGTGAGGACCGGCATCCACTCCGTTGCGAGATGCAGGCGACCTCAATTCAAAATTTTAGAGGCACTCGCACCAGCCGCAGTGGCCAACCGCTTGAGCCTCAGGCAAAACATAGATCATGAGTCCGGGTGACTCCGGTTTGGTTCGGCCAAACTTGGTAAAAGCCGCTCCGTTTAGGACTCAAAGTACGAGATACGAATAGTACGTTGACCTTGCCGAGACAAGGAATGGGCGTCAAATTCTCCCCAGCTAGCCCAGTCCGCAGCATTGGCTGATGTATCAGCAGGCTCGGGCACGCTGACACCACCCCGAAGCGTGAGCGAGGATGCAGCTTGCGTCCTCGCTCACGCTTCGGGGTGGCATGAATTGCGCCACCCTCACCATGCAAGCGGCTCAACGATCTCGTCCACGGTTTGGAAGCACATCGTCGAACTCATTGCGGTGACACCGTGCTGAAACCATAATCCGCCCCGTTCATTACGCTGCCACAAAACGCGAGTGGACTCATTTTCTCAGTGAGTCCCTCGCTGAAATCGAAGGAGAGTTTGAGATGTTGAGTTTCGGGAACAACGGGCGTGGTGGAATGGCATCGTTCGCGCCGGGCCACCCGACTCGGTTCGGTCATGGGTCGGGAATGTCGATGGTCTTGATCGCGTTGGTCTGCGCGATTGGCTGTGGTGGCAAGGCCGAAACGACTTCCAAAGGTGAGAAGTCTGCGGCGGCTCCGAAGACCTCATCCAAATCGAAGACCACCGCACGGAACGAAGACGGTGACGCGGGGGACTCGAAGTCCGCATCGAGTGGCGGCGGCAAGAAGAGCAGTCGCGGCATCCCGTATGACGCTTTTTTTGACGATCCCTTGGGTGAGGTTTCAAACACGGCAGCGGCACCGATGACCGCGACCGTCGCCAAGACGGATGCCGCTCCGGCTGAGACGCCAGCCAAAACGACCACCGACGCTCCCAAGGCGGCAGCGGGGGGCGGCGGTCTCGTGTGGAGCGACTTCATCTCGATCGATGTCGTTCAAGATGAGACCAAGAAGCTGCGCAACCAAATCACGACCGACATGCAGGGGCCGGGGTCGTACAACAAAAAGTGCAAGGATATTAGCTGGGATGCAGCCGCGCTCGCGGGTCTGGCAGGCATCGGGATCGAGCACAGCGAAGCTGCCAGTTGGAAGAGTAACGCTCACTTCATTCGCGACTTCTGTTCGGAACTGTCGTCGGCATCCGGTCAGCCAGGCAAGGAATACTTCGACAAGTCGAAGGTTGCCTACGAGAAACTCGCGTCGGTGTTCGGTGGCACGGTTCCCGCCGATGCGGGCGATGTCGTTGCGAAGCGACCGTTCTCGGAAACGGCCGAACGCTCGGGCCTGATGAAGCGGATCGAAAGAGCTTCTGAATGGCTGCGGCTCAACATCAACACCGAAGCGAAGCTGAAGTCGGAGATGGAAACAATCCAACACGAAGCGATGCTGATCGCCGCGTTTGGAAAGATCATTGCAATGGAAGGCTATCCCGACACGGAAGAGGCGGACTATCAGAAGTATGCCACGGACCTGATCACCGGCGGCAAGGAAGCCGGCGAAGCGGCCAAGGACATGAACTACGCGAAGTTCACCGAGTCGATCAACAAGATCGGCAAGTCGTGTACGGAGTGTCATCCGAAGTACGCGCAGTAATCAGCAGCCCGTTGAACAACCCCACCGGCCTTGCCCCGGCAGCTTGCGGGGCTTTGCACTACTTCTGAATCCAAAAGAAATTGAGTAGTGCAAAAACCTGATTCCACCGGGGGCAAGCCCGGTGGGGTGATTCTCAACAGGCTGTTAGCCGACAACGGCAACCAACCCGTCCGATGTCGAATCGTTCACCACGCCGGAGTCCTCTTATGCCGCGTCTCTCCTTCCGAAGCGTCTCGTCTGTTGGACTCGTGTTGATCGTCCTCGCGATCGCCGCCGGTGGCCCGCGAGTTGTCTTCGCGGACGTGTTCGAGTTGAAGACGGGGAACACCATCGAGGGGGACGTGCTCAAGCAGCAGGGCGATGTACTGCTGGTGGATATCGGTGTGGAAGTCGTGAAGGTGCCGTTGTCGCAAATCAAGACGCGGACGGCCTCGAAGGGATCGGCCAACGTTCCGGTCGAAGTGAAGAAGCACAAGCTCTACCGAACTGCCGAACTGCCCCGTCGCAGTGTGAAAGACTTGACCGAGAAGTTTGGTGAGGGCGTGGTGCTGATCCAGACACCAGGCGGACTCGGCTCGGGGTTCATCGTCAATGAGAGCGGCTTCTGCGTGACGAACTGCCACGTCATCGAGAAGGAGACGCGGATCTCGGCCACCATTTTTCATCGTGGAGCCGACGGCGAGTTCAATCGCCGCCGTGTGGATGACGTGCGGATCGTCGCCTTGAATCCGTTCTTCGATCTCGCGCTGCTCCAGATCCCGGCGCAGAAAGACTTGGTGTTCAAGCCAGTCTTCCTCGCTGCGGACGAAGACCTGCAAGAGGGCGAAGAAGTCTTCGCGATCGGCAACCCGCTCGGGTTGGAACGCTCCGTTTCGCAGGGGATCATCGGCACGAAGAACCGCAATTTCAAAGGGCAGGTCTACATTCAGACGACGGCCGAGATCAACCCGGGCAACAGTGGTGGCCCGCTGTTCAATGCTCGTGGCGAAGTGATCGGCGTCACAAACATGAAGCTGTTGTTTGCCGAGGGCCTCGGCTTCGCGATCCCGTCGCCGTATTTGAAACTGTTCCTCGACAACCACGAAGCCTTCGCCTTCGACCGCAACAACCCAAACTCGGGCTTCCGCTATCTCGACCCGCCACGCCGCAAGACACCGATTGCCGCGAGTGGCAAGTAGTCGTTGAGTCGTTCGATTGGAGTGACACGCCGCCGTTGATTTTGCGACCGCGAGCAAGAGAGGCAACCACGGATTTCACGGAGGACACGGATCAAACAATGGCAGATGAAGATGGAGGTCATGTCGGGCGAAGCTCGGTGACGCTCTTCTTATCTTTCTTTATCCGTGATCTCCGTGAAATCCGAGGTCTTTTTTTGCATCGGCCTCGTGCCATTGCCAGCCTCAGAGGCTCGTGACGGATGATTCGAGTCGCAATCTCCGTTGCGACCTATCTGCACCTTGGGGACGCCTGCGTCGTGAAACCGTTTTCATGAACACCGGGTAGCCTGAGTGGCGGCACGCATCGCCCGCGTCCCCGCCCGAGACAACCGCGAGTTGCGTAGGCGAGATCTCCACGCGAGATACAGCGGGATTGTCTTGAGAAACGGGACTCGCCAAGATACGCCGCCGAATTGGGCTGGGTTCGGCATGGCTTCACCTCTGTTACAGAACTGCTCGACAGACGATGGCGAATCGTGCGGTTCTGTCTCCCTTCGCCAAACGCATCGAATAGAAACGAGATTTTTTCATGAGACGACTGTGGTTCGGGACCGCTGCGGTGTTGATGTGCCTCGCGCAGGGATGGGTGGGCGGGCAGATGGCCCGCGCGGACGAAGATGCCGGCGGTGAGAAGTTGCTGCCGAAAGAGACGCTCATCTTCGTCACAATCCCCGATGTGTCTCAGTCCAAAGCCGAGTGGGACAAATCGACGGGCGGCGCGATGTTTCGCGATGCCGAGTTGAAGCCGTTCCTCGACGACCTGAAGAAGAAGCTGAGTGAACTGTCGGAGCAGGTTCAGGGCGAACTGGGCGTCTCAATCGACGACTTGCTCAAGCTGCCCCAGGGAGAAGTCACGTTTGCCGTGATGGAGCAGCCGGCGCGAAAGGTCTCGGCGGTGTTGATGGTCGATTATGGCGACAGCAAAGAGATCGTCGAAAAGCTGCTGAAGAAGCTGCACGAGTCGCTGGAAGACGCGACCGAGCATTCGGCCGAAGATGTCAACGATGTCGAGATTCACACGTTCACGTTCAAGGACGCCGGAGAGGACTTCCCGTTCAAGACGTTGTCGTACTTCAACGATGAGAACCACTTGGTGTTCGGTTCCGAAATGGCGGCTCTCAAGGCGATTCTCGATCGCTGGGAAGGGGACAGCGACAACACGCTCGCCGCGAACGATACCTTCAAGCACGTCATGAGCCGCTGCCAAGATGAGTCGGGCGAACCGTCGATGAAGTTCTTCGTCGATCCGATCGGCTTGGTGCGGGCCGGAATCAGCATGGCCCAAGCGTCTCAGCCGCAGGTCGGCATGGCGGTACCGTTCATCTCGATGCTCGGCTTCGACAAGTTGAAGGGCTGGGGCGGCGCGACTTACATGGCCACCGGCGACTTCGATGCCGTCTCCAAGACGTATGTCTACGCCGAAGCGGCGGGTGTCCTGAGCGTGTTTCAATTTCCCGCCACCGAGTTGGCTCCGCCCAAATGGGTTTCGGCCGGGGCCAGCATGTATGTCGGAGGCAACTGGAATGTGGGCGGGGCTTATCAAGCGATTGAAGGTCTGGTCGATATGTTCCAAGGTCGCAATGCGCTCGCTCGAATCATGGATCAGGTCGCGAACAACGAACCGGGGATTCATCCGAAGAAGGATTTCCTCGATCTGCTCGACGGCAAGTTCCATGTGGTTGGGGGAGGCAAGGCGAAGGACGATGACGACGCGGTCGCGAATCCGTTCTTCGTAGCTCTCACCGTGAAGGACGGGGCCAAGGCGAAGAAGCTGCTCGCGAAACTGGCCACGATGGACGGGGCCGATGTCGAATCGCGCGACTTCAACGGTGAGACCGTCTACGAAGTCTCGCTGCCGGATCAAACGATGTCGTTTGCCGTGGCGGAAGGGCAGCTCGTTATCACCAACGACACGCCGATGCTCGAAGGAATGTTGCGCTCAGACACCGCCGCCGCCGCCACGCTGGCGGACTCCGCCGCGTTCAAGCAGATTTCCAAGCACTTCCCCGCGAAGGCCTCGATGATCTCGTTCCAGAAGCAGGACAATCAGCTCAAGCAGATGTACGACCTGCTGAAGAACGCCGAGAACCAAACCTTCCTCGAAGGGATCGACCTCGGGAAGCTCCCGCCATTTGAAGTCTTGCAGAAGTACCTGCGAACCAGCGGTTCGTATACGGTCCCCGATAAAGAGGGCGCGCTGACGACGGGCTTCCAGCTGAAAGACAGCGGTCAGTGAGACCGTTGAAATGCGGTGAGCGAAAACTGGGGTCGGCATGTTGCCGACCCCAGTCGCGTTTGAGTGGTCGTGACGGCTGGTAGACCCGCAGAGAAAGTTGTGCAGATGAGCCGGGCGGCGTCTACTTAGAACGAGGTCTCGATGTCGGACCCAACGCAAACTTGGGCGACGTGGTTTGTGAAAGGGGAGACTTTGTTTCGCTTCCTCGCGGTGCATGTCGCGTGGCTGTCTTGGGCTGGAGTCATTCCCGCGCCGGCCGTGTTTGTGTTGACGCTGCTGTGGTTCGGTTGCCTCGGTGCGGCGCAGGCGATGGCGGGGGAAGTGGTCTCAGTCATTGAGGCCACCGGCGCCAGTTCATCTCGCTTAATGCTGGTCGATTGGACGAATGAACGGCTGACTCTGGAAGGCGACTCGCGGCGCGAAGTGCCGCTCGATGAAGTCGTCTCGCTTCACTTCGACCGGAAAGCGGCCACTTTCTCGGGGGGCGAGTCGCTCGTGTTGTTGGCCAACGGAGATCGGCTGGTTGCGCACTCGAAGGCCATCGCGGACGACGTGCTGTCGGCGGCATGGAAGACCGGCGCGGTTCAGAATGACCTGAAGTTGCCGCTCGAAACGGTGGCGGCTGTCGTCTTCGACCTCCCCGCAGCGAAGGCCGATCGTCAGCGGTTGTTCGCCGATTTACAGACGCTGCCGCCGGGCGACGACATCGTGTTGCTCGCCAACGGAGACCGAACGCAGGGTGAGTTCGAGCAACTCGACGGCGCGTTTGTCACGTTGAAGCAGGCGACCGGCCCCTTGAAGTTGGATCGCAGCCGAGTCCGCGCGATCCGGTTCAATCCCGCTTTGACGAGTGCCGCGAAAACGGAAGGCCGTCGGTCGGTGATCGCACTCGTTAACGGCTCGCGCTTCACGGTGACAGGTGTCGAATTGAAAGAATCCGAACTCAAGCTCACTACTTCGTCGAAGCAAGTCCTCGCACTGCCGCTCGCCGCCGTTGTGTCATGTCACGTCTATGGCAACCGCGTGGTCTCACTGGCTGACCGCGAACCGGTTGAGATCGCGTTCACGCCGTACCTCGCAGCGCGCTGGCCGCTCGTGAAGAACGCCAATGTGCTGCATGGCCCGTTGTCGTTGCGTGGGACCGAGTACGGCGCGGGTTTGGGGATGCACAGCCGCATGTCGGCGACTTACGCCCTCATGCCGCACGACAGCGAGTTCCGCGCGACCGTCGGCATCGACGACACCGCGAATGGAGCGGGCAGCGTGCGCTTTGCCATCGAGCTGGATGGCAAACCCGTCTGGACCAGTGCAGAAATCACTGGCCGTTCCGTTCCGCTCGTCATCCCGCCTCTCGCTGTTCGCGGGGCGAAGCGACTGACGCTGCTCGTTGATTTCGGCCAGCACGCCGATGTCGCCGACTACGCCAACTGGTGCGAGGCGGTCCTGATCGCCGATCCGAAGTAGCGGGGGCGAGACCTCGAGTGGTCGGACAATTGGTTCCTCGTGCGGATGACTTGTTGCCTTAGCCCGGAAATCTAAGGCAACAAGTCCAAAGTCATACGACTTACGGCGGGCCTCGAAGACTCGCCCCCCGACAGATTGCCCGGCGTCAAAAGGCATTGGCGTGTTTGAAGTCGTCTTGACCGGGTTGGGGGACCGGCATAAGTTCCCGCCCTCCCCCTGTCCCAGATTCCTGTCTTTGGGTTCATCCCACTCGTCATTCCGTGCTGCGCGAAGGATCGCGTGAACGGGTGGCGTCTCGTTTTGCCGTCTCGTTGGATGCTGACCTGCGCGGATCGTGCGCGACCGTGCCGCGAAAGGAGTCGTTGGTCATGCCTGCGCTACACACTCTCAATCGGTACTCGTTTCTGCGGTGGTTGCTCGTCGTTGTCTGCGTTTCGTTTCCGCTCGCACTGTTAGCGCGAGATTCGAAGACGAAGGCCAAACCGGCGGTAAGTCCGCCCGTGTTTGCCAGCGATGACGACGAGGCTGACGAAGAAGCCAAGCGCTTCGCGACCAAGATTGCGACGCCGCTGATCGGCGATCTCACCAGCTTCGCGGGCCTCGAAGCGGTCACGCTGGAGGGCGTCGGGTTGGTTGTCGGTCTGAACGGGACCGGCGGCGATCCGGCTCCGTCTGCGTTTCGCACCGCGCTGATGGAAGACCTCAAGAAGAACGGACTCGCCAATCCGAACGCGATCTTGCAACGGCCCGACACGGCACTGGTCCTCGTCCGTGCGAAGCTTCCTCCGCTGCTCAGCAAAGGAGAGAAAATTGATGTCGAAGTGCGCGTCCCCGATAGCGCGCAGGCCTCGAGCATCGCGGGCGGCTGGCTGATGGAGGTCTATCTGACCGAACAAGCCTTCGTTCCGGGACGCGGCGTTCTGAAGGGCCATGCCTATGCGAAGGCCGAAGGAGCGATCCTGACTTCCGGGATCGGCAGCGACGCCGCGAACAATCCCGCGCTGCTCAAGCAGGGGCGAGTCCTCGGCGGGGCCACGGTCCTCAAGGAACGCGATCTCTCGCTCTATCTGCGCAACGACTACCGCAGCATCCGTAACGCAACGCGTGTCGCCGAGTCCATCGGGCAACGATTCCACGACTTCGATAAGCAGGGAATCAAGAAGGCGATGGCCGAAGCGAAGACCGATCAAAAGATCGAGTTGTCCGTCCATCCAAAGTACAAGAACAACTACCCGCGCTACCTCCAAGTGATCCGGCACATGGCCTTCAAGGAGGACAGCGTCGCGATGCGTGTGAGAATGCAGAAGCTGAAGCAGGAGCTGTTTGAACCCGACATGGCTGATGAAGTCGCTCTGCAACTGGAAGCGATCGGCGGTGAAGCGGTCCCGATTTTGAAGCAGGGGCTGACCTCGCCGCTGATCGAAGTCCGGTTCCATTCGGCGATCGCGCTCGCCTATCTGGGCAACACCGAAGGCTTGCCCGTGTTGATCGAGGCGGCGCGCACGGAGCGAGCCTTCCGTGTGTTTGCTCTCGCCGCGATCTCCACTGTGGAAGATGCCGAAGCACATCTCGGGCTGCGCGAACTCATGAATGACTCGACGCCCGAGACGCGCTACGGCGCATTCCGCGCCCTATGGACACTCGACCCCAAAGACCCCTTCATTCGCGGCGTCACGCTCGGATTGCCCGAGAACGTCGAAGCGAAGAAGAACCGGAATCTGGGCGATTACAAACTGCACGTCCTGCAAACGACGGGCGAACCGATGGTCCACGCGACGCTGCGGACGCGGCCCGAGATCGTGATCTTCGGTGTCGATCAGCAGTTCCTCGCCCCGCTATATCTCACCGCCGGTCGTCACGTCATGGTGACGGCGCAACCGGGATCAGCGACCGTCTCACTGGCTCGGTTTGAAGTCGGCAAGCCTGATGAACGGCGCGAGGTCTCAGCCCGCGTGGCCGATGTGATTCGCGCGGCTGACGAATTGGGTGCGACCTACCCTGACATCGTGCAGATGCTGGCCGACGCTTCGAAACAGAAGAACCTGCCGACGCGACTGGCTGCGAATGAACTCCCCGAAGGTGGCCGCATCTACTACCGCCCGAACAGCGACCCGACCAAGCCGGGCAGCAAGAAGGGAACGAAAGTCGGCAAGGACAACTACATGCCAAACCTGTTCCCCGAACAGAACGAACCGGATGACGTGGCCGCGCGCAAGGCGAAGGAGAAGAAGGAGGGAGACGGCTCGGCCAACATGGCCAACGTGCCGTCGAAGTCTGCTTCCGCAAGCAACGATGAACCACCCGCTCAAACCGACGAACCCAACGCGCGGAAGGCCGTTCCCGTGAAGCCCACAACGAAGAAGGACGAAGCCAAGCCGAAGCGAAGCCTGCCGTGGTTTGGTGGATCGAAGAAGTGATGGCTCTCGGAAGGAAGATATTGATCAACCCCGTTCAGAGGTCTCATTGTCTGTCGGTTTGAATCCCCTCGCACGCTACTCGCTCAAAGAAGAAAAGGGCTTTCGCCCCAGAGTCACTGTTCCATGCTCAAGTCCCTCGAACTGTTCGGCTTTAAGAGCTTCGCCGATCGCACTCGGTTCGACTTCTCGACGGGCATCACCAGCGTCGTCGGGCCGAACGGCAGTGGGAAGAGCAACGTCGTCGACGCGATGAAGTGGATTTTGGGCGATCAATCGGCCAAGAGCCTGCGCGGCAAAGAGATGACCGACGTCATCTTCAACGGCTCGGCCAGTCGCAAGCCGAGTGCCTACGCCGAGGCGACGATCACGTTCGACAACGCTTCAGGTTGGCTGCCGTCTGACGCGCAAGAGGTCCAGGTCGGTCGCCGCATCTGGCGCAATGGCGACGCCGAGTATCTGCTCAACCGCGCAACGGCCCGACTGAAAGACATCAAAGACCTGTTCATGGGGACTGGCGCGGGAACCTCCGCGTACAGCATCATCGAACAAGGTCGAGTCGATCAGATTCTCCAGGCCAACCCGACCAGTCGTCGCGCCGTGTTTGAAGAGGCGGCCGGGATCAGTCGTTTCAAAGCGCGCAAGATCGAGGCGCAGCGGAAGCTCGAACGAGTCGGTCAGAATCTCGAACGACTGACCGACATCGTCGATGAAGTCGAAGCGCAGTTGAACTCGACTCGCAGCCAAGCCGCCAAAGCGGCCAAGTACCGCGAAGTTTCCGTCGGACTGAAACAGTGGTGGCACGGTCTCGCGGCCGACGACTTCCGCTTCTTCACGGCCGAACTCGATGTGATCGAGACCGGATTGGCCGCGTCAACCGGGCGTATGGACACCCTGACCGAACATCAGCGACAGCTCGAAGTGCGCGAAGCAGCCTTCGATGCAGACCTGTCGAAACTTGACGACACGCTGCGTGAAGTCGATCGTCGCAGTGCGAGCGGGCGCGAAGCGATCGCCGGACACGAGACCACGATTCAGCATCAGACGGCGCGGCTGATTGAGATCGAGACGGAACTGACGCGCCTGCAGAAGCAGGAATTGGTCCTCAGTCACCGTGTGCGCGAGACACACGGTGAGATTGCGTCCCAACAGAGCCGACTCGCCGAGTCGGAACGCGATCATGCCGAGAACCGGCACCGCATCTCGGCTCACGATGGTCAGCATCAGCACGCGATGCAGGCGCTCACTGCGCGGCGTGAGCAGCAGGATCGGGATCGCACGCGACGACTCGAATTGACCAAGTCGGTTTCGGCGACATCCAGCGCGGTGGCCACATTGCGCGCGGCGCTGTCGGCGGTGCAGGCGTCTCAGACGAAGGCTCAGTCGCAACTCGATCAACTCGATGGAACGCTCGCCGAGCGGGAGATGGAGCGCGACAAGAGCCTCTCGCGCGTGGATGAAGCAGTACAGACTCAAGCTGCCGCACAGGCCATGCTCCGCGCGACGCAATCGAAGCGAGTGTCACTGTTGGGCGAACAGGATCACGCGAAACAGCGACTCGCCGAACAACGCGAACAGCGCAGTGCGGCCCTCGCGCGGAAGAGTCTGCTCGAAGACCTCGAGCTGCGGCAGGAGGGACTCGGGATCGGCGTGAAGGACATTCTCAACCGAGCACGTTCTTCGCCGCATCCGCCGTGGAACTCGGTCGTCGGCAGCGTCGCCGATTTGCTCGACGTGGACCTCGAACACGCGGCGTTGCTCGAAGTGGCACTCGGCCCTCGCGCACAGCTGATCGTGCTGCGCGAGTACCAGGCGCTGCTCGACTACTTGAATCAAGGGACCGTGCTGCTGACGAACCGCGTCGGTTTCATTGCCATTCCTGATCGCGCCGCCAGCCAGCCGATGCCCGACGTGCGGCAGCAGTCGCGCTTCGTCCATCTGCAACTCGACCCGAACACGCTGCCCGACTTGTCACGCGAGCCGGGAGTCGTGATGCGCGCGGATGCGCTCGTCCTGTCCGATCGCGGCACGACGGGTCTTGCCGCCGCCGTCCTTGCCGACACTTGGATCGTCCGCACGATGGAAGACGCGGTGCGGTTGGCTACGGGGTGTCGTAGCACGGACGCCCTCATCCGTGCGGATCGCGTTGATGATGTGCCGCGAGCGGGCGAACTTGGCCGAACGGACGCAGGCGTCCGTTCTACGAGCCTCCGCTTCGTCACGCTGCAAGGTGAGTTGCTCGAAGCGAACGGCACGCTGTACGTCGGGACGATTCGGAGCGAGACCGCGTTGTTGTCGCGGCGCAGTGAGTTGCGCCGGATCAAGAACGATCTCACGCTGCTCGACCGCGACATTCAGGCGGAAGAGTCGGCATTGCACTCGGTCTATCAATCGCTGACGGGAGCCGACTCAGAGCTGGAAGCGGTCGCAGCGGAGTTGGACTACGCCAACCAACGGTTCGCCGATTTGAAGGCGGACCTCGCGGCACAGGACCAAACACTGGATCGGCTCCGTCGTGAACGGCTGTCGCTGACCGAGCAGCTTCGCGCGGGGGACGAGGAGTTCGCGCAACGGCAACTCGAACTGAACGGCGCACAAGACCAAGCCGCAGCGACCGAGCAGGAGCTGCATCACCTGGAAGCGAGCCTCGCCGCGTCGGCCGAAGAGTTACTCGCCACCGAGCAACAGTACCAGCAGCTCGAACAACAGAAGGCCGCGAAACAACTCGATCTCGTGAAGCAGGCCGAGCAGTTGGAGTCGCTCCGTGCGACCGTTCATCGTCTGGGCGATGAGCTTCAACAACGGTTGGCTCAGCACGACGAGGCCGATCGCCGCTGCATCGCCTGCATTGCCAAACGGCAACAACTGACGCTGCACATCCTCAACACCCGGGCCACGCGCGACGAGCAGTTGCTGGTGGCTGAACACGTCGCCAATGAAGCCTTCGCGTTGCACGCGGCCAAGCTGGCGCTGCGTGTCGAGCGGAGCCAACTCGTAGAACAGGAACTCGATCTGCGCAAGGAACGGCGCGAACTGGCCGAGCGTCGCCACACCGATGAGATTCGGGTGCGCGACATGAAGCACGCCCTGACGACGCTCGATGAACGGCTCGACGAGGAGTACCAACTCAAACTGGCCGATGTCGTCACATCGGGGGCGTCGGCGTATCGGCTGCTGCTGGAAGAGCGCGGGTCGAAGGTTGATCAGCACGTGGTCAAATATCTGGCTGATCGGACGGATGAGTCCGACCCGACGGATGCCAAGTCTGCAG